>JAYTHX010000001.1:0-7491 GCA_043732195.1 Polyangiaceae bacterium
TTCGTCACGTCGCGCTTGCTCTGATCAAGAAGCTTCTTCTTTGGTCGAGGTGCGAAACACGCAGCACGGCAGCCCCCGTCCCGCTTTTCCATGGCGGCCCGGGGCCGCGACGCATGCAACTACATGGTTCGCGATGTCAGCTGCGGCGGGCGGCGCGCCATTCCTGGATCTCGGCGGCCGAACGCGTGTTCAGGATGTGTTCCTTGGAGAGCCAGGCGCGGCGCGCGATGCCGATCCCGTAGCGCTGGTGCGAGAGCTCACGCACGCCGTGCGCGTCGCTGTTGAGGACGACGGGAACGCCGGCATCCCGCGCCATGCGGGCGGTGTGCTCGTCCACGTCGAGCCGGCTCGGCGAGCAATTGAGCTCGATGGCGACGCCCGTGCGCTTCATCGCCGCGAGCACGGCCTCCATGTCGATGGCGCTCGGCTCGCGGTAGCCGAGCTGGCGGCCGGTGGGATGACCGAGGCAGTCCATCCTGCCGGAATCGATGGCGCGCACGACGCGCTTCGTCATCTCCTCCTTCGTCATGCGCAGGTGCTGGTGGACGCTCCCCACCACCCAGTCCAGCTCGCCGAGCGCGTCCTCGAGGTCGAGCGCGCCGTCGGCGAGGATGTCCGCCTCGATGCCGGCGAAGAGGCGGATCGAGCCGAGCTTCTCCTCGACGGAGCGGATGTGCTGGCGCTGGAGACGCAGGCGATCGCGGCTCATGCCGCGCACGAACGAGAGCGTCTCCGAGTGGTCGGTGATGGCGACGTACGCGTGCCCGGCGGCGATCGCGGCCTCGGCCATCTGCTCGAGCGAGCTCTTGCCGTCGGTCTCGGTCGTGTGCATGTGGAGATCGCCGCGTAGGTCCGCGAGCTCGACGAGGCGCGGGAGTCGGTCAGCGGCGGAGGCCTCGATCTCGCCGCGGTTCTCGCGCATCTCGGGCGCCATCCAGCGCAGGCCGATCGCCTCGTAGACGCCCGCCTCGTCGGCGCCGGCGATCTTCGCGCCGGTCGCGTCGAACACGCCGTACTCGCTGACCTTGAGCTTCTTCTTCACCGCGAGCGTGCGCATCGCGACGTTGTGATCCTTCGAGCCCGTGAAGTACTGGAGCGCGGCGCCCCACGCGGAGTGCGGGATGACGCGGAGATCGGCCTGCATACCGCTGTCGAGCACCACGCTCGTCTTCGTCTCGCCGCGGCCCAGCACCTCGACCACCTCGGGCGCCTCGGCGAAGGCCTGCATGATGCCCGGGGCGTCCTCGGGCTTCGCGGAGACCAGCACGTCGAGATCGCCGATGGTCTCGGCGCGGCGGCGCAGGCTGCCCGCGAACTCCACCGCGATGACGCCGGGCACGACCCGCATGCGCTCGCACAGCGCCTCGGCCGCGAGCATCGCCTCGGCGAGAGGGCGGCGCTTCGGCGCGGCCGCGCGCTTGCGGAAGGCCTCGATGGCGACGATGAGCTTCTCCTCGCGCTTCTGCCCGAAGCGCGGGAGGTCGCGCAGCTTGCCGGCCTTTGCGGCCGCGTCGAGCTCGTCGATCGACGTGATGTTCCGTTCCTTCCAGACCTGCTGCGCGGTCTTGAGGCCGAGCCCCGGCACGTTCATGAGGTCGACGAGACCGGGCGGCAGCTTCGCGCGCAGGTCCTCGGCCTCCGCGATCTTGCCGGTCTCGGTGAGCTCCTTGATGCGGCGCGCGACGCCCTCGCCGACGCCGCGGACGTCCTTCAGCTTCCCGTCGCGCACGAGGTCGGCGATGTTCTCGCTGGTGCCCTCGATGGCGCGCGCCGCAGAGCGGAACGCCCGCACCTTGAACACGGCGATCCCGGAGAGCTCCTGGAGGTCCGCGAGATCCTCGAGCGCACGAGCGACACCAACGTTGTCCACGGTCACAAAATACAGCCGATGCGCGTGGCGTCGACCGCGACCTCGTCGAGCCACATCTCGAATTTCTCGGTGGACGGCTGGTACTCCTGCCAGCCGACCCACATCGCCGTGAACTGCGGCAGGATGAACGGGTTCGCGTTGCCGCCGTGCTTGGTCGTGGTGGTGGCGAGCGAGGCGTGCTCGACGGCGTCCCAGTAGAACTTCGTCTCGTTCGTGTCGCCCTTGTGCAGCCACTCGATGCAGACCCACTGCTTGGTCGGGACCGCGAGCGGAGCGTTTGCGGGATCTTTGTCGGAGCTCGTCCAGTCGCCGGTGCCCGTCGCGGACTGGCCGCTGTCGGTGCCGACGCCGAAGTGGTTCGCGCCGTTCTGGAGCTGACCGCTGAGGCGGATCTCGCCCTGCACGCCGGTGCCGGTCGCGGCGCCGAACGTCCAGTGCGAGTAGGTCATGGGCGCGACCGGGAGCGCGTCGAACCACACGAACACGCGGCCCCAGTAGGTGTTCTTCGCGGCGGGGAAGGTCTTCGTCTCCTTGATGTACGAAGCGCCGTTGCCGTTCATCGTGATGTGCAGCGCCTTGGTGCCGCGCGCGTGCTGGAGCCCGTCGATGACGGGCGCGGTGCCGACGACGCTCCACGTGGTCTTGTCGAGCGTGCCGCTCTCGAAGTCGTCGCACAGCGTGAGGCCGGCGCCCGCGCAGCGGCTCGCGCCGAAGAAGGCAGCCTTGTTCGCGGAGTAGTCGCGCCCGCCGCCGCCGTCGGGTCCGGCGTCGCTCCCGCCGTCGGTGCCGCCGCTCGAGCCGCCGCTCCCGCTGGTGCCGCTGCTGCCGCTGGTGCCGCTGCTACCGCTCGTTCCAGCGCTGCCGCTCGTGCCGCTCGAGCTAGCCGGCGGCTCGGTGCCGCTCGAGCCACTGCTCGAGACGGCGTCGGAGGAGCGGTCGCCGCACGCGACCGAAGCGAGGAGCGCGGACGCGAACGCGACGAAACCGGATGCTCGCATCCGTCGATCCTACCTCCCGGCTCAGACGGACTTGCGACGAAACGCGGGCGCCTGCGTCGGTGCGGGTGTGCGCGGCTTCGCGGCGCCTGCGTCCTTGGAGCGCGCGGCGACGGGGCGCTCGCCCTTGCCATCCTCGCCCTTCTCCTTCGCCTCGGCCTCGTCAGCGTCGACCTTCGCCTGCGCGGCGGCCGCGGTCGCGGCGAGGGCGGCGAGCTCCGCGGAGCGGTCCGCGTTGTCCTTGGGGAGGTGGCACTTCTTGTACTTCTCCCCGGAGCCGCAATGGCACGGGTCGTTTCGGCCTATTTTCATGAGGTCGACGAGTCTAGCGCAGAGCGACGCGTCTCCGGCAAGTCCGCCGGATGCCCCCCAAGTGCCTGGAATGTCGCACCTCAGGCGCGAAACTTAATTCGCACTGCGACGTGCGCTTCGCACCTGGCCAGCTAGCCTTCTGAATGAAGTGCCGTTCCCCGATCGCCGAACCCTGACCCCGCAAGACCGCGTCATCGTGCGCGCGATCGCCGAGGCGATGTTCGCGCAGGACGGCGAGGTCAGCGGCGCGCGGCTCGACGCGCACGTGAGCGAGGTCGACGCGTACGTGAGCGCGGCGAGCGCCGAGGTTCGCTTCGGTCTGCGCCTCGCGCTCCTCGTGGTGCGCCTCGCGCCGCTCCTGTTCTTCGTCCGCCTGTCGACGATCGAGCGGCTCGCGATCGACGACCGCGTCGCGCTCCTCTCCCGGCTCGAGCGCTCGCGCGTCGCGCCGCTCTCGCTCGCGTTCATCGGCTGGCGCACGGTGATGACGCTCGTCTTCTACGAGGACCCCGTCGAGCTGCGCGCCATCGGGTACGCCGGTGAAGAGCGCCTCCGGCACCGGCGTCGCCTGCCTGCGCTGCACCATCACGATCCCGCCCGCGAGGTCGCATGACCATCCTCCTCGGGCGCGAGCAACGCGCGCCGTTCTCTGCCAGCGTCGACGTCGTGATCGTCGGCTCGGGGGCCGGGGGCGCGGTCGTCGCGCGCGAGCTCGCCCGCGCCGGTCACAGCGTGCTGGTCCTCGAGGAGGGCGGCCACCACCCGCCCGAGGAGTACAGCAAGCTCTCCCCTTCCCGCGCGCTGCGCACGCTCGCGCGCGAGGCAGGGCTGGGGCTCGCGGTCGGTCGGGGCGACACGCCGATCATGAGCGTGCTGGCGGGCAAGTGCGTCGGCGGCTCGAGCGTGCTCACCGGCGGCGTTTGCTTCCGCATCCCCGACGACGTGCTCCACGACTGGTCCACGAACCTCGGGCTCGAGGGCCTGACGCCCGACGCGCTCGCGCCCTGTTTCGCGGAGATCGAGGCCGCGCTCTCCGTCGAGACCGTGCCGATCTCGATGCGCTCCCGCTCCACCGAGCTCTTCGTGGAGGGCGCCGAGCGCCTCGGCGTCACGATGAAGAGCCTCCGCCGCAACACATCCGGCTGCAAGGGAGCCTCGCGCTGCAACTTCGGCTGCCCCAACGGCGCGAAGATGAGCGTCGACGTCTCGATGCTGCCCGACGCGCGCGCGCACGGCGCGACTGTCGTGTCCGACGCGCTCGTCGAGACCATCGACGTGGAGCGCGGCGCCGCCCGCGGCGTGCGCGGCCGCTTCCTCGATGCCCGCACGGGCGAGCCGCGGATCGCCTTCGAGGTGAAGGCGCGCGTGGTGGTGGTGGCGTGCGGCTCGCTGCACACGCCGATCCTCCTTCGCCGGAGCGGCCTCGGGAACGTGCACGTCGGCCGTCACCTCACGCTCCATCCGGCGTTCCGGGTGGGCGCGCTCTTCGACGAGAAGGTCGAGGGCTGGGACGGCGCCATGCAGAGCGTCTACTCCGACCACTTCGGCGACGAGGGGCTCACGCTGGTCGGCGTCTACACCGCGCCGAGCGTGCTCGCCGCGGCCTTCCCTGGCGTGGGCCGCGAGCACCGCCGCATCGTGAGGTCGCTCCCGCACCTCGCGTTCTTCGGCGCGATGATCCACGACGACGGCGGCGGTCGCGTCATGCGCTGGCTCGGCCGCGAGCCACTGCTCACGTACCGCATGAGCGCCCGCGATCGGCATCGCCTCTGGCGAGGCATCGAGATCCTCGGCGAGCTGGCGTTCGCGGCCGGGGCGCGGGAGGTGCTGCTGCCGATCTTCGGGGCCGAGCCCGTCTCCTCGCTCGCGCAGCTCCGCGCGCTGATCGCCGCGGCGCCCAGCACGCGGAAGGTCGAGTGCATGTCGTTCCACCCGCTCGGCTCGGCACGCATGAGCAAGGACTCCGCCTCGGGGGTGGTGCAGCCGAGCGGCGAGACGTGGTCGACGAGAAACCTCTTCGTCGCCGACGGGAGCGTGCTGCCCTCGAGCATCGGCGTGAACTCGCAGCTGCCGGTGATGGCGATGGCCCTGCGCATCGCGCGCGGCATCGCCGACCGCATGCCCCGACTCACGCGCGTCGCCGCCGCGTAGGAGACTCCCGGCGCCCGCCGCCGCGCCCGAGCCGTGTCGATCGGCTGGCGGGTGCGCCGCCCATCGCGAAGTCTCCCGACGACTACTCCATCCTCCACGGCTTTCGTATCGGCTACGGCTACGTCATGAACTACGACCAGCCCACCGCCGCCTTCGACGGCAAGAGCCTGAAGGAGAAGCTCGGGCTCCGCTCGCCAAGCCACTTCCTCCTCGGCAACGCCATCGGCGCCGAGCTGAAGAACACGTTCCAGATCGGCGTGGGTGCGAACATCTCGCCGCTGAAAGGCAGCGAGGCGCACACCATCATCGCCGCCGGCTGGACGCCGCGTATCGGCACCATCTACACCCCGGTGCACTTCTTCTTCATCCCCGACGTCGACGGCGTGCACCACATGGGCCTCACCACCGGCGTCACGTTCTGAGCCGGGGTGGTCGTTCTGCTGTAGGTTTGGCTTCATGGTCCACGAGCGGCACAAGAAGTCGTATCTCCTCGACCCGCGCTTCCAGATCAAGTGGACGAGCTACCTCGTGATCGTCGTCGTGCTCGTCATGACCGGGCTCGGCATCGTGATCGCGCAGACGGCAGGGCGCGCTTCCGACACCGCGGAGCTCGCGGTCGCGCAGGCGGAGAAGGCCTTCCGCGAGTCCGAGACGAACTCGAAGCTCACCCTGGGCGACGTCAAGCTCGCCGGTAACGACGACCCGAACCTGATGAAGATCATGGAAGAGTCGATCGCCGAGCTCGACGCGAAGTCGGCGAAGAACCTCGCCGACGTGCGCAGCCGCCAGGCCGACATCGCGAAGAACAGGCGCAATCTCCAGCTCATCCTCGTGGCGAGCGGCCTCGCGCTGGTCCTGCTCCTCTCGGCCATGGGCATCCTCATCACGCACCGGATCGTGGGCCCGGTGCACAAGATGAAGCGCCTGCTCCGGCGCGTCAGCACCGGCCGCCTCGCCATCGAGGAGCGCCTCCGCCGCGGCGACGAGCTCGAGGATCTCTTCGATGCCTTTCTCCAGATGACCTACTCGCTGCGCGCCATCCAGGCCGCACGCCTCAAGACCCTCGACGACACGCTGCGCTGCGCCGAGCAGACCGGCGCCGCCGCCGACGTCCTCGCCGGCATGCGGGCCCTGCGCGCGCAGATGGTCCTCGGCATGGAGCCGCGTCGTCCCTCCGTCCTCCCCCCGTCAGCGCTGTAGGAGCCCATGCTGAAAGTCATCGCCAAGGCCATCGAAGAGCTCTGCGACGCGTTCGAGCGCGGCGGCTACAACCCCACCCCCATCATCGACATCGGTGTGCTCGTCGCCAGCGCGGATGGCAAGGTCGACATGCGCGAGCGCGAGATGCTGCTCGATGTCTTCCAGACGCTCCTCGACACGAGCCTCACCGCCGAGGTCGTCGATCACCTCGTGACCGCGAGCCTCGAGGTCATCGAGGCGGCTGGCGCCGAGTCACGCGCGAAGCTCGTCGCCGCGATCCTTCGCGACTGCGATGCCGTCGATGCCGGGGTGCGCGTCGCGCTGGCCATCGCCTTCGCGAGCCAGGGGCTCAGCAAGGCGGAGCGCACCGTGATCCAGCGCATCGCCGAGCACGGCGGCATGGCCCCCGCACGCCTCGCGAAGCTCACGGCGGACGTGCGGCTGCACGCCGACCCCGATCCGGTCAGCGTGCGCATGTCGATCGCGCCGGTCTCACGGCCCGGCGGCAACGGCCCGAGCTCGAGCCGCTCGGGCTGAGGGCTCGCGGAGCTCAGGCCGCGAGCAGGTCGTCCCAGAGGTCGCGGAGCTCGAGCGCGAGGCGCGAGCGCTGCTCCTGGACCGGCAGCGAGGCGGCGGTCGCGAGCGCGTCCTTCTGGCCGTCGCTGCCGGCGATGCCCGCCATCGCGCCGCGCCACGCGCTGGAGAGGGTCGCGCGCTGCTCGGCGTCGAGCTGCGTGAGCGACCAGCGGGCAATGGCCCACGACAGCGCAGCGTGGCGCGTCTCGTCGACCGCGATCGCCTGCATCGCCCGCGCGATCGCCGGGTCGGCAGCGTGCTCGGCCTGATGGGTCGCGAGGAGCGCGCCGAACGTCTCGCGCGCGCAACCCTCCACCGCGTTCTCCTCGGCGACCGCCGCGAGCGAGCGCGGCGCCACCGCCTCCACGTGCGGCCGCACGTAGCGGC
>JAYTHX010000002.1:0-7486 GCA_043732195.1 Polyangiaceae bacterium
CAGCTGGACGCGGTGCGTGACAAGTTGCCGTTCACCATCACCACGATGACGGACACCGGAATGCGCCGCTGGGTAAAGGTGACGGGATGAGGGGCACCGGCATGGGACTCGGGCGGAACGACGCAGAGCACGTGTTCCAGAGCTTGCGGCAGGGCACCGTGCCGGAGCGGGGCCTGGAGGCGTTCGCGGTCGGCATCGAGGCGCAGCGCTCGGAGATCGAGCGCATGCTCGACCTCGCGCAGAAAGGGGAGGGGCTCACCAAGTTCCTGCGCGGCGGCTACGGCTGCGGCAAGACCTTCATGGCGCGGCTCGCCACGCTCGATGCCCAGGCGCGAAACTTCGCGACCAGCTTCGTCGTGGTCTCGGACAGCGATCTCCAGTTCTACAAGTTCAACGACGTCTACCGGAAGGTCATCGCCGAGCTCGGCACGAAGACCTGTCCGCGCGGCGCGCTGGGTGACATCCTCGATCGCTGGGTCGGAAAGATCGAAGACAAGCTGATCGGCCTCGGTGACGACGCCGACGGGCCGGGCTTCGACGACAAGGTCCGCGCGAAACTGGAAGAGGAGCTGACCGCGCTCACGCGCGGCAAGGCGCCGGACGACTTCGTGCGCGTCGTGCGGACGATCTTCGACTTGCGCCAGAAGGGAGAGGTCCAGGAGGCAGGCGAGCTGCTGTCCTGGCTCTCCGGCAGCAGCAACGTGTCGGCCGGCGCCAAGAAGAAGGCCGGTATCAAGGGCGACATCGGCAGTCGCGACGCGCTGATGTACCTGCGCGGCATCGCGGCCATCATCAAGGCTGCGAAGTACGACGGCCTGGTGATCGTGATCGACGAGGTGGAGACGCTCCTGCGCTCCAAAAAGGACGTTCGCGAGAAGTCGCTCAATGGCATTCGGCAGATCATGGACGGCGCCAAGGACTTTCCGGGCGTTCTTTGGGCATTCACGGGGACCGCAGAGTTCTTCGACGGCCCGCGTGGCGTCGCCGGGCTCGCGCCGCTGCACGACCGGATTCGGTTCACGAAGTACGGGGCCTTTGCCAATCCCATGCAGCCCCAGCTGGAGCTGACGCCGTTCGACGCCTCGCGTCTCCGCCAGGTGGCGCTGAAGCTGCGCGAGATCTACGTGGCCAAAAACCCGGATCGTGTCGCGGAGAAGGTCACTCCCGAGCTGATTGATCGCATCGTGGCCGACGTGACCAATGGCTTCCGGGGCGACGTGGGCGTCGTCCCGCGGCAATTCCTGCGAACGTTCATGGACGTGCTCGACCTCGTGGACAGGAACGAGGCCTTCGATCCCGCCTCGGCGCTCGGCATCGCGCCCGTCGATCTCTCGCCGCAAGAAGAGAAGGCGCGCACCGGCGTCACGCCCGACGCCGTGCCTACGGAGCCCGACGACGCCAAGGGGTACACCGCCGTCGTTCTGGACTGGTAGCGCCGATGGAGAGCGTATTCCAGCGCTTCCCGCCGCGCCTCCGCGAGGCGATCGTCGCGCGACTCGGCTGGTCGTCGCTGCGCCCGGTGCAGGAGCTCGCGGGTGAGGCCATCCTCGCCGGCAAGAACGCGGTGGTGCTCGCGCCGACGGCCGGAGGCAAGACCGAGGCGTCGATCTTCCCAACCCTCGCGGGGCTCGTGGAGCGCGCACCGAACGGGGTGGGCGCCATCTACGTCGCGCCCATCAAGGCGCTGCTGAACAACCAGGAGGAGCGCCTCGGGCTCTACACCGAGATGGTCGGGCTACGCCGCTTCGTCTGGCATGGCGACGCGACAGACGCGGGCAAGCGCGCCTTCGTAAAGGAGCCCGCGGAGCTCCTGATGACCACGCCGGAGTCGCTCGAAGTCATGCTCCTCTCGTCGCGGGTGCCGGTGGCGAAGCTCTTCGCCGATCTGCGGGTACTCATCGTCGACGAGGTGCACGCGCTGGCGGGTACGGACCGCGGGGCGCATCTCATGTCGGTCATCGAGCGCGTGGCGAGGCACACCCCGAACGACGTGCAGCGCATCGGTCTCAGCGCCACGGTCGGCAATCCGGTCGACATCCTCGCGTGGCTCAAGGGCTCGTCGCAGCGCGAGGGCGTGGTGGTCGACCCGCCGAAGGTGGTCGGCAAGCGCCAGGTCACGATCGCGCTCGAGGAGACGGTCGCGAGCATCGCCAGGGCCGCGGCGCTCGGCGTGCGCGAGCGAAAGAGCTTGTTCTTCTGCCAGAGTCGCTCACTGACCGAGAGCGTCGCCGACCGGATGCGCACCCAGGGCACGGAGGTCTTCGTGCATCACAGCTCGGTGGCGCTCGAGGAGCGCCGCGCTGCGGAGGACCGCTTCCACCACGGCACGAACGCGTGCATCGTGTGCACCTCCACGCTCGAGCTCGGGATCGACGTCGGGGATCTCGACCTCGTGTACCAGGCGAACGCACCGAGCAGCGTCTCGTCGTTCCTCCAGCGGATGGGTCGCACGGGGCGGCGCGCCGGCCAGGTCGCGAATACCCACTTTCTCTGCGAGACCTTGGATACGGCGATTCAGGCGATCGCGCTGGTGGAGCTGGCGCGTGAAAACTGGGTCGAGTCGGTCGCGACCCTCACGCGCTGCTGGCCGGTGCTCGTGCATCAGCTGCTGGCGATGACCCTTCAGTTCGGTGCTGTGAGCGCGGAGCGCTGCTGGACGGAGCTACACGTGGTCTCCGACTTCGGCGGCATCACGCGCCCGGAGTTCGACGCGCTTGTCGCTCACATGCTCAAGGAGGACTACCTCTTCGAGTCCGGCGGGCTCCTTTCAATGGGCAGCGTGGCCGAGCGCGTCTTCGGCAAGAAGAACTTCCTGGAGCTCTACGCCGTGTTCTCGAGCCCCGTGCTCTTCCGCGTGCAGAACAACAACGGCAAGGACCTGGGTTCGCTCGAGCAGAACTTCGTGGACCGCCTCGTCGAGGAGGCGAGCTCCTTCCTCCTCGGCGGCCGCGCATGGACGGTCGAGCACGTGAACCACGGCGACCGCACGGTGCGCGTTCGCGAGGCGCCACGCGGCCAGAAGCCGAGCTGGGGAGGGTTCATCCCCCAGATGCTCGGCTTCGAGCTCTGCCAGCGAATGCGCCGCGTCCTGGTGGGCACCGACTCCTATCCGTACGTGGACCCCATGGTCACGCGGCTGCTCGAGGATCGCCGCGCCGAGCTCCGCCCACTCCTCGAGCGCACGGGACCCGGCGCGATCCAGATGGATGAGGACGCGGCGCGTTGGTGGACGTTCGCCGGCGGCCGCATCAACCACACCCTCAAGTACGGGCTGGAGTGGGTGGGCAGCTGGAAGGTGGTGGCCGACAACTTCCAGGTGCGCGTGGAGGGCGACGGCGTGACCCACGAGCGCGTCGCGGCCGCTCTGCTGCGCATGTCGACCCAGGCCTTCTGGGACGAGCCGGATACGCGGCACGCGGTGCTCACGCGACTGCCGGAATATCGATTGAGCAAATTTCAGCGCGTGCTACCCGAAGCAGCGTCGTTGGAGATGATCGGCGCGTACCTGCTCGATATCCCGGGCACGGTGCGTTTCTTGGAGAGCAGGCAAACAGCATGAGCGGTCGCTCGGTACGTCTCTTCCTGGTCGACGGAACGCCGCAAGGCATGCGGACGGCGGAGGTCGGCAACTGGACCGGCCTGGCCCTGGTGTGCCCTCGGACGGATCTCATCCGGCTTGGTGCGCGCGCGGAGGTGCGACGAACGGGCGTTTACATCCTGGTTGGGCCGTCGGAGACGGCCGCATCCGGAGTGGCGGTCTACGTGGGCGAGGGCGACGACGTCTGGGCGCGCCTCACCAGCCACGACGACAGCAAGGACTTCTGGACCTGGGTTGTGCTCTTCGTCTCGAAGGACGACAACCTGACAAAAGCCCACGTGCGCTGGCTGGAGTCGACGCTGGTGCGCGAGATGAAGAAGGCGAAGCGTGCGGAGGTCACCAATGGCAATGCCCCGCCTGCCGGAAAGCTGCCGGAGGCCGACACCGCGGACATGGAGACCTTCTTCGAGAACGCGCGGCTGTTGCTGCCGACCCTCGGCGTGAACGTCTTCGCCGTGGAGGCGCCGACGAACGAGGTCGCGAAGAAGGACCAGCTCGTGCTCGAGCTGAAGTGGGAGGAAGCCCAGGCGGAAGCCGTGGTGCGGGACGGCCAGATCGTCGTGCGCGCCGGCTCGCATGCACGCGTCAAGGAGGTCGACTCACTCGGAGACGGCGTTCGCGCGCTCAGGAAGACGCTCCGGACGACCGGCGTGCTCGTGGTCGCAGAGAAAAATTCGGCGCTGCTTCGATTCACTCAGGAGTATGCGTTCGATTCGCCGTCGGGGGCGGCCGCCGTGGTGACTGGCAGCAACGTAAACGGTCGCGTGCTGTGGAAGGTCAAGGCGACGGGTATCTCGTACAAGGATTGGCAGGACAAGCAACTGAGCACCGAGCCGAGCGCACCGATAGATTCGTGAGGCCGCATGTCCCGCTGTTGAGAAGCCAAGCAACCGTTACGTCGGTCGGCCGAAGCAGACTTCATGAGCGGCATCGACGCGGCGTCCGCGGGGCGGACGACGAACTGGGACGACCCGTACGACAAGCCCGTCTGCAAGGAGAGCGCATGCCACGGAGCTAGCGCGCGCTCGTCCGCTGCTCCGGCGCCGTGGGCGAGCGACCACGCACGCATCCCGGACGCGGTCAGGAACTACGACCCGTCGATGTTCGCGAATCCCGCGTTGCTCGGTACACCGGCGGTCGCGCCGGTCGTGGCGCGCGCCCCATCGGTCGCGAGCGCCCCCGACCCGCTCCCACCGGCCGCTGATGCTTACCAAGGGATTCACCTGGCGTGTCTGGCGGGCGATCTCCCGCCGTCGACGCGCACGGACTCCGCCAGCATCCTTCACGTTGGCCACTACACGCTGCATCCGGCGGTGCGCGTTCACGAGAACGGCTCGAAGTCGCTTCTCTACTGGACCGCGGTGAACGGCGAAGCGAAACGCGCCGAGTTCGTGATCGGGCCGGACGCGCTCGAGACGTTCAAGAAGGGCGTGGCAACCTACGAGAACGCCGGCGCCACGGCGTACATGAACGGCGAGCCGAACGAGTGGCAGCGCCTGAGCATGAAGGCCGTCGACGACGCGATGCGCCACGGCCCTGCAGCTGCCGTCGGCACGTTGTCGAAGGCGTGGTCCGCCGCGGTGCGCGACCCCGGATGGTGGGGCCAGAACCTCCTCGCGGCGACGGGCGCGCTGGCGGGTGCCGGGGCGGCGTCGCGCGCAGAGGTCGGGGCGTCGGAGGAGGGCGCCGCCGCGAATGTTGCGCGCCGCGCGCCGTCCACCCCCGGGGCGCACACCCCAGTGGTGGAGGGCGGTGGGCTGCGGGCCCACGAGGGAGGGGCTTCACGCGCGCATCTCATCGAGCGGCACGTGGGGAAGACCACCGCGGAGCTCCAGGAGCGCCTCGCGGGGTCGAAGAGGATGGAGGGCTGCTCGTCGTTCTACGACCGCGCGCAAGCGGAGGCCGCGGTGTCGAAGACCCTTGTGGCGAACGAGGCGAAGATCGCAGAGTGGATGAAGGGCGGAACCAACGATAGACTTCCCATCAAGTTCACTCCTGACGGCCCCGCGTTCCCCGTCGGCCTGCACCTCGCGCGCGGCGCATCCGAGGCGGTGGCGGTTGCGGTTGCGGTTGCGGGCGTGAAGGTCGTGCTCATCAAGGACGCAACAACGTCTTGCGGATTTCGTATCCTGACAGGGTTTCCCATTCCGTGAGGTCACTGATGATTGCCAGTACCGACTACCTCGATCTCCGAAACTTCATCGAGTGCACGTTCCACCAGGACTGGGACGAGACGCCCGGCACCTACGGGACCGTCGTCGACGCCGCGCTCGTGCCAGAGTCTCCCGACCATGTGCGCAAGATCGCCGCCGACGGCGCGGCGCTCCTGTCCTCGCCGACGACCGACGAGGATGTGGCCGCCTGGCTCACTGCAATGGATTGCTGCGTGGTCCTCGAAGAAGAGGGCTACACACCGCGTAGCTTCATCGCGATGATCGCGGAGCGGATTCGCGCGCGAGGGTGATGCGCGGACGCCGAGGGCATCACCGAGCGCGATGAGCGCCGCGGCGCCGGCGCGGCCGAGCACGATCGCGAGCACATCGATGACGAACCGTGGATCTCGCGGCGGCTTGCCCACCGCCCTGTTGTCGCCGCCGTCGGCGAGCGCGCTCGCGGCGATGCTGGAGAAGCAGCTGCACAAGCTGGGACTCGTGCGGGCGCGCGTCATCGCGGTCGCGACCAAGGCCGGGCAGGGGGCCGACCTTCGCTTCAAGAGCATTCCGGCGGCGAAGGTCGACCTCCTCCAGAAAGCGATCGGGCGCTGAGAAGCTCCGCGACTGGAGAACCGACTCTCCAGTCGTGATGTCCCGGGTCGCGCGTTCTCGACCCGTGAACGTCGCGTGAGCAGGACCGCGTCGACACTCTTCAGGTACTCGCGGATCGAAGCGTCGTCGTGGTAGCGGAGCCCGATGGCCGTGGACAGGTCGAGCTTCGAGGCCAGCGCATTCGGCGGGGCGAGCTCCGCTGGTTTCGCTTCGCCGAATCACGGAAGCTCCGGCTCGCCATCGTCCTCGATGGGGCCCTCGACCCCCCCCGCTGCCCAGGCCTCCCATGCACGACGGAGCTCCGCGGGATCGGTCGCGGTCTCTTCCAGCGGCTCGACGACGACGCGCACCCGGCGCCCCTCGAGGCCAGGCATGACCTCGTCGAGCCCGATCACCTTCCCATGCACGACGCCGGAGATTGCCGCGCCCATGTCCATCAGCCTAGCGCGATCGGCCGCGCCTTGCCCGGGGCCTGCGCCGCGAGCTGGCCAGGCTCCGGAGGAACGCAGGCGACGCTGGTGCAGCGACGCTTGCCCGCATGACCCGACCCGCGCCGCGGGAATGCTCTGGGGCTTCTCGTCGACGCGCTGCCCGGTCGGCCGCATCGGAAGCCGCTCACGCGTGCGCTCGTGGCCGCCGCGGAGCTCGTGGCCATCGAGAACCGGGTCCGTGCCGTGTGGAGCGCTCCCGAGTCCGGCGGCTAGTACGGGCACGCCGCGCGGGACGGACGCCGCCGAGCATCAGCGTGGAAAACGCATTCTCCGGTCGTGATGCTCCTGTCGACCCGTCGCCGCGCCGCCCTTCCGGCCCGCCGCCCCCCGCACATGGGCCCGCGCCTGCCGCGAGCATCGCGGGCCTCCCCCTCTGCGCGCCCGAGGGGCCTGGTGAGTCTTCGCGACGTCGCTTTGATACTCGTACTTGCCGGCCGCCTTCAGCTCCTCCATCGCATTGCGATCGGCCTCGCTGAGCGAGCTCCGCCGCCAGTATGGGTCGGTTGCTTCGTGGAGGGTGGAGGCACCGCCGCCCGCCGCCCGCCAGCACCCGGTCTCCACGATAGCCCCGTCACCCACGACGTCGACGCGCAGCTCGCGCTCGCCAACCGGCTCCTCGCCGTGCTGCGCGA
>JAYTHX010000003.1:0-7476 GCA_043732195.1 Polyangiaceae bacterium
TCTCCGAGCGACGCTATGACTCCGAGCGCATCGGCAAGGCGCTGCTCGCCGAGGCCGCGCGAATGTTCGCGTGGTGGCACCGCGTGCGCGATGGGACGCTCGCGCGCAGCACGTTCCGCGTCTACATGCGTTTGGTCCAGCGCCGCGTCGAGGCGCTGCTGGCCGAGGGCGTAGCCGCGCCGCATTTGAAGACCGCAAGGACCTGCAAGAAGCTCCTCACGCGCTCCGATTCCCTCTGGACCTTCCTCTACATCGAGGGTGTCGAGCCGACGAACAACGTCGCCGAGCGAGCCGTTCGCCACGGCGTCCTCTGTCGCAAGATCAGCTCCGGGACCCACTCCGAAGAAGGCAGTCGCTTCATCGAGCGAATTCTCACCGTCCACGCCACCCTCCGCCAGCAGAAGCGCAATGTCCTGCACTTCATCCACGATGCCTGCCGCGCTCAGCTCTGTCGCACCCTCGCTCCGTCACTCCTCCCAGCACAGCCTCACGTCGGCACGATGTCAGACCCGGCCCGGCGCGCCGCGTAGCCCGTGAACGGGTACTCGTGAAGGACGGCGTCCCGTTCGGCGAGTCCGTCGAAGTGACGGCCGATCCGTTCGTGTACGAGGCGATCGTGCCCGCGCCTGCGACGGGCGAGGAGCGCTGGCGCGCGGAGGTCCTCTTCGAAGGCAAGCCGCTCACGGTGACGAGCCACGTGTGGCTGAAGCTCGACGCGGCGGGCCCCCGCGCCGAGGACGCCGCGAGCGACGACAGCGGCTGCGCGGTAACGCGCAGCGACGAGGTCCCGAGCACGCTGGTGGTGACAGCCCTCGCGTTCCTCGCGGCCGCCGTGCTCCGCATGCGTCGTCGCGCGTGATTCACAGGTGGCTCGACTTCGCGGAGCGACTTCGACGGTGACCTGGGCCGGTAGCGGCGCGCTGCCAGCGTCGCGGTGACCTACCTTGAAACGCTCCGAGTCTCCGAGCCTCCCGTGAATCTCGGGCTCGGGCGGTCTACTTCTTCTTCGGAGGGGTCGTGAGGGCCTTGCTGCCCGCGTCGGCTGCGCTGGGGGCGCCCGCGTCGCCTCTCGTGTTGCTGCCCGCGCCGGGCGTGCCGCCGCGCGCAGCCATCTCGGCGTTCATCAGGTCGTCGCGCGCCTTGCGGTCCGCGGCCTCGGCCTCGTACTTCAGCTGCTCGTCGCGATCCCAGCGATCGACGTGACCGTCGTACGAGTCGTCGAGGCCGACGCGCTCGAGGCGGCCGCGGGAGTAGATCTCCCAGATGTCCGGCTTGCCGTCGAAGTTACGGTCCCGGCGGATGCGCTGGAGCTGACCGTCGGCGTAGAACTTCCAGACGTCGGGCTTGCCGTCGTTGTTGGTGTCGACGTCCTCTTCGGCCATGCGGCCGTCGACGAAGTTGATCCAGAGGTCGATGCGGCCGTCGAAATCGCGGTCAGCCTCCTCGTGCATGGCCTCGCCCTTCTGGTTGAAGGTGCGGACGGTGTCCTTGATGCCGTCGAGGTTCGTGTCGATCTCGCGGCACGCGAGCGTCTTGTGGCGGGCGTCACCCTCGCCGTAGGTCTTGTAGACACGGCGAACGTTCGGGCGCAGCGCGCCCGGCCCCGAGGTCTCGCTGACCTCGAGCTCGGGCTTGTTCTTCCAGTCGCACATCGACTTGTCGTCGACGGGCCACTTCGTCTGGTCCTTGGTGCCGCCGGGCGCGCTCGGGAGCGTCACGTTGCCCTTCGAGCCGCCGCCGCCCCCGCCGCAAGCGGCGACCGCCGCCGCGACCGAGACCGAGACCGTGATCGCTTTCAGCACGTTGCGCGGAGATGTCATCGCTTCGCCCCTCCGCGGGCGGGCTTTCCGGCGACGCCGGCATCGGTGGTCGTTGCCGTCACCGGAGGGCTCGGGTCCGAGCTGAGACCCGGCATCGCGATGGCCGGCGGCGTGGTAGCGATCGGCGCAGCAGGCGAGGCGACCGCGGCATCCGCGGCGGCAACCCCGCCGTCACCCACGACCTGACCGTTCGCGCCCAGCGTGATGGTGGCGTCCGGGTCGGGCTGGCCGTCCCCGTTGCGGTCCATGGCGATCGTGACCTGGCCGCCCTCGTAGGTCCACCACTGGTCGATCTTGCCGTCACCGTTGGCGTCGCGCTCACGCTTGATGCGGCTGCCGGTACTCGGGTCGAAGAAGTCCCAGGTGTCGATGCGCCCCTGGTTCGTCGTATCGAGCTCGCGGCGAACGAGCTTGCCGTTCTCGAAGTGCTCGATCGAGTTCACGACGCCGTTGTCGTCGTAGTCGGCCTCGCGGCGACGGAGCTGCCCGGTCTGGTCGAAGTACTCGAACATGTCGGGCTTGCCGTCGTGATTGAGGTCGGTGATGCGACACACCTCGCGACCGCCCTTCGACACCTTCTTGATGTCGGGCTTGCCGTCGTTGTTCGCGTCGAGCATCTCGACTTTGTTGCCCGACTCGTCGCACGCCTCGTGGTCGATGACCTGCGAGCGCACCCCGTCCGGAAGCTTCGCGTTTGCGACCCCCGACGCCGCGTCGTTCCCGCATCCGAGGCCCGCGAGGACACCCGTCCCCGCCAGGGCGAGCGTGACGACGCCGGCCTTCAACATCCCGTAAGCCATGATGGGACAACCATAAACGGGGCGTAGCCTCTGCCGCAAGATGCGGTCCCCTCTCCTTCAACCTGCCAAGGGCGATTGTCAGCAACCCTCCGAGATCGCGCCTCTTTCAGCAATACAACGGGAGGACTACACAATCCCAACGGTCGCCCTTGACCGTCACGTATGTTCACGTAGTGTATCTCCACGGGTCAAGGCCCGACGGGACGGCGAATCGAGCACTGGCGGCAGATCGGCCGCTGCGTTACGAGTTGCGGGCGGTTGGGTCCCAGGGACGCCGCTAAACGTTCAAAACCACACCGGGAATTTCTCGTGCGGAAGAAGATTTCGACCACAATCTACGTGACGCCGGAGCAAGCTGACAAGCTCAAGCTCCTGCATGAGCGCACGAAGGTGCCGGTCGCCGTCTACATTCGCGAGGGAATCGACCTGGTGCTCCGCCACTACGCGCACATGCTGCCCGGTCAGCTCGCGCTGGTGGAGGAGCGGAACGAATCTCCTCGGCCCCCGGATGTGGAACTCGGTATGAGTCGCGCCTCCGAGCCCCCTCTTTCCCGCCCCCACGCCGACGTGGGGACCTCGTCGGCCGCCGCCGCGGGCGGCAAGAAATAGCGACCGCGCGCATCGCGCCGGTCCGCCCCGCCTCTCGTCCCCCATGCCCTTTCCTCAGTCCAAGATCCGTAATTTTTCGATCATCGCCCACATCGACCACGGCAAATCGACCCTGGCCGATCGGATCCTCGAGGTCACCGGCGCGCTCACCCAGCGGGAAGCGCGCGAGCAGTTCCTCGACAAGATGGACATCGAGCGTGAGCGCGGGATCACCATCAAGGCGCAGAACGTCCGCCTCCGCTACACCGCGAAGGACGGCGAGGTCTATCAGCTCAACCTGATCGACACGCCCGGCCACGTCGACTTCAACTACGAGGTCTCGCGCAGCCTCTCCGCGTGCGAGGGGGCGATCCTGGTCGTCGACTCCACGCAGGGCGTCGAGGCGCAGACCCTCGCGAACGTCTACCTCGCGCTCGATCAGGGCCTCGAGATCATCCCCGTCCTCAACAAGGTCGACCTCCCGTCGAGCGACCTCGAGAAGACGAAGCAGGAGATCGAGCAGATCATCGGCCTCGACACGTCGGAGTCGGTCGCGTGCAGCGGCAAGACCGGCGTGGGCGTGCCCGACATCCTCGAGGAGATCGTCAAGAAGATCCCGCCCCCGAAGGGCAAGCCCGAGGGACCGCTCCGCGCGCTCATCTTCGACTCCTGGTACGACGCGTACCGCGGCGCCGTGGTCATGTTCCGCGTGGTCGACGGCACGGTGAAGCGCGGCGACAAGATCCGCTTCATGAACACGAAGACCGAGTTCGAGGTGACCGAGATGGGCACCTTCACTCCGCACCCGCTCACCCTCGAGGAGATCGGCCCCGGCGAGATCGGCTTCTTCGCGGCGAACATCAAGAGCGTGACCGACGCCAAGGTCGGCGACACGATCACGCACGCGTTCACGCAGACCACGAAGCCTGCCACCGAGGCGCTGTCCGGCTTCAAGGAAGTGAAGCCGATGGTCTTCGCGGGTATCTACCCGACGGACGCCTCGGACTACGGCAACCTGCGCGACTCGCTCGAGAAGCTGCAGATGAACGACGCCGCGTTCAACTTCGAGGCCGACTCGTCGGAGGCGCTCGGGTTCGGCTACCGCTGCGGCTTCCTCGGACTGCTCCACATGGAGATCATCCAGGAGCGCCTCGACCGCGAGTTCAACCTCGACCTCATCACGACCGCGCCGAGCGTCGTCTACCACGTCTACCGGACGAAGCATTTCGACGAAGGGGTGGTCATCGTCGACAACCCGGCGAAGCTCCCGCCCATCGTGGACATCGAGCGCATCGAGGAGCCCTTCGTGAAGCTCACCATCCACGTACCGCACGAGTACGTGGGCGCGGTGATCACGCTCTGTCAGGACAAGCGCGGGCTTCAGCTCGACATGACTTGCCCCAGCGCCGACCGCTACATCATCGTCTACGACATCCCGTTCGCCGAGGTCCTCTTCGACTTTCACGACAAGCTGAAGAGCGTCACGCGTGGCTATGCGTCGATGGACTACGAGATCACGTCTTACAAGGCCGGCAACCTCGTGAAGGTCGACGTGCTCGTGAACGGCGAGCCGCTCGATGCGCTCTCGATCATCGTGCACAAGGACCGCGCCTTCAACCGCGGTCGCGCGCTCACCGAGAAGCTGAAGGAGTTCGTGCCCCAGCAGCAGTACGAGGTCGCCATCCAGGCGGCCATCGGCGGCAAGATCATCGCGCGCGAGACCGTGCGCGCCCTCCGCAAGGACGTCACCGCCAAGTGCTACGGCGGCGACATCTCTCGCAAGCGGAAGCTGCTCGAGAAGCAGAAGGAGGGCAAGAAGCGCATGAAGCAGGTCGGCAACGTCGAGATCCCGCAGAAAGCCTTCCTCGCGATCCTCAAGGTCGACCAGTAGCCGTTCGCGCACGCGCGAAAGCCGAAGGAGGCTCGCAGCGGCGGGACGCGAGAGGTTGGAGAGAGGCGCTGAGCCGCCAAGGGCTCCTGTCTCGCCCGCCATGTACGAGGCGAGACGAGGCGCCTCTCGCCTCCGAGGCTCCGAGGCTCTCGGGTCGGTCACGCGAGCGCGCCCGCGATCACCGTGCCCTTCGTGATGTCCTTCGTGATGTCCGGCTGCGCGATGCCCATCGCAGCCAGCATCGTCTGGCCGTAGGAGGCGAGCGTGCCTTCGGCGGTGATGTCGCCCGACTTCGAGGCCTTGCCGGTCTTCGCGTCGATGGGCAGCGCGCCGTAGTCCTTGTCGACCGGGCCCACGCCGCCGATCACGCCCGGCTTGAACGCCTTGCCGATGGTGAAGGAGACCTGATGGTTCGGGTTGTGGCTGCGCCCGTCCGCCGAGTCGGCGACGCTCAGCGTGCGGCCAAACACGTTCAGCGACATGACCGTCACCTGGTCGGTGAGCCCCGCGGCCTTGAGCTGCGTCATCAACGCGCCGATGGCGGCGACGCCCGAGATGGTCTGCGCGCGCTCGCTCGCCAGCTCGAGGTCGCGATGGTTGTCACCGCTGAAGGGAACGTGGACGGCGATGACCGGCGTGACCTTCATCTGGATGAGCGTCACCGCCGCCGTGATCTGCGAGCCGATGGAGTTGTCGGTGATCGCCGCGAGCTGGTTCAGCAGATCCTGCCGGATGTTGCGGACCTGCGCCTGCGACGTCACCAGCGAGTCGATGTACCGGCGCTGGGCGGTGGTCGCGCCGTTCTTGTAGATCCCGTACAGCTTGTTCAGCGTCTCGTCGCGCAGCGGCTGGAGGTTCGTGAGCGGACCGGCCGGGTTGGTGAGCGTGGCCTTGAGCGCGAGCGCCGGCATGATGGGTAGCGCCTGCCCCGCGAACGTGAGCCCCTCCGAGGGCGTCGTCGCGCCGAGGCTGATGGGCTGTGACTGGATGGTCCCGAGGCACGGGGCCAGTCGCTTCGCGAGGATCGACGGCAGCATCTCGCCCGCGTTCGTGGCACCCATCAGCTTCAGGACGTCGGGCTCCTTCGGATGAATCGGGTTGTTCGTCATGAGATGCCAGAACGTGAGGCGATCGAGCACGTCTTGCGGGAGCTGGGTCCACGGCAGCGCCGCCGTGTGCTGCTGCCCGCCGAGCGTCATCGAGGCCGCGGCGAGCTCGGGCGCGGGGCTGTGGTAGATGCCCTTGTCCTCGTAGGTCCCGGGCACGTTCGCGTTCATCGCGTCGCCCTGACCGGACGTGGCGAAGATCACGAACTGCGCCTTGTCCTTTGCGGTGCACGCCGCGACTGGCAGGTCGGCGAGCGCCTTGCGCGGATCGAGGAGGAGCGCGGCCGGCAGACCGGTGGCGAGGGTGCGGAGACCGAGGTAGCTCGCTCCGAAAAGCGAGCTGCGGAGAGCCTGGCGGCGGGTGATCATGGTGATTCTCCTCAGAGCCCGATCGAGATGGCGGAAGGTGCGAGGCAAGCGACGACGAACGTCGACTTGAGCGCGTCGGAGGCGCTGGCGCCGGTCTGGAGCGCGGCCGCATGGTGAGCCACGAGCGCGTCGACCGCCGGCGCGTAGCGTGGATCCGAGGGCGTGAGCGCCATGAGCAGCGAGACGAGCTCGGGGATGGCCGCCTCGCTCCGGGCGCTGAGCCACACCTTGGCGCCCGGGAACTTCGCGGGCTGCGGATCGACGACGAGCTCGGCGATGCTCGCGCACACGTTCTCGGCGCCCGCGCGGTAGAAGAGGCTCGGATCGTTGGGGAGCACGGGCGCGACCGAGCCGCGGCCATAGCCGTCCGAGGGGAGACCCGAGACGATCTGGCTCACGCTCGCGATGGTCTTCGTCCCCTTCTCCACGGCGGTGGACTTCAGACCGCACACGTCGTCGAAGCCGAGGCGCACGTTCAGCGCGGCGCACCAGTGATCGCGGCGCGCGACGGCGACGATCTCGCCCTGGTCGGAGAGCGTCTTCGTGTTCTTCGCGTTCGTCGTGATCGGCGAGGCGAGCAGCTCGCGAACGAGCACGTTCCACGAGAGATTCGCGCTCTCGAAGACGCCGACGATCCGCTGCAGCTCCGGGTCCGACGCGTCGCACTGGCGCGAGTTCGCGTAGAAACAAAGCTTCTGCGTCCACGCCTGCGCGAAGAGCGGGTGCGTCGCGAGCACGTTGCCGAAGTCGTCGAGCGACGTGACGGCCTTCGTCACTCCCTGGAACTGGAACATCCCCGGCTCACGCGCGAACGGTCCCTCCGTCTGGTTGTGGTAGTTCCACGAGAACGCGGACGCGAAGATGGCGCGCGTCGGGTCGAGCGTCTGATGGCAAGAGAAGCA
>JAYTHX010000004.1:0-48987 GCA_043732195.1 Polyangiaceae bacterium
CTGGCGGCATCGGCGTGCGCGCAGGTGCAGGACTTCCAGAGTCCGTCCGACCCGCCGCTTGCGGCCGCTGCGGCTGCCTCGCCGCCGTCGCAGAAGCTCGACCCGGTCTGCGGCAGCGTAGACGATCCCGCGAGCTGCGGCGCGTGCGGGCATTCCTGCATGGGCGGTGCATGCAGCGCGGGCGTCTGCCAGCCCGTCATTCTCGCAGAGGGTCAAGGCCTGTCCGTCGAGCCCTACTACGCCGGCCCACGCGCCATCGTGACCGATGAAACGCATGTCTACTGGGTCACGAAGCCGGGGTTGTTCCGCGTGTCGATCGCGGGCGGAGTGCCGGAGAAGCTCGCGGATGCGAGCGTCGTGTCGACCTACGCGACGAACAGCGACGATTCGACGAATCTCATCGTCCTCCACGGCTCGCACGTCTACCTGCGGTCGGCGGATCGGACCCGGATCGTGCGCGTGCCGAAGACCGGCGGCGCCTCGCTCGTCACGCCCGTCACGCCCGTGGCCGACGCGGAGTGGACGGTCGGAGAGATGCGCTTCCACGGCGACCAGCTCGTCTGGATGGAGCAGTCCTTCATCCGTCGGCATGTGCTGTGGACGTGCGCTTCGCTCCCTTGCGACGCGACCGAGCGGCACGAAGCGTGGGACGCGGACGCCGTGATCGACGGCCTCACGCTCTGGCCCGAAACGTTCGCGAGCGACGGCGCGAACCTCTGCGTCTCCTTCGCTTCGACCAAGGAGGTGAGCGGCGACTACGGCGTCGTGTGTCTCGCCGGAGGCAAGAAGCGGTTCGCGTCGGGCACCTCTCCCGTCGGTTCGCTCGTCGCGGCCGGTCATGCCGGCGCCGACATCGTCACCGTCTACGGGTCATCGGGGGGCATGGTCTTCCGCACCGTCATCGGGACCACCATTGCGAGCCCGTTCCTGCCCGACACCGTCCTCGCCTCGGGTGGTGCGGCGCCACGCTCTGCGCCCCTCCTCGATTCCGGGTACCTGTACTGGCTCGGCTCACCGCCAGCGACGACCGACGCGGCCCTCGGCCCAGCGAACGTCGTCTGGCGCGTCGACGAGTCCGGCCGCGCCTTGCCGGAGCCGGTGCGCACGGGCAAGCCAATGATTGCGCTCGCCGTGACCAAGGACGCCCTCTACTTCGGCACGAGTGATGGCGAGGTCGCGAAGCTCGCGAAGCCGCTCGCACGAACGCAGGAAGCGCTTCCGTGATCATCTGACGTCAGCGGGCCTCGGTGGCCTCGGGCTCCGCCTCCTTCGCCTCCTTCGCCTCCTTCGCTTGCTCGTCGGGAGGCACCTCTTCGATCGTGACGTGCGGACGCCGCATCATGTGCTTGCGCGTCTCGTCGTGGAGGCGATACTCGTCCATCCAGGCGATCCGTGCGTCGACTCCCGGTCGCACGTCGATGACCGGCATCGCCTCGCCCTGTCCGGTGCGCATCGCCGCCGCCTGCTGCTTCGTCATGCACCCTGCGCCGCCCGCGACGCCGAGCAACGCGGCGAGCAAGGCCGATGAAGAGAGGAGGCGAGTCACGAGAGTTGAACCCACGACGCCGCCCCTTCCTTGGCCATCCGGACCGGGATCACTTCTTCCCGGCGCCGGCCTCTGCGACTCCGCCGTCGGGCGTTCCGCCGTCGGGCGTTCCGCCGTCGGGCGCGGCCAGCAGCGTCGGCTCCGGGATCGCGAAGCGGAGCTTCGTGGGGAGCGCGAACCGCAGCGCGAGGTGCTTGTTCGGCAGGTTGCCGCCCCACGCCGTCGGGACGTCGAGGTAGTCCACGAACAGGTCGTTGAAGCCCGGCTTCGACGGCAAGAAGTTCGGCTTCTGCGCCGCGCTCCGGTCGTCCGGCGACAGGCCGAACTGGCGGAGCTCCTCCGGCGTCCACACCGGGTCGACGCCCCACGAGTTCTTGATGCGGAAGAACGTGACGCTCGCGCCCTCCGCCAGCGTCGCCTCGAGCGCCTCGGGGCGCGTCTCGCGGACGTCGACCTGGAGCTTCCCGAAGCCCGGGACGTTCTCCACCTCGTAGTCGACCAGGATCGACTCGTGGAGGCCCGTCAGCGCGAAATCGGAGACCCCCGCGCCACGATACACGCCGGCGCTCGGGTTCCGCGCGACCGCCCAGGCCATCGGCACCGCGAGCCGCTGGTTCAATGCAAATTGCACGTTCTTCAGCAGCGCCGTGCGGCGCGCCGTGTCGCTCGCGCTCCACGTGTAGCGCACCTCCGTCCACGCCTCGGCGCCGACGCGCTGGCCATCGCCCGGCCGGGTGTTCGGCGCCCTCGTGCCGATCACCTCCGCGAGCGTGATGGTCGGCGTGCCGTCCGCTGCGATGACCTGGAGCTCCTGCGGCGCATGGATGCGTGTGAGACCGAGCGAGCCACCCGCGGCGCGATCGGTGATCGACACGAGCGAGACCGGCGACTCGGGCAGCGGCTCGGCGGGCGCGGCGCCCGCATCGGTCGGATCCGTGCCGCCATCCGTGACCGGCGGCCGCGGCGCGGCGCCCTTGCGCGCAGGCAGCACGGGGAACTGGCGCTCCAGGTCCTCGACCACCGTCGCGTCGATGCCCCACGCCTTGTTCAGCTCGGCACGCACGATGCGCGGATCACGACGCGCCGCCGGTGACGCGAGCGCGCCCGACGCCAGCGACGCATTGATCGCCGCTACCGCCTCCTCGTGGCGCTTCGCCTTCGCGTCAGCATTGGGGAGGAAGTCGCCTTCGTACATCCAGCCGTAGCGCTGGATCAGCTCCGCGCCGAGACCCCACCAGCCGCCCTGCGTGACGCCGGACGCGGTGACGGCGTCGTCGATCGCGATGTCGCCGCCCGAGATCTCCTCGTACCAGTACCAGTAGTTCCAGTACGCCTCGGACACGTCGACGTCCCGCGCCGTCGCGCCCTTGTGCAGCGACTCGACCCACCCGGCGGTCGCGTAGAGCCAGCAGTTCGCGATGGCCTGCGACTTGACGTTGGTGTTCTCCACCGAGGTGACGTCGTCGGAGGCTGTCGTCGGATCCTTGCCCGCCGAGCAGGCAAGCGCGGCCGCAGGCAGCGCGGCGAGGAGGAGTCGAAAACATGCTGAGCGATTAAGAGGAAGGAAGCGGATGCTCGAGCCTTTAGCGAAGAACGTGCCGTCCGACATGTAGGCACTTCTTCGAACGCGCGCGAAATCCGCTTGGATCATTGGTCCGGCGCCGATCCAGTGAGCAGGTATCGGAACGCGCGCCTACCCGCGCAACCTGCGCGATCTGCGCAGGAAGAGGTGGCCCCGGGTTCCGCGCTATGGTCACGGTCCATGCCGCTGCTCCGCCTGATCGGGCTCCTCTTCGATCTCCTCCTCTTTCCGCTGCGCGCGCTGCGGCGGGGCCGGATGGTGCCGGAGGGAACGTTCGTTACGCTCACGATCGAGGGCGCCGTCGTCGACGTCCTCGCGAAGCCGCGCTTCTGGGAGCGGCGCGCGCAGAAGGCCACCGCCCTGCACGACGTGAAGCAAATGGTCGACTTCGTGATCGCCGATCCGCGCGTGCGCGGCATCGTGGTCACCATCAAGCTGCTCGCGGCCGGCATGGCGACGGCGCAGTCCCTCCGCGATCTGCTCGCGCGCGCGCGCGCCGCGGGCAAGGAGGTCGTCTTCCACCTGCCGATGGGCGGGGGCACGAAGGAGGTCATCGTCGCCAGCGCGGGCAGCAAGATCTTCCTCGGTCCTGCGGCGCAGCTGGCGGCGCTCGGGTTCGCCTCGCACACGCGCTACGTGAAGAACGCGCTCGACAAGGCGGGCATCGTTCCCGAGGTCTACGCGTGCGGCGACTACAAGTCGGCCGGCGAGACGCTGGTGCGCGACTCGATGAGCGAGACCCAGCGCGAGCAACTCGGCAAGCTCCTCGATCGCTTCGATGCGCAGCTTCTCGACGCCATCGCCGAGGGCCGCAACGTCTCGCGCGAGCGCGCGCGCGCGATCGTCGACGGCGGGCCGTACTTCGGCGAGCAGGCGATCGAGGTCGGCATGGCCGACGCCGTCGCCTACGAGGACGAGATCCCCGCGCTCCTGGGCCTGCCCCGCGAGGGCAAGCACGGCCCCGCCACGCGCGGTCTCGTCGCCGCCAGCGCATACCTCGCGGCCAGGAAGCGCCCGCTGCTGCGCGCGCTGACGCGGCCGCCGATCATCGCCGTCATCCCCGTGCACGGCGCGATCGCGCACGCCGCGAGCCCGTTCGGGAGCTTCGCGACCGACGACAAGCTCACGCGCATGGTGCGCCTCGCGCGGCTCGACCCGCGCGTGAAGGGCGTCGTGCTCCACGTCGATTCGCCAGGCGGCAGCGCGCTCGCCTCCGATCGCATGCACCACGAGATCGTGCAGCTCGCCCGGGAGAAGCCGGTGATCGCGTGCATGGCAAACGTCGCGGCGAGCGGCGGCTACTACGTCGCGGCGCCGGCGCACAAGATCGTCTGCGAGCCCGTCACCATCACCGGCTCGATCGGCGTGGTCGGCGCGCGCCTCACGCTGGAGCCGCTGCTGGCGAAGCTCGGCATCCACACCGAGACCGTTCAGCGGGGCGCTCGCGCCGGCCTCCTCTCGGGCACGAAGCCGCTCACCGAGGACGAGCGCGCGGCGCTCATGGTGAGCCTCGAGTCGACGTACCGCACGTTCGTCCGCGTCGTCGCGCAGGGTCGCAAGATGAAGGTCGACGAGGTCGAGCCGCTCGCGCGCGGACGGGTCTACACCGGCGAGGACGCCAAGGCGGTCGGCCTCGTCGACGTGCTCGGCGGCTTCGACGTCGCTCTGCGTGAGGTCACCGCGATGGTGCCGGCCGAGCATCGCGAGCGCCTCGAGGCGCACGTGCTGCGGACGCCACGTCATCCGCTGTCGATCATGGAGCCGCCGAACGAGGGCGAGGCGGGACGCCGCGCGGCCTCGGCGCTGCTCTCGTCGATCCTCCCTCTGCCGGAGCGAATCTTCGTGCAGCTCGCGGCCAGCGGCGAGCGCGTCCTCGCGCTCTGGACCGACACCATCGACGGGACGTAGTACCTCCTGGAGCTTCGCGAGCGTGAGCTTCAGGACGGCGGCCACGACCTTCTCGTTGCTGGCCTTTTCTCCGCCCGAGACGGTGACGAGCGGCGTTTTGTCATGGTTTCTCAGCGTGGCACGAACTGACCGAGACGTGCTACACCCTTCAGCCATGCTGGTCACGCTCACCGCCTGCCTCCTCGGCTTCGCGAACGGGCTAAGGCATGCGCTCGAGCCGGATCACCTTGCCGCGGTGTCGACGCTCGTGGCGGGCGAGCGCAGCGCGAAGGCGTCGGTCCGGTACGCGGCGGCGTGGGGCGCAGGGCACGCGGCGATGCTCGTGCTCGCGGGCGGCGCGCTGTTTCTCCTCCGCGCCGAGCTGTCGCTGCGCGTGAGTGATGCTCTCGAGCTCGTCGTCGCCGTGGTGCTCGTCGCGCTCGGTGTTCGCGGGCTGCGCCAGGCGGCGCGCGCGGGCCGTCACGGGCAGACCTTCACGCATGCGCACGGCGAGCTCCAGCACGCGCACGGCGGCGCCGTGGATCACGTCCACGTGAGCGGCTGGACGCTCGCGCGTCTCCCGTTCGTGGTGGGGCTCGTGCACGGCCTCGCGGGCAGCGGCGCGCTCGCCGCACTGGTCGCGGTGCACGTCGGCTCCGCAGTGTTCGCGCTCTCCTTCATCGGCATCTACGCCGTGGGCGCGGCGGCGGGCATGGCGGCGATCGCCGGCATCCTAGGCTGGCCGCTCGCGAAGCTCGCCCGCTCCTCGCGGGTGATGCCGATCCTGGTCGGCGTGAGCGCCTGCGCCTCGCTCGTGATGGGCGTCGTGTGGGCGACGCCCATCCTGCTCCGCTTCGCCGCGTGAGGAGCGAGGAGCGAGGAGCGAGCTCAGCTCACGTCAGGTGACGCCGAGCAGCTTGTTCATCGAGGCCTCGTCGGCCGGCGTGAACGAGTACTGATCGAACTCGCCGCTCGCGGCCCACTTGAACGCGCTGACCGCGAGGGGCTGGAGCGTCTCGGTGAGCAGGGTGCACTCGTAGAGGAACAGATCGACGACGTAGTGCTCGTAAGGATGGCTGACGAACGAGATGAGCTTCCCCACCTCGATCGACGCGCCGAGCCGGTGCAAGAGCTCGCGCTTCAGCGCCGCTTGGTCGGTCTCGCCCGCCTCCACGCGCCCGCCCGGGAACTCCCACATGAGCGGGAGCACGGCGGAGCCGCGGCGCTGCGTGATGAGGTACTGCCCCTCACGCTCGAGGACCGCCGCGACGACGCGGATCGTTCGCACGTCAGACTGCCACGCGGAACAACTGCTGCCCCATGAGCAGCACGTCGCCGGTCTTCACCTCGGTCTCCTCGTGAAGACGCATGAACGAGCCATTGGAGCTGCCGAGGTCGGTGAGGAGCAGGCGGCCGCCCTCCCAGCTCAGGCGGCAGTGGAGCCCCGAGACGTAGCCGTCCTCGGGGAAGAGCACGTCGCCGCGCTCGCGACCGAGGTGGATGCCGCTCTCCGGGATCGGGAACGCGTTGCCCGTGACGTCGCGGCCGATGACGAGCGCGATGCGCCCGACGTAGCCCTTGGCCGGCGAGCCGAGTCGCTCGACGCCGTCCGCCGCGGGCGGGACCGTCTGGAGCGGCTCGAACTTGATGATCTCCTGGCCGATGCGGAACATGTCGTGGGGCCGGAGCTCCACGGGCACGTCGCGAACGAGCTTCTTGTAGACGCCGTTCAGCGAGGCCTCGTCCTTGACCGTGACGCGGCTTCCAGGACCGGCGCCGTTCTGCTTGAACGTGGCGTGGCGCGGCGACAGGTAGCTGTCGCCCGCGAAGATCGCGCCGGTCTCGCGACCGACGGTGACCGTGGTGCCGGGCAGCGCGAACGTGCCGGCCTCGGTGCCATCGGCCCGGAGCGCGGTCAGGACGACCGTGCCGGCGCCCGCGCCGCCGATCGGAGCGGGGCTCGATCCGGAAGAGGCGGGGACGGCCTTGGGCGCTCCGCTTCCGCCGAGGCGGAATCCGCACGAGCCGCAAAAAAGATTCGAGGGCGAGTTGACGTGGCTGCACTGCGGGCAGACCACCGTACCGGCGGCACCGCCACCGCTCGCGGCCGCGAACGCCGCGCCACCTGCGCCACCTGCGCCACCTGCAGGAGCGCCGGGAGGCGCGCTCGGCTGCGGAGGCGGACCGAGGCCCTGGGCAGGCGCCGCGACGACGGGCGGAGCCGCGCCGACCGGAACCGCGGCCTTCACGCCCTGCGAGGGAGTCTGGGGCGAAAACGGCTTGGGAGCCGCATCACGAGGGAGCTCTGCGCCACAGCCAAGACAGAACTTGTAGTGGTCCTGGTTGTCCTTGCTGCACTTCGGACAGGTGATCAAAAGCAGCCTCCGAACACGATGCGTCACACGCGTGCGAGGACGGCCCCCGCAGGAACGGGAGTATCTGGCACTGGGTCAACGTGGGTCAAGCAGGGCGCGCGGAAAGTCGAGAAACGTCCGCGCCCCCGCGATCGAGCTTTACCTATGCGTCCGAGTAGGATCCTTCGTCGGCCGGCGCTTCGACCCCGGGCAGGACCTCCGCCGGCTCGAGCGCGGGCGGGGCAGGGGGCTGGGGCGGCGCGGGCGTTCCCAGCGGATCCAGCTCGCGGAGATACTTCACGAGGCGCTTGGCCCGGACCTTCGCCAGCGAGGCGAGCGCCTCGGTGCGGGCCGCCTCGGGAAGATTGCGGGCGTTCTGGATGACCTCGATCGCAACGTCCGCATCGTGGATCTCGCCGAGGCGCTTCTGGAAGACGACGGCGGGCTCGAGCATCGCGCGGGCATCGAGCGGGAGCGCCTCGGCGAGCAGCTCGATCGCGTAGCGGAGCTCCTTGTACGAGATGCGCAGGTCGTGGAGGCCGAGCGTGTCCTCGGGCGCGACGTCGCGGCCCTTCTCCACCACCCGGCGCGCGCGCTCCACGGTGCGGCGCGCGAACTTCGAGAGATCCACGTTGCGCTGCGGATCGAAGGGGAACACCAGCAGCGCCTTGAGCATGAGGCGCGCGCGATCGAGCTCGCCGTGCTCGATGCGCACCAGCACGTTCTTGCGGAGCTTGCGCTCGCGGGCCGCGCGCCGGCCCAGCCACGACGCGAACGCGGGATCCTGCGCGACGTCCTCGAGCGTCTCCTCGAGGACCTCCTCGTCGCGGAGGTCGCCGGTCGCCTTCATGACCTCGGCGAAGGCCATGCGCACGGCGTCGGAGTGCCAGCGGCCGAACAGCGGCCGCGCCATCTTGAGGAGCGTGCGGAGGCGCCGGATGGCGACGCGGAGATCGTGGATCGCCTCGTCGTCGGCGGCGTTCACGACGCGCGGGATGGCCTCGACCAGCGCGCCATCGAGCTCGCGTAGCTTCTTGACGACGTACGGGCCGGCGGGCGGCGCGAGGTGCTCGTGCGCGCCGCTCACGACGATCTCCGGACGTGCACGACGGTCATGGGCTTCTTGCCGCGCGACTTGAAGAAGGCGCGGCGCACCGCGAGGCGCGCCTGTTCGGCGACGCGCGCATCGTCGGCGAAGGCCTCGAGATCGGCGATCGCGTGGCGGACCGCGGCGCGCGCCGCCTGGATCTCCTCGGGGTACTCGACCTCGTCGACCACGCCGCGCGTGACCAGCGAGACGTCGGCGACCGAGCCCGCGCCGTCGAGCGTGACCGCGCACGACGCGAAGCCCTCCTCGGCCAGCACCTCGCGCTCGCGCAGGACCGCGGGCGGGATGGCGCGCCCCGCGAAGACGTGGACGCGCCCCGTGGGCACGCTCGGCCCGCGCACCACGCCCTCGGTCGTGACCTCGGCGATGCGCCCGTTCTCGATCACGCAGACCTGCTCGACGCCAGCGTCCTTCGCGAGCTCCCCGTGCCGCGTGAGGTGGTGGATGGTGCCATGCACCGGCACGAAGCACTTCGGGCGCACCAGCTCGATCATGCGTCGCTGCTCGGGGCGATGCGCGTGGCCGCTGACGTGCACGCCGCGATCGCTGAGCCGCGTGCGCACGTCGCAGCCGCGGCGGATCAGCTGGCCGAGCAGCGCGTGGACGCCGGGCTCGTTGCCCGGGATGGTGCGCGCGGAAAGGATGATGCGGTCGCCGGGGCCGACGTCCAGCGCGGGGTGCTCGCCGCGGGCGAGCTTCGCGAGCGCGGCATTCGCCTCGCCCTGCGAGCCGGTCGCGACCGCGAGGATCCGCGAGCGCGGCAGCTCGCGCGCCTGCCGATCGGGCCACACGAGATCCTCGGGCCACGGGAGATAGCCGGTGTTCCGGGCCACGCGCGCGTGCGTGCCCACGCCGCGGCCGAGCAGAACGATCTTGCGCTTGGTGCGCCGCGCGATGTCGCCGAGCAGGCGCAAGCGATGGATGTTCGACGCGAACATCGCCACCACCACCGCGGCCGGGGCGTTCTCGATCATGCCTTCGAGCACGTGGCCGACGTCGATCTCGTTGCCGGTGGGGCCCTCGGCGTCGATGTTCGTCGAGTCGCTCATGAGGAGCGTCACGCCCTCGTCGCCCAGCTGGGAGAGGCGCTCGACGTCGAACGTCTCGCCGTCGGGCGGCGCGTCGTCGAACTTGAAGTCGCCGCTGTGGATGATGGTGCCAGCGTCGGTGGTGATGGCCAGCGCGGTGGCGTCGGCGATGGAGTGCGTGACGCGGATCGGCTCGATGCCGAAGGAGCCAACGGTGAACGGCGTGCGCGGCTTCGTCGCATGGAGGCGCGCGTGCGCGAGGACCTCGTGCTCGCCGAGGCGCTCGCGGATGAGCCCGAGGGCGTACGGCGGCGCCCACACCGGGACGTCGTGCCGCCGCAGGATGTAGGGCAGCGCGCCGATGTGGTCCTCGTGGCCGTGGGTCACGATGATCCCGGCGATGCGCGAGCCGAAGCTGTCGAGCGCCGTGAAGTCCGGGTGCACGACGTCCACCCCGAGGCCGCGGTCGTCGAAGGTGACGCCGCAGTCGACGAGGATGACCTCGCCGCGCTGCTCGATGGCCATGCAGTTCATGCCCACCTCGCCCAGCCCGCCGAGCGGCAGGAGGCGAACGGTCGGGCGAGGCGCGGATGCGGCGGACACGCCGTCGACTTAGCACGGCTGGCCGAGCGGGTTTACAGCGACCCCGCGTTACCCTATCTAGCCTTCCGATGCCCGCCCCCGCGACCACCCCCCCGCCGAAGCCTGCGGGGCTGGAGACGAAGCGGTTCCTCATCGTGACGGGCAAGGGCGGCGTGGGGAAGACCACGGTGTGCGCGGCCGAGGCGCTGGCGCTCGCTGCGAAGGGCAAGCGCGTCCTCGTGTGCATGTGCAACGCGAAGGAGCGGCTCTCGGCCATGTTCGGCTCGGAGCTCATCGGCTCCGAGATCAAGAACGTCGCGAACAACGTTTGGGCCGTGAACATGGACCCGGAGCTCGCCCTCGCCGAGTACGGGATGATGGCCCTGCACTCGAAGACCGCCTTCAAGCTGCTCTTCGACAACAAGTACGTGCGCACGTTCTTCCGCGCGGTGCCAGGCATGTCCGAGTGGACCATGCTGGGCAAGGCGTGGTGGCACACCACCGAGACCCGGCCCGACGGCGGCTGGCTCTACGACGTCGTGATCCTCGATGCGCCGGCCACCGGCCACGGCCTCGACATGCTGCGCGTCCCGAAGATCATCCTCGACGTGGTGCCGCCCGGCCTCCTCCGGCGCGACGCCGAGCGCGCGTGGAAGATGTTCCAGGACCCGGCGCAGTCGGCGGTGGTGCTGGTGACGCTCCCCGAGGAGATGCCGACCACCGAGACCATCGAGCTCGCGCACGCGCTGCGCGACGAGCTGCACCTACCCATCGGGAAAATTGTGGTCAACTGCGTGCTGCCGCCGCTCTTCTCGAGGGAGGAGCGCGCCGCCCTCGAGGCCATCGATGGTGTGACCGGCGAGGCGCCCGGCGACGCCGCGCTGGCGTCCGGCCGGCGCCGCGCGTCGCGCGAGCGGGTGCAGGCCGAGAGCCTCCAGCGGCTCGCGAAGGAGCTGCCCATCTCGCCGTCGTACCTGCCGCAGCTCTTCGAGGACGCCGCACAACCGTCTGCCATCCGCGATCTCTCCCGGCGGATGACCTGATCAGCCGGCCAGGAGCAGCGCGTAGATCGTGGCCTGGTCGAGCGCCGGCAGCGCGCGGATATAGCCGGGGATCGAGACGCGCGAGCTCGGGAACGTGCCGTTGCTGCAGGAGCGGTAGCCGAAGTAGTCGTCGGTCTCGGGCTTGCGCTTCATCTCGTACGCGCAGTTCCCGAAGCTCCCCGCGATGGCCTCGGCGTCCACGTCGAACGTGCTGACGCGCCCGTTCACCAGGCCCTGCACGTGGACCTTGCCGTCGACGGTGGAGACGTAGAAGTCGTTGCGCGTGCTGCCGACCATGCCGTGGACGCGGTCGTCGGTGAAGTGCAGATCGACCACGAGCCCTTGCAGCGTCCCGCGGTACGCGTCGTCGAAGCGCTTCAGCTCGACGGCGGGGCCCCACGCGCGATCGCCTTCGATGCGCATCGAGCTCGCCTCGCCGTTGGCATAGACGACCAGCTCCCCGCCAGGCCGCGGCGGGGCGCACGCGGCGGCGAGAACGAGCAGCGCGGACCCAGCGCGAACCGCCAACGATCGCATGCCTGGAGGATGCCACTCCCGGCGCCGCGCGCTTGTTGCAAAATGAGACAGCGAACGAACTTGTCGAGCTCGCTGCGCTCGTACGCAGCCTTGCAAACTGCATGGATCTGCGAGCTCTGGCGCTCGGCTTGCGGCAGCGACACACATGAAGCTTCGAGCCATCGCCGCTGGAGTTGCCAGCACTGTCTTCGTCTGCGACGCCGCGTCGCCGCGTCGCCGCGTCGCCGCAGGAGACAAACCCGCCGCCTGCGCCTGCCGAGAGCACGTCGGCGGCGAGCTCGCCTATCACCGCCTCTTCGGCGAGTCGTTCTCCGCCGACGAGCCGTTCGGCGGAGGTGAACTGACCACGCTGAACGCGGTCGTGCGCGCGCGCTTCTGGCCCGCGTTCTCGGTGCGCTCGATGACCTCCGCCTTCTCGATGCGGTCGAGGCGAAAGCTGCGGCTCTCGCCCTTCGCGAGGTCGAAGGCGTTGATGCGCGTCTCCTTGCGCTCCATCACCACCTGCTCGACCTTCACGTCGCGGGTGGTGGGGATGCCGTGCGAGTCGCGGTAGGTGATGCGCAGCGGCTGCTGTTCGAACCAGGCGCGCTCCACGGCGGCACGCACCGACTTCGCGATCGGCAGCGAGGGGATGCCGACGAACGCGAGCTCGCGCAGCCGGCCCACGAGCTCGCGCTGCGCCGAGGTAGAGAGCGCGGCGCGCACCTTGTCGAGCGCGCGCTGGAGCGTCTCCTCGAAGGGCAGGAGCCGCGACTCGACGGCGAACGTCCCGAGCGCTACCAGCAGCGCCGCCTCGCGCGCCGTGAAGTTCACGGGCGGCAGCGAGTAGCTCTTGTCGAGCGCGTACCCGCCGCCGCGCCCGCGCTCCGCGGACAGCGGCATCGACGCGGCGCGCAGGGCGTCGAGGTCGCGGTACATCGTGCGGATGGTGACATCGAAGCGCTCGGCGAGGATCTCGGCGGTGACGCCGGTGCGGCGTCCACGGAGGTATTCGGCGATCGCGAAGAGGCGTTCGGTGCGCTTCACCTTAACTGACACAAGGATGACACGAGCCTCCTCCAAGATGAAGCTCATGGAACCCCTGCAACCGAAGATCGTGCTGTGTGAGCTGGGCGAGACCGACCTCCCGGGGCTGCAGAGCTACTCGCCGTTCTGCCTCAAGGTGCACCGCGCGCTGGGCCTCGCCGGGCTCGCCTACACCTCGCGCCACGCGGCGCCGCGCGCCTTCCGGCACTTCAACCCGGCGGCGCAGGTGCCCGTGCTGCTCATCGGCGAGGACGAGGTCGTCGCCGACTCCACGCGCATCCTCGCGCGCATCGACCGGCTCTCCCGGGCAGCCGGCGGGCCCTCGCTGCTCCCTGCCGATCCGCGCGCCCGCGCCGAGGCCTGGCTCTGGGAGGACTACGCGGACCGCGCGCTCAGTGGCTACGTCGTCGCCGCGCGCTGGGCCGATGAGCGAAACTGGGCGCTCGTCAAGGAGGCCTATTTCGCCGGCGCGCCGTGGTTCGTGAAGCTCCTGATCGCTCCGCGGATCCGCAGCCACGTGCTCGCGGGTCTGGTCGCGCGGGACGTGCTGCGCAGCGGCGAGGAGGCGCTCTGGGAAGACCTTCGCCGCAGCCTCGATCAGCTCGAGTCCCGGGCTCCGTACGCAGGATTCTGGGTCACCCAGGAGGCGCCCAGCGTCGCCGACATCGCCCTCTTCGGCATGCTCCAGAGCCTCCGCACCCCGCTCACCGCCGCGCAGGACCACGAGCTGAAGCTGCGGCCGGCGCTGTCGGACTGGCTCGATCGCGTGGACGAGGCCACGTTTCCGCAGGCTGCTCGGGCGCCTACCCGGCTCGATCCGAAGGGCGGGTTGACGGCGCCCCGCGGCCACGACATGAACCACGCGTGGCGTTCTCGTACCCCTACCCGCGTCCAAGCGTGACGGCCGATGTCGTCGCGTTCACGATGCGGGCCGACGACCTCGCGGTCCTCCTGATCCGCAGGAAAGACGAGCCCTTCAAGGGATGCTGGGCGCTGCCCGGCGGGTTCGTGAACGAGAACGAGTCGCTCGAGCGCGCTGCGGCGCGCGAGCTCCACGAGGAGACCGGCCTCGTGGTCAGCCCCTCGAAGCTCGAGATGCTGGGCGCGTTCGGCGATCCCGGGCGCGATCCGCGCGGGCACACGGTGACGGTCGCGTATGTCACGTTCCGCTCCACGGAGACGAAGGTCAACGCCGGTGACGACGCCGTGGAGGCGGTCTGGCAGCCTCTCCGCGCGCTCGACCTCGGGGAGGTCTCGGAGGCGCGATCGATGCCGCCGCCCTCGCCGTTGAGCCTGAAGAGCGCGAAGAAGACGACCCGCCGGAACCCGGCGCGCCTGAAGCTCGCCTTCGACCACGCGAAGATCCTCGCGAAGGCCTACCGCCGCATCTGCCGCCACCTCGACGACCCCATTCGCGATCCCGCGTTCGATTTCGTGCCGTCGCGGTTCACGCTTGCCGAGCTCCGGCGCATCTACGAGGTGGTGATCGGGAGCAAGCTCACGCCGCGGATGATCCGCGAGCACCTCGTCGATCGCGGCCTCATCGTGCCCGCCACGACGAAGCCCACGGCGAAGGCCGCGAACCAACTGTATCGCTGGAACCGCGCGTAGCCCGGAGCTCCGCGGCCGCTCCGCTGTCCGAAGGTCGTGTGAACGGCGCTGTTCGGTTGCGTGCTCGTGCGGCTATCGTCCTGCGCGTGCAGTATGCATGCACCTCTGCAGGGCCCGAGCGCCGGCGAGAGCTTCGCGTGCGCCCTCGGCGCGTCCGATCTCGAGCGCGCGCTGGCGTGGGCCGGCGATGAGGCGCGGCGCCTCGCGAGTCTCGCCCGCCCGTCACGTTCAGCACGGCCGGGGTCACGTCTCCGTGATCACCCGGCCGTTCGTGCTCATGAACGAGGGCGCCGAGATCGATCTCGGCACCTTCGACGGAGAGAACGGAGAGAGAAGAGGCTCAGCCCTTCTTGAGGTTCTCGCTCGCGAAGTCCCAGTTGGCGAGCTTCGTGAGGAACGTCTCGATGTACTTGGGACGCGCGTTCCGGTAATCGATGTAGTATGCATGCTCCCACACATCCATCGTGAGGAGCGCCTTCTGGCCGTGCTTCATGGGAAGGTCGGCGTTGGGGGTCTTGGTGACCTTCAGCTTGCCGCCGTCGAGGACGAGCCACGCCCAGCCCGAGCCGAACTGCGTGATGCCGGCCTGGGTGAACTCCTCCTTGAGCTTGTCGAAGGAGCCGAAGTCGCGGGTGATGGCCGCCGCGAGATCGCCGGTGGGCTCCCCGCCGCCGCGCTCGTTGGGGGCCTTCATCGAGCTCCAGTAGAACGTGTGGTTCCAGATCTGGGCCGCGTTGTTGAACACGGGGCCCTCGGCGCTCATGATCACTTCATCGAGGCTCTTCGAGGCCTCGGGCTTGCCGGCGGTGAGCTCGTTGAGCTTGTCGACGTAGGCCTTGTGATGCTTGCCGTGGTGAAACTCCAGCGTCTCCGCCGAGATGTGCGGGGCAAGTGCGTCCTTCGAATACGGCAGCTCGGACAGCGTGAAAGCCATGGCTCTCGACTCCTTGATTGTGGGGTGTGATCACGCACCTTAGAGGGCCCGCGCCGCGTTGGAAAGGGGCGAGCGGCGCTTTGCGCCGTGCGGCTTCAGGTCCCGTCCCAGTCGCCGCGGCCGCTGTCGGAGCAGGCGCTCTGGCAGCCACTGAACGCGTCCTGGCAGACATTGTTGTAGCAATCGCGCACCGAGATCCGCGAGCCGTTGGTGCAGCCGCACGCGAACGGCGAGCACTGATCCTTCGACGTGCACGAGCCCTCGGGCGGCTTCGGGTCGCCGGCGTCCTTGCCGCCCGACGGCGTGGGCGTGGGCGTGGGCGTGGGCGTGGGCGTGGAGTCGCCGCCGCCGAACACACCCGTCCAGGCGCCGTGCTTGAACACGGTGCACGCCGAGCCGCAGTGAGCGGCCGCTCCCTGGCAGGTGCTCTGCGAGCAGAGGCGGCTGTTGACGATCGCGCCGTCGCTGCACTTGCAGAAGTAGTACGCGCAGTCGTCGGCGCTGCCGCACGACTTGCCGGTGGGCGCCGGCGTGCTGGGCGTGCCCGTACCGTCGGGCGCGGTCTCCTTGCCCTTGGCGACGGTGCTGTCCGGCGAGGAGCCCGTGCTGGTCCCGGTGCTGGTGCCGCTGCAGGCGCAGACGACGGCGGCGACGAAAAGCGAAGCGATGATCCCGGAGATGGCGTTCATGATGGCAACGCTCACGCAATGGTCGTGCCGTCGCGATTTGCCCACGGATCATGCGCTGTGCTGGCGGTCCGGCCCGCCGAGCGCCATCTCGGCGCAACAGGCGCCACGCTTGCCCGCCGCGGCGCAATCCGCGCGGCTATCCTCGCCGCATGAGCGAACGGGATACGAACGTCGTCGCAAGCTACGACCGGGTGGCCGCAGCCTACGCCGTGCGCTTCGGAGACGAGCTCGCGCACAAGCCGCTCGACCGCGCGCTGCTCGACGCGTTCGCCGAGGAGGTGCGCGGCCGAGGCCCCGTGCTCGACCTCGGCTGCGGGCCGGGGCAGATCACGCGCGCTCTCGCGGCGCGCGGCCTGAACGCGATGGGCCTCGACCTCTCGCCCGGCATGATCGCGCACGCGCGCACCCTCGAGCCGGCGCTGCCGTACGTGGTGGGGTCGATGCTGGCGATCGACGCGGGGCCCGGCACCTACGCCGGGCTCACCGCGTTTTACGCCATCGTCCACCTCGCGCCCGCCGAGCTCCCCGCTGCGTTCCGCGAGCTGCTCCGCGTGCTGCGTCCCGGCGGGCCGCTCCTCCTCTCGTTCCACCTCGGGGACGAGCGCGTGCACGTCGCCGAGCTGCTCGAGATGCCGGTCGACCTCGACTTCACGTTCTTCGCGCGGACGGTGGTCGAGCGCGCGCTTGAAGAGGCCGGCTTCACGATCGCGGCGACGCTCGAGCGCGCGCCCTACACCACGGTGGAGCACCCGACGCGCCGTGCCTACGTGCTCGCGCGCAGGCCTTCCTGAGGCGTGGGAGGCCGCGGCTCATGAGACGCGCCGACAGCTTCGCGGTGAATTCGCGCGTAGCGAAGCGTGAGACCCGCGCCGTCACGTAGTTCGTGGTGCCGTGCACGACCGAGGCGCGGTGCGCGCGGATCCCGGGTGCGCATGGTCATCGACGCGCCGGCCGTGAGCCCGTTCGTCCAGAGGAAGACGCACGCAACGAACGCCGGACTCCTGCACCTCCGCGTGCATGACCGCGCATCCCACGGGCGCGGCCCTGCTCGACACGCTGAGCACCTGCGTGGGCAACAGCTGCGCGACGGCGTGCGGCGGCGGCGGCGGTCCCCCTCCTTCGCCGAGCGCGTGCGGCTTCGGCAGCGGTGATGCCACGTGCGACACGTGCCTCGATACCAGCTGCTGCGGCGACGCGAACGCCTGCCTCGGCGACGCCGACTGCACCGCGCTCATCGACTGCGTCAGCCGGTGCACGGACGCCTCCTGCGAGTCGGCCTGCGAGGCCGCGCACCCCACCGGCGCGAGCAAGATCGACGCCGTGGCGACGTGCGCACAGACGAGCTGCGCGGCGACCTGCGGGTTCTAGTGCGCCTCGGGGAGGGCGGCGCGGCGAGGTCTCGGCGCGCCGTCGCGCTTCGCTTGCTCTACTGCTCGAAGCAGTAGAGCCCGTAGCGATTGAAGCAGTACGAGCCGAGGTTGCGGCTGTCGTTCGTCCACCTCGCGGCGTCCTCGACGGTGCCGACGACGCCCACGTACGGCCGCACCTTCGACTTCCAGTCGTCGCAGTTGTCGGCGGCGGCCACGCTTCCGTCCTCGGTCCCCGTCCACGCGGAGGAAAATTGGAGGTGCCGGCCGTTCTCGTCCTGCGCGATGGGGCTGAGTGGCCGTGCGAGCAGGTCGGCATGACGCCGGAAGACCAGCGTCTTGTCGTCGAAGAGCATGTACTGCGCGTCGCCCTTGATGCGGTCGGCGGCGCGGACGCGCGTGCCTTTCGCATCCTTCCCGCTGAGCCACGCCCTCCAGGTCCCCGCGCGGCCCGCGTTCGACGCCGCGTTCTGACAGAGCTGGTCTCCCGCGAGGAGCCCGTCCGCCGCGCCGGTCTGGCCGACGAGATCGCCCTCGTAGCTCTGCGACGTCAGGAACACGTGCTTCGTGGGGCGCGGCGTGGCCTTCGCCTTCTGCTCGATGCACAGCAAGCGATGCTGCTCGTTGCAGAACGAGCTCGTGAAGCTCCCGAGATCGTTCGTCGACACGGCGCCCTCGCTCGGTACGCCGCTGGCGTCGGTCCAGGCCGAGCACATCTCGGTGTGATCGCCTGCGCCCCCGGTCCAGTAGAGCGGCACGCCTTCCTGCACCCAGACGTTGCCGAACGTGTCGGTGCCGGAGATGAAATCGGTCGGCTTGCCGCCGGACTCGTCCTTCTCGATGCGGTTCGCAGGCGCGGCGCCGATGGCGCTCTTGCTCGCGAAGACGAGCGTCGTGCGGTCCACCAGGTACCAGGGCCCGTCGTCGAGCACGCGATCGCGCACGTCGATCCGGTCGTCGGAGAGGAAGGCGATGAAGGTGCCGCCGAGCTGCGCGCCGTCGGCGGAGGACTGGCAGAGGGCTCCACCATTGGGGGCGCTCGGCGGATCCGTCACGAAAAGCGCGGGCCATGCTCAGAAGGTCCCGGCGAGCGACGCGCCGAGCGAACCCGATACGACCGGTGTCGTCCACACGTCGCGGTCGTTGAGGCGCAGCGTGATCTGCGTGAGGGGAGCGAGGACGTCGCCGTGCAGCTGGATCGCGAGGAAGCTCCCGATGGGGATCTCGACGCCGACTCGCCCGCCCGCGGCGGCATAGAATTTATCCTCGTGCAGAGGGCTCGTGACCGACTCGCCGGACGCGCGCATCGCCCCGAAGGTACCGAGCAAGCAACCGAGGAGCACGCCGCGATGCACGCAGGGGACGAGGCTCCCGACGAGCAGCGACGCCGAGACCCGACCGCCGTCCACCGCCGCCTGCGAGACGGGGAAGTCCGCGCGCCCTTCGATGCCGAGCGAGACCGCGCGCCAGCGCGCGCCGATCTGCGCGCGGATCCCGAGGTTCGTCGACGGCGCCGCGCCGAAGCTCACCACCGGACCGAGGCCGGCGCGCAGATGGACCGGGTCGGCCGAGCGCACCGCGGCGGGCTCCTCGCGGCTCGGTGGGCTCTCGCGTGCGGACGGGGGCGCTGCAGCGGGGGTGGGCGCAGGCGTGGTCGACGCCGGCGCGGCCGGCAGCGTCGGCAACGCCTGGGGCACCCGCGAAAGGCTCAACGGATCGATCCCGATCGCGATGGCCACGGCCAGCGAATCGACGAGCTCCCGGCAATCGCGGGTCGAGGACGCGAGGTCGCGCGAGCCTGGGGAAGGTCCCCCGCGCACGTCGAGGTGACCGACGAGATCGCCCCTGGCGCGCGATGCGCACGTCGATCACGCGCTCCGCGTCGGCCGCGAAGGGATCGTATCCGAGGCGGGCCGCGACGATGCCCCGCAGCTCGACGTCCTCGGGACACTCCGCGGCGCCGGCCCCCCGCGTGTAGACGAGCCGCGCCGTGGGGGGCTGCTCCGCCCGCGCGGGAAGCGCCGCGAGCGACGAGGCGGCGCACGCTGCGCACGCTGCGCAGACAGTCCGGAAGGCTCGGTGGCGACGAAGCAATTCGAGATCCCGCTCCCGGCGACGATAGCACCGCACGCGACGGCCACCCGGCGCGGGTCCGTCGGTCACGAACGAGGAAGAGCCGTTGTCGGCGTTCGAGGAGGCGCTCTGAAGGTACTGTCGCCAGGCCGCCCGGCCTGCAGGCCCAAACCGAGCGCAGGCTCCAGCAAGCCGGTCGTGCGGCGACGCCCTCGCGAAGCCGCGCCCTCAGGACGACTCCCGGGAGACCATGGCCGCCCGCACCTTCGATCGGCGGCCCTGAGCGGGGTCGTAGGCTACCCTGATCGTTCAGCTTCCAGCCGGAGCACCGACCATGCTAATTGGTCTGGCGAGGCCCGCGAGGGCTTCACCGGAGAGGTGACCGAGTGGTCGAAGGTGCCTGATTGGAAATCAGGTGTGGTGCAAGCCACCGGGGGTTCGAATCCCTTCCTCTCCGCCGAAGTTTCTGAGGGGTTCGGGTGGTCCGCGACCGATGAGCCGAGCTCGGGGCCTCCTGTGAATCCCGGGCGGGCTAGGCGCGCACGAAGTCGATGAACCCCCGCGACGGCTCCGTCGCGACCAGCTTCACCCGCGTGTTGTCGCCGACATCCAGGCCCGCTTCGCCCTTCACCAGGCGGCCCTCGGCCGGGGGATTCACCGTGCGCACGAACACGCCTTTCGGGGAGACGCCCGTCACGATGGCGTCGAACTCGTCGCCGATGCGGTGGGAGAGGAACGTGGCCGCAGCGACCTTGCGCATCGTGCGCTCGAACTTCCGCGCGTGGTTCTCCATCTCGGTGCAGTGCGTGCAGATGACCTGGAGCTCCGCCACCGTGTACATCGTGGGCGCGCCCTTCGCCGCCGCCTTCAGCAGGCGCTGCGTGACGAGATCGCCGTAGCGCCGGTTCGGCGCCGTCGAGTGCGCGTAGTCGTCGACGGCGAGGCCGAAATGGCCCTCCGGCGACGACGGATCCGCCACCGCATACTCGCCCGGGCCCATCAGCTTCACGATGCTCAGCGAGAGGTCGGTGAAGTGCTTCGGGTTCGCATCGTGCTGCGCCCGCAGGAACTCGGAGAGCGCGATGGCGTTGGGCTCGGGCGGCAGCTCCGCGCCGTTCTGCTTCGCGACCTCCATGATGCGGTCCCAGCGCCGCGGCGTGCGCACGACCCGCCGCAGCGACGCGAACTTCCGCTCCTCCAGGAAGCGCGCGGTCACGCCGTTCGCGGCGATCATCAGATCCTCGATGATGTCGCGTCCGCGGTTCTTGTCGACGAGCTCGAGCGCCACTACGTCGCCGCCCTTCGACACCGCGCGCGCCTCGGCCGTCTCCAGCTGGAGCGCGCCGTGCTCCACGCGCCGCTTGAGGAGGCGCTGCGCGGCCTCCTCCTGCATGTGCAGCTGCTCGGCGAGGGCGGGGTTCGCCTTGATCTCGGGCGGCGCCTCGCCGCGGCCCTCGAGCCAGCGTCCGATGTCCTCGTAGACGAGCTTCGCCTTGTTCGTGAGACGCGCGCGGTACACGTCCGAGGCGGTGATCGAGCCGTCGGGGGCGACCGTGAAGTCCGTCACCACCGCGAGGCGGTCGACGTTCGCGAGCAGCGAGGTGACGTCGCTCGAGAGCTCGTCGGGCAGCATGGGAAACGTCGCGACGCCCGCGTAGAGCGAGGTCGTGTTCTGCGCCGCGTGCGCGTCGAGCGGGGAGCCCTTCGGCACGAACACGTCGACGTCGGCGATGCCGATGCGCACGCGGATCGAGCCGTCCGGCAGGCGCTCCGAGAACTCGACCTGATCGAGATCGGTCGACTCGCGGTTGTCGATCGACGACCAGAGCAGCTGGCGCTCGTCGCGTACGTCGGGCGGGTCGCGGCGGACCGAGGCGGGCAGCTCGCTCCCGGGCCCGGGCGGGTCGACGGAGAACCCCTCCTGCTCGGCGACGCGCTTCGCGATGGCGTGGAGATCGATGTGTTGCGCTTGCTGACTCATGCCTCTCCTCTTCTAACCTACTTCCCGGTGGCGCCGCCTGCGGTCACGACGCCCCAGGCGCGGAGCCCGGCCGCGGTCGGCGGATCCGGCACCGCGCGGATCGGCACGGGCGGCGCCACGCCGGCCGGCGCGGAGAGCTCGTCGAACACGAGCCCGTGCAGGAGCTCGGCGGCGAGCGGGTGGGTGGCGCGGACGTCGCTCATGCAGTCCGCCTCGAGCGACAAACTGCACAGCTTCGCCTCGCGATCGCGCGTGCCGGAGAGCACGAACCCCGCCCACCGCGCGGAGAAGCGCGTGGTCGTGGTGGCGATTCGCGGCCGCTGCGGCCCCTGCGCGCCGCGCAGCGCGACCGCCCACAGGCTGTCGCCGCGAAGCGCGGGCGGCGGCTCGAGCCCCAGCGCCTCGAGCGCGGTGCGCGCGAGGTCGACGCTCGCCGTGGGCGACGCGACGTGCGCGCGCATCGGCTTGCCCGGCGTGCGGACCACGAGCGGCACCGCGAGCGCGTTCTCGTCCAGCGTGTCATCCTCGAGGAACGGAGCGTGGGCGGCGGCGTCGATCCCGACGTCGCCCGTCACGATCCACGTCGTATCCGCCTCGCGCCCGATGTTCTTCACATGCGCGACGAGGCGCCCGAGCGCAGCGTCGTGCGCGAGCACCGACTTGTTGTGCAGCGCGAAGGCGCGCTCGCGATCGGCGTCGGTGAAGAGGCGGGACGGCCCGTTGCGCCGCACCTTCGCGAGCATCTCGCCGGCGTGCTTCGGATCGAGGCTCCCGGAGTAACCCGCGGGCGCGAGATCCTTCATCTCGTCGCTCGTCACGTCCCACGGGGGGTGCCCGCCGCGCGCATGGACCACGACGAGGAAGCGGTCGGTCTTGTGCGTGTCGAGCCACTTCGCTACGTCCTCGAAGACTGCGGTGGCCGGCGCCTCGTCGAGCGGGGAGCGCGCCGAGAACGTCTCCCAGCCGCGCGCGAAGCCGTAGGTCGCGTTGGTGGTGGGGTTGGCGGTGAACATCGCGGTCGCGACGCCCGCCTGACGCGCCGCCTCCGCGATGGTCACGCCGCTCGTGCCGAGCGAGGCCTCCGGCTCGGAGACGCCGTGCGCGCGCGGCTGCAGGCCCGTGAGCATCGAGGCGAGGGCGCCGTTCGCGAAGCTCGTCGTGGCGCGATGCGCGTCGAACACCGTGCCGGCGGTGGCGAGCTGCGCGAGCTCGGTGGTGGCGAGCGGCCCGCCGTAAGGCGCGAGGGACTTCGCCGCCACCGACCCCAGCACCACCAGGATCACGCCGCGCGCCGCCGCGGGCTTGTCGGCCGGCGCGGTGCCGGTCGCGACCACGCGCGGCTCTGCGAAGACGATGCGCGCGCCCTTGGTGCTCGAGCGCGCGACCAGCTCCACCCCGGCGAGCGTGTTCACGTCACCGAGCGGCAACGAGATCGGCTGCCAGGCGGGCGCGCCTTCGCCACCGAGCTTGAAGGTGCCGACCACGCGCGGCTCGGCGCGATCGACGAGCACGCGCACGTCGGCCTCGCCCTCACCGCCGCTCACGCCGATCTGGCCCTCGAGGATCGCGCCGTTCGGGACGAACCCCGAGCAACGCACCGAGCCCGGGGCGCGCAGCGAGAGCCCGCGGCGCGCGATGCCGCCGATCGACACGGTGGTGAGCGCGTCGCCGCGGGTGGGCGCGGCATACGGCGCGTCACCGTCGGCGGGCCCGACGCGGATCCAGTCGATCTCGGCGAGGTTGTCGCGCGTGGCCTTGGCCGCGCCGTTCACCCGCAGGAGCAGCTCGTTCGCGCCGCGCGCGATGCCGGCGCCCGGCGCGCGCAGGGTCACCACCTTCGCCTCGCCCTTCGTGAGCGTGAGCACGCCGAGGGACTTGCCATCGAGGTAGACGCCGAGGCTCTTCGCCGCGCCGCCGCGCACCCGGGCCTCCACCACCACGCCCGCGTCCGGCGCGGTCTCGCTCGGCGAGACGAAGGAGAGCTCGAGCGACCGCTCGTGCAGGCTCGCCCACGTGGCGCCTTCGTGCTCGCGTACCTCGACGTCGGGCGTCTTCAGGCGCGTGCCGGACATCCGCGTGTGCATCGATCGATCGCCGAGGTCGAGCAGGATCCCTCGGTGCGAGAGCGTGCACGCGGCGTCGCCGGAGACGAAGTCGATCACCGTCGCGGCGGCGGCGCCCGGCCCCTTCACCGCCGGCGCTGCGCTGGCCGCGAGCGGCACCGCCGCGCTGCTCGCGGGCGACGGCGCATCGCTCGACCGCGAGCATGCGATCGCCGCGAGCGCGACGCACGCAAGCGGCAGATGCAGCAGGTGGCGAGAGTGACGCATCGCGCGGCTCTTACCGCGGCTCGCCCGTGGTGAGAAGGCGGAGCTACCCCGTGGCCGGCGCGAAGAGCTTCTGGTGGATCCGGGGCGCGAAGAGCGCCGCGAGGATCCCGATCGCCAGGCACGAAACGCCGCCCAACGTCAGGAGGAGGCCGGGTATCCCCAGCGCCGACGCCGTCGAGCCGCTGTACGAGAGCCACCCCACGAGACCCATCAGCGCGACGCTGAGCGCTGCGGCGCGAGGCTTCACCGCGAGCACCGCGTACGTCGTGACGATGGGAGCGATCGCTGCCTCGCCGACCGCGGTGACCGCGGTGCCGAGCAAGAACATCCCCGTCCCACCGTGCAGGCCGAGCGCCAGCGGTAGCATCCCGAGGCCGGCGATCGCGAACCCGACGCCCCACACGCGCATCGGGAGCAGCTGCGCGCGGCCAGCCGCCGACACGATCCAGGCGATCGCGAGGGCGAGCGATGCGACCACGACGACCGCCGGGTTCAGCATGTGGAGAAGCCCCCGGACCGACGCCGAAACGCCCTCGAACGGCATGAACGCCCAACCGATGTTCGACGCCACCCCGTGCAGCAGCGTCGGGATCGCCAGCAGCGCCAGGCCGGCGATCGCATTCGGCGCTGCGACGCCGGAGGTCGCGGCGTGCGCGGGCTGCGTCCGGTAGATCGCGTCGGGCGGTCCCGCCGCGGGCTTGCTCGCGCGCAGCGAGAGGCTCACCAGCGCGGATACTCCCACGAGGAGCGCGACCACGAGCTCGAGCACCAGGCAGCTCCCGAAGAGCGCGCGGGTGCCGAGGCCGCCCTGGATGGCGCCGCTCGCCGCCGGCGCGAGCGTCGCGAACAGGTTCACGCCGCCGTAGAGCACGGTCGCGATCGCGGCGAGGACCGCGAAGCGGCGCGCGCTCGGCGGCAACGCCTCGCCCGACGGCCCGACGTCCTCGCCGCTCACGATCTCGGCAGCTGCAGCGATGCAGCACGGGCGGAAGAGGCCCGCGCCCAGCATCATCACCACCAGGCCCGCCTCGGGCGTGGTCCCTCTGGCCAGCAGTCCGAGCCCGACCGCGCTGACCAGTGAGCCCACGACCGCGGTGAGCCGCGGTCCGATCACGAACGCGAGGCCGCCGGCGGCGACCGACGCGAGGTAGCTCAGGGACGTCGCGACCGTGAGCAGCTGCGCCGCGCTCGTCGAGCTCACTCCAGCTGCCCCGAGCGCCTGGAACAGATGCCCGCGTGCGCCGTAGTAGGCGAGGCGGTCCAGGAGCACCGCCGGGCAGAGGAGCAGCAGCGCGATCCACGCCTTCGGTCGCATCATCGTCGACGATAGCGCTTCAGGCGCCCGCGACCTCACGTCAGCGCGCGCAGCGATGCCTGGTTCGCCGCACGATGTCTCGCAAGCGCCCTACCGAGCGCCGGGCTGCGTGAAGAGTCGCCCGGCCGCGCGCACCCACCGCCCTGGTGGTCCCACCGGGCAGCGACGAGTGCACGAACCATCGGCGCGTCCTCGGTGAGCGTCGTGGCGTGAGCGACGTGCCAGGCACGCCGGCGGGGTCGTGGTCGGTGAAGATCGTTCACGGCAGCGCCCGGCGAGTGTGCACGCGCACCGGGGCGACGGTGGCTGCGCGGACCCCGATAGCCGCTCCTCCTTGCCCCATGCGCGGTCGACAGGGCCGACTGCGCGTCACGTCACGTCACGTCACGTCACCGGGCGCCGGTCAGTTCCAGATGCGCTGGCCGCCGAGACCGATATCAGCGGCTAGAACGACCAGCTTCCCGTCTGGCGACCGCGTTACGCCGAGCGCGGCGAGGCTCTTACCGTTGCCCGTCAACTCCAGAGCGCCGCCGACACCGAAGGCGCTGTCGAACTGGCCCGCCGAGCTGATCTTCACGAGGAGGCCTGTCGACGTTCGTCCGGAACACGGCGACGCGATTGGTCACACCCGTACCTGCGCAGCCAAAGCGCTCGGTGCATCGACGAAGATGTAACATACGCGTCGGGGACGCGCGGCCTCTCACTCCTCAGTGCGGGGTCGCGGGCGGGGGCGGCGGCGGGGGCGGGGTGGGGGGCGGCGCCGGCGGGGGCTGCGAGCCGCCGACGATCTGCTCGGTCCACTGGCCGATGTGGTTCGAGGTGTTCAGGTTCTGGAAGGGCAGGAAGAAGCCCGTGTAGCTGCCGTCCTGGCCGGCGAGCACCTTCGCGGGGTCGACCGCGAACATGTAGAGCTTCTGCGGACCTTTCGTGAGGCTGAGGCCGAGCGTGCGGCGCGTCGCGACCGTGAACCAGAACAGCTTGCCGCCGCGGTGCTTCGTCTGGAACGGGGCCGAGCGCGGGAACGTGTCGCCCAGGTTCGTGGTCGTGCCGTCGGCCACGCCCGGCTTGTTCGCGTTCGCGAGCTTGATCGGCGTCGCGCCGGCGACCGGCTTGATCGCCCACGTCGTGCCGCTGGGATCGGAGTCGGCGTTGCACGGCGAGTTCGGGTCGCGCGTGTCGGCGGCGTCGAGCGCGCAGCTCGACTCGGAATAGTAGAGGAACGACGAGTCGGGCGCGAAGTTCGGGTTGTAGCGCGCGAGCCCGTCGACGTACGGAACGAGCGTCGTCGGCGCGGCCCAGCCGGCGCCGCTCTTCGCGAGGAGCGCGAGGCTCGTCTTGGTCGGCATCTGCGTGGTGCTCGTCTCGTCGTCGACGCGCGTGACGGCGATGGTCTTGCCGTCCGGCGACCACTCCGGGTGATCCGGCTTGAACGGCAGGTCGATGTTCGAGGAGCGGAGGCCGGTGGTGCCGTCGTGGAAGTAGAGCTTCCGCTTCGCGGCGTCGTCACCGTAGACCGCGACGAACTGGCTGCCGTCCGGGTTGAAGGATGCAAACTGCACGCGGTTGTCGGCGTTGTTGAACTGCGTGAACGTGCCGGTGGCGGCCGTCGCCACGTCGTTCGTGTAGACGAGCTGCCCGTTGTTCTGGCCATTCAGCGAGGCGACGAGCTTCTTTCCGTCGCGCGAGATGGCGTGACAGCCGACGCACGCGCCGCCCTTGAACACCTCGGGAGCTCCGCTGGGCGCGCCGAAGTCGAAGCGCATGATCGACGTGTCCGTGACGTTCCAGTAATAGAGGCCGCCGTCGACGCGGCTCTCCGCGAACTCGATCGTGAACTCGCTCGACGAGCCGACGCCGTCGCCCGCGTCCTCGGTGCGCCGGACCTTGAGCTTGACCGCGCCCTGCCCGCGGTTCGTCTCCGCGAGGTAGCCGTAGCCCGTCTCGTCGAGCTCGAAGCCGCACGAGTCGGCGACGAGACCGGTGCCGTCGCAGCGCGAGTAGTAGACGATCGAGCCGACCGCGCTCGTGAAGGAGATCTCGTAGAGCGACGCCCCGCTGCCGCCCGTGCCCGGACGCCAGTGCACCCCGAGGCGGCGCAGGTTCGGCGGCAGCATCGTGCCGTCGTTGGGGTAGGCGAGCTGCGGGGCGCGCGTCGCATCGACCGCCCCGCCGAACTTCGACGCCGGGTTCGCGGGGACGCCCGCGCCGGCGGTGATGCTCGCGGAGAGCTTCACGGTGAGCGACGTCGTCTTCGTGATGACGCCGGTGCTGTTGGAGAGCGTGGCCTCGACGGTGAGCTTGCCGCCGCGCTGCGGCGCATCGGCCGTTCCGGCGCGCGTCGAGAACGTGGGCTTGCCGTCGAGCGGAAAGCCGCCGACGAGGAAGTTGTCGGGCACGTAGAAGACCGCGCGCGAGGTGAGATCGACCTCGGTGGTGGTGCCCACCTTCTTGCCGAGCACCTTGTACGCCTGCGTCTTCGACGCGCCGGCGTTCAGCTCGATCACCGCGTCCGCGGGGTCGACGCGCAGCGACGTTACGTCGATGTCCTCGCTCGAGCCCGGCATGCCGCTCGATGCGCCGCCCTCACCGAAGCCGATGGGATCGCCGCTCGTCCCGCTCGCGCCGCCGCTCGAGCCAGGATCCTTGAACTCGCTGTCTCCTCCGGAGCCGCACGCCACGCCGGCCAGAGCCGCCGCACTGATTGCCGTTGCCAAGCCGACCGAGAACGTGAACCGCATGATTGAAATCTTATGCCGGCGCTGGACGAGATTTCGATGTGGTTTCGCCGGGGTCCATCATTTCGGTGGCATGCCGGCGGTGCTGCGATCACGTGGGCGCACATCGGCGGAGCGACGCCGCTGCTCGAGCTGACTCGCGCGTCGGTCAGAATTTCACGTGCGCCATGCGTGCGGGACGCACGTCGACCAGCTTCGCCGTGTCGCCGGCAGCGCCGCTGATGCGCACATCGTGCTTGCCCGCGAACAGCGGCAAGGTCACGCCGCCGCGGCCGCGATCGGTGCCGTCGACCAGGATGATCGCGTCGCCCGGGCCGGAGACCTCGAGGACGCCTTGGCCGGCGGGGACGCCGGCCGCGGTGATCGTGGTGTAGCTGACCCCTTCCTGCTCGCCGGGTACGGTGAGGGGAGCGGGCGCCGGGGGCGCGGTCTCGGGCGCCTTGGGCGCCGACGCGGCGAGCGAGAAGTGCATCACCGCCCAGGCCACCACGCCGGTCGCGGCGACGAACGCCACCATCGGCCAGGCCTTGCGCTTCGACGGCACGCCGGCGGGCGTCTCGTCGTGGGTCGTGACCGCGGTGAGCGGGGTCTTCGCGGCGCGGCTCTCCGAGATGAGGGGCAGGGCGTACGACTCCTGGATCGGGATCGAGAGATCGTGATCGCCGTAGGTCGTGTCGTCGACCACCGTGGCCTCGCCGAACGCGAGGATCTGGTCGTGGGGCGGCGTTCGCTCGTACTCGTACGCGGGCGGCGGAGGCGAGGTGCGCGGACGCAGCACCGCCGGATCGATCAGCGAGGGACGGCTCGACGGCGCGGGTGGCGCGCCGAGCGCTGCGGGCTCGGGCGAGCGGTGCGCGATCTCGCGCATCACGGCGTCCTCCAGCGATCCCGCCGAGGCGTCTCCGGGCTCGGGGCTCTCGCACAGCGCGTCACCGTCGGTCGCGCACGCGTTCGGAGCTTGCGGTGCCGGCGCGGGGGTCGCGGTGCGCGGCGCGAGCTTGGCGCGGCTGTCGGCGTGCTCGGCGAGGCGGGCGATCTCGGGCTCGAGCAGATCGGTCTCGAGGTCATCCTCGATGCTGGCGACCACGCCGCGGGCCGCGAGATCGCAGATCAGGTCCTCGACCAGCGCGGCATCACAGGCGCCCTCGAGGAGGAGGCCACGCGGCGACGTGCCGGAGTCGAGACGGAGCGCGACGTCCTTCACCGTCTCGGGCATCGCGCGCAGGTAGTCGGCCAGAGCGTGCTCGTCGAGCACGACGCGGCTCGACTTGGCCGTCCCGGTGCCGATCAGGAGCGACGTGGTGGCGCGAGACCGCGCGATCGGCTTTGCGAGCTGCGAGGCGAGGTTGCCGTCGAGCTGCGCCTCGATCGCGGAGCTGCTGGTGACGACGGTGAAGCGTCCGGCGCCGATGCCGAGCATCGCCGCGATGACCTTCGTGCCCTGGAGCACGACGCCGTCGCCGGACGTGCGCGTGGCGCGCATCGGAGCGCCGTCGCGGATCTCGACTTCGTAGTTGAACGAAGCGTCGCGCACCGAGACCTTGGCCTCGGGGCGCGTCGCGCAGACGATCTCGAGCAGCGTGCGTACGCTGATGCCGTCCATCCGGCCGCGCACCTCGCCGCTGTCGTTGGTGAGGCGCAGCTCGATGTGCGCGCGCGGGCGCAGCGCCTCGCGGATGCGCGCCACGATGGCGCGCGTGTCACTCTCCTTGCGAACGTAGCCCGCGGCCCCGGCGCCGAGCTCGCGCACGCGCTGGAGGAGGTCGTCCTTCCAGGAGAGCAGGATCACCGGCACGTCGCGCAGCGCGACGTCACGGCGGAGCTTGCGGCACAGCGAGAAGCCGTCGACCTTTGGCATCATGATGTCGCAGATGATGAGGTCGGGGCTGGTGCGGTACGCGAGCTCGAGGGCCTGCTGGCCGTCGAACGCCTCGTGCACGATGCAGCCCGAGGTCTTCAGCAGATCCGCGAGGAACCACACGACCGCCGGGTCGTCGTCGGCGACGACGATCTTGCGGCCCTTCAGGCGGACCTCGGTGGCCGGACCGCGGAGGCGCGTGCGCGCGCGATCGCCGTGGGCGAGGTCGACGTGGGCGGGCAGCGCGGAGCCTTCGTGCGCGGGGCGCTTCGCCTCGAGCGCCTTCTCGCAGGCGGTGCGCAGCGTGGCCTTGGAGGTGGGCTTCGCGAGCGTCTTCGCGACACCCATGGCGACGTAGCGCGCCGACTCGCCCGGCTCGAGGAAGCTCCCGATCACGACGATCGGTGCGCGCTCGGTGAGCGGGTCGTCCATGAGCGCCTCGACCAGCTCCGTCGCGTACTCGAGGTCGGCATCGAGGACCACGAGGTCGGGCTCGGTGGTGCGGGCGAGGTCGAACGCGGCCTGCGCGTCGGGCGTGCTCTCGCAGCCGAACGTCGCGCGGCCGGGGAAGTGGTTCGCCGACTCGTCGTTCGCGAGCGCCTCGTCGAGGAGGGCCTCGGCGATGTGGGCCGTGCCGACGATGAGCGCCGTGTACATCGGCTGCGAAGACTTCGCGACCGGCACGGTGCGCGACACCCGCGCATCGCCGTCGCCCCAGGCGAGCGCCGGGAGGTCCTCGAGGATCTGGTCGATGGCGTCGAGATCGACGAGCGCCAGCGGCGCATCGAGGTCCGTGCGGTCGATGGTGCCGAGCGCCTCGGCGATCGCCCGGTCCATGGCGTCGAACTTCATCAGCTTCGCGGCCGAAGACAGCGCATGCATCTTGCGCCGGAGCTCCTCGCGCAGCGCGATGTCCTCCGGCTTCTCGCGCACCTTTGCCGACCCGCCGCGGAGGTCCGCGACCTTCCGGCCGAGGCCGGCGACGAAGTCCGCGCGCGCCCCGCCGAGCCTCAGGCCCGTCGCGGGCGGCGACGTCGAGGACGGAGCCTGTGAGGTCGCGGTCTGCCCACTGTGCGCCTGTTCCGATAGCATTGGCTCGGGCCTAACATCCTCGGTCGAAGACGGCCCAGTTTGTGGCGAACGAGGAGGACTGCGCGCGATGCCGACCGAGGATCTCCGCTTCCGGGCTGCCACGAGCTCGGATCTCGACCGCATCCTCGAGATCCACCTGTGCGCCTTCCCCGATGCCCGATCGGCCGACGAACGGCGCCGGAACTTCACGGCCAGCCCGTTCGGTGCCCTCGATGACCTCGTGCTCGCGATGCGCGGCGACGAGATCGTCGGCCAGGCGTTCCTCTTCCCGCTCGAGTGCTGGTTCGGGGGCCGCGCCGTCCAGGTAGGCGGCGTCGCCTCCCTCGCTGTGTCCCCCGAGGCGCGCGGCCAGGGCGTGGCCAGCGCGCTGCTCCGGGCGCTGCACGTCGCCTCGGACATGCGCGGCGACGCGCTGACGATGCTCTACGCGTTCCGCCAGCGCTTCTACGCGCGCGTCGGCTACGGACCGAGCGCCTCGCGGCGGCGGCTCGGCATCGACCCCGCCTCGGTCCCGCCGTCGTGGGTGGCGCTCGCGCGCGCCCGGGTGCGGCGCGCCCGCGGCGACGACAAGGAGGCGATCCTCTCGGCCTATGCGCGCTCCGCGGCCCGGGCCAGCGGCTGGCTCACGCGCACCGACGCGGCGTGGGATCGGCACCTGGCGAAGGAGCGGCGGCAGTTCCTGGTGGCGGAGCGCCCGGCGCGTGAGGGCGGCGGCGTGGCGGGCTACGTCGCGTTCGAGGTCCTCCAGAACGAGCCGCACGCTGCGACCACCGTCAACGTCGACGAGATCGCCGCCGACGACGACGTCACGCGCCTCGCGCTGGTCGGCGCGCTCGCGGCGATGCGCGACCAGGTGCGCGAGATCGAGCTCGAGGTCGACGGCACCGATCCGCTGGAGCTCGGCCTCGTCGACGCGGACGCGCGGCGCTTCGGGACCAGCCGCATCGAGCACGATCTCGGCACCCTCGTGGGCGGGCCGATGATCCGCATCGAGGACGTCCCGCGGGCCATCGAGTCGCGCGGCTACCGCGCCGAGGGCGCGTTCGACATCGTGATCCACGCCGCCGAGGGGGAGGCGAACGGCGCGGGCGACGAGCTCGCCATCTCCGTCCGCGTGGCCGACGGGCATGCCGAGGTCTCCGCCGCACGCGGCGTCGCCGGCGCCATCCGCACGAGCCGCGCCACGCTCGCGAGCCTGCTCTACGGCGGTCTGAGGCCCTCGGACGCGGTCCGGATGGGGCTCGCCGACGCAGACAGCCGGACGCTCGCGCGCGCCGATTCCATCCTCGCACTTCCGCCGCCGCTGCCCGTCGACCCGTTTTGAGCTGATCATGGAGACCGGTAGGCGCTAGACTCCCTCGCTCTGCCCGCTCCCGTTGCCATGCAGCGCCAACAGCAACCGCCCACGCTCGGCCTCGAGCCGCTCGAGGGAGACGAGGCCGCCGCGTCGACCGCCACGCGGCTGGGTACCGTCGTCGGGGGCGGCGTGCTCGCGGCGATCGCCTCCTCGCTGCCCGCCGAGCTCCGCATCGGCGACGGCGGCTCGGTGGTCCGCGCGTTCGAGCAGTGGCTGGCGCTCGCCGCGCTGCTGACCCCGTTCGCGATCCTGGTGGTGGCGGTGCTGCGGCGCGGCCGCACGGGCCTCCAGCTGCTCGCCGGGGAGCGCGCGCCGCTCTTCGCAGCGGCCGCGCTGTGGTGGGCGGTCCTCGAGCTCGGCGTGCTCTCCGTCCTCGGCGCGGTCCTGCGCGCCAACACGCATCATCACGGCCTCGCGGGCGTGACGTTCGCGATGCTCGCGCTCGTCTCGGGCGTGGTGGTGGCGCTGCTCGCGGTGCGCGGCGTGGGGATGCTCGCGCGCCTTCCGGCGCAGGGGCACCGGCTGGCGCTCGGGATCGTGGTGCTCACGTCGTTCTTCGTGATCGTGCTGGTGGGCGTGCGCACGGCGCGCGCCGAGGGCATGCACACGGCGGCGGCGCTCGTCGATCTGCTGGCGCTGCTCGTCTCGTCGGCGATCGCGTCGTCGCGCGCGATGGCGCGGTGGCGTCCGCTCGCGGTGGGCGGTCTGCCGGTGGCGGCCGCGATCCTGCTCCTCGGCTATGCGACGGTGCGCGCTGAGCCGGACCTGAGCGGCTTGCTTGCCGAGGGCGCGCCGGTCCAGGCGTGGCTGCTCGGTCTGCTCGGGCAGTAGCCTCCGCATCAGGCCTCGGGCCTCGCGCCGTGGTAGGGTGCGCGCGCCATGAAACGCCTTGCGCGCGCCTGTTTCTTCGCGGTTTCGCTCGCTGCTGCATCCGTTGCGAACGTTGCGAGCGCGGACGGGCCGGCGAGCGCGACGAGCGCTGCGCCCGAGCGCGCCGGCTCGCAGGGGATCGCCGTCTTCGCGATCGGGAGCAACGCGAACGAGGAGAGCTTCGCCGCCGCGCGCGCCATCTACGGCAGCCGCCTCCGCCCCGCCGCGCTCGACGAGGTGCGCGCACGCGTGCTCGCAGGCGGCGCGCCTCCCGCGAACGCATCGCGTGAGCTCCGCGAGCTCGCCGAGATCCGCGCCGGCGTGAACGCCGACGACGCGGCGGGCCGTCGCCTCCTCGCGGGCATCGGCAAGCAGATCGGGGTCGAGGCGCTGCTGGTCGTGAAGGTCGAGAGCGCCGCTCCGGTCGGCGCGCCCTCGACCATCGGCGAGGCCAGCGCCGACGCCGGCGAGAGCGCGGACGCCGGCGAGAGCGCGGCCGGGAATGCCGCGCCCGAGACGACGGTCATTGCGCGGCTGTTCCTCGTCGACACCGGCGACTTCGACGCAGCGCGCTATTCCCCGGACCCCGGACCCCGAGCCCCCGCTGCATGGAAATCGACCGTCACCTCCCTGGAGGCCCGATTTCCCGGGTCGCGCGGCATGGCCGGCCCCGCCGCGGCGACGCGCCCGGCACCCCAGGTGAAGCCAGAGGGCGGAAAGTCCTCGCCTTTCTACGCCTCGGGCTGGTTCTGGGGAGCGGTGGGCGGCGCCGCGCTCCTCGCGACGGTCTTCTACTTCGCCTCACGGGACACGACGAGCTCGGACAGGATCCATCTTCAGATGACGGTCCCGAGATGAAGGTCCCAAGACAGCGCTACCTCGGCGATTGCCGGCGCATCGAAACGAGCACGATGCCCGCGTTCGTCCGGATGATCGCTGCCGCGGTGATGGCGGTCGCGCTCGTCCTCGGCCTCGGCGCGGGGCGCGCTCAGGCGCAGGAGCTCCGCGAGGCGCCGCCCGTCGGCGCCGCTGCCAAGCGAGCACCTGAAGGCCCCGCGCTCACGCTCCCCACCGACGTCCCGCAGGTGGCGCCCGGAGAGGCGGTGATCCCGGCGCTCCCCCGGTCGTACGTCACGCGTGATCTCGGGTGGCTCAAGCTCTCGTACCCGCCTGCCGCGAGCGAGCGGGTCGAGTCGCTCCTGCACGACGCGGATGCGTTCAAGACGGAGCTCTCGGAGACGCTCGGGCAGGACGTCCTCTCGCGCGTCGAGGTCCGCATCACGCCCACCGTCTCGGACATGACGCGCCTCGCGCCGGTCGGCTCACCGCCGCCGTCGTACGCGAGCGGCGTCGCGTATCCTGGGCTGAAGCTCGTGCTGATCAGCCTGTTCGCGCCGCGCGGCGCCGACGCGACGAACCTCGATCAGGTGTTCCGTCACGAGCTCGCGCACGTCGCCCTCGAGGACGCGGTGCTCGGCGCGCACGTGCCCGTCTGGTTCAACGAGGGCCTCGCCATCGGTCTCGCCGGCGAGAACTCGTTCGACCGGCAGGACGTGCTCTGGCACGCGACCGTCTACGGCAATCTCCTGCCGCTCGCCGACCTCGATCGCAGCTTTCCGCGTGACCACTTCGAGGTCGGCATCGCCTACGCGCAGAGCGCCGACTTCCTGCGCTTCCTGATGCGCCGCACCGACCGCGTCCGCTTCGCCGCGATGGTGCAGCGCGTCCGCGAAGGGCAGACCTTCGAGCGCTCCCTCGGTGACGCCTACAGCACCGATCTACGGAAGCTCGAGTACCAGTGGCGCAGCGAGGTCGAGCGCAAGTACTCGGTGATCCCGATCCTCGCGGGCGGCGGCATCATCTGGGTCGCGGTCATCGCGGCGCTCGGCTGGGGCTACGTCAAGAAGCGCCGCCGCGCGAAGGCCATCCTCGCGAAGTGGGCGCAGGACGAGGCCATCGAGGACGCGCTGCTCGCCCGCCGCGCCGCCGAGGCTGCCGAGGAATCCGATCGCGACCTGGTCCGCCTGAGCCTGCGCACCCTCCGCGCTCCCTCGAAGGTGGAGCACGAGGGCGACTGGCACACGCTGCATTGAGAGCAGCTGTCAGCTGTCAGCTGTCAGCTGTCAGCTTCGGCAGCGGTGGGGGGCGGTGCGGCGTGTCGATGGTCTCGATCTCCTCGTCGTCCACGGGCTCGCCCGGGAGTGACTGCGGGAGCGACTCCTCGTCGGGCCAGCCGCCGTTCGGCGCGGCGTCGGGGTCGATCGCGCTGAGGTCCAGCGGCGGCATCGCCTCGAAGCCGTCGAGCGGGGGACGCGAGAGGGGCCTCGGCGGCGTGCTCGCCGCCGGCACGAGATGCACCTTCGTCGCGAACGCATCGAGCGCCGCGAGGAGCGCATCGGGCGCCGTCTTCGCGAGTACGTTGTCCCAGCCGCGCGCCGCCACGAGGCCCGCGGGCGATGCATCGCCCGAGGCATGAACGCCGCGCAGCCAGCCGCTGATCTCGTCCTTCGAGAGCGTGTCGCAGACGGCGTCGGTGCCCTTCAGCTTCCCGCCGCGGCCTTGCACGTTCTCGAGAAACCACTGATCGTCGACGAGGTGCATCGCGCGCGCCGTCGCGAGCGCCTTCTGCACGGCGGCATTGGGCAGCGCCTTGCCGCGCCAGAACGACCACCACTCGTCGAGCGGGACGAAGTCGACGAGCTTGTCGGCCGTCACACCCTCCTCGAACATCGTGGCGTCGAGGTCGCCTGCCTCGAGCGCGTCGAGGACCACCGCCTTCACGCGCTCGTCGTCGTCGCGAAGCGCCGCCTTCAGGCCGCGGATACTCCAGCCCGCGAGCACCGGGCCGCGGACCTCGCGAGGCAGGTGCGCGAACACCCGGTCGGTCGCGTCCGCTCCGCCCTGCTGGCGAGGAAAGTAGAACTGCAAAAAAGCGTCGGCGTTTCGCACACGCCCCTCCGGCGTGCGTCGATGCTTTTCGATCTCGAGACAGAATGCCGAAAGCGCCAGCGCGCGATCGTTCCGCGGCTTCATCCGGGTAGGTTACCTCGGTTCTACCGTCGGACAGCCAGCGATGATCCGAACATCGAGCACATCCCCGTTCAGGACCTTCGAGCACGCGGTCCCCATCAGCGTCACCGTGCCGGCCTCGATCTTCCAGCCGTTGACGGGATCCTTCGGAAGAACGACCTCGTCGAGGTACACGTTCACCTTCGTGGGATCGGCCGGCGCTTCTTTGAGCTTGAACTCGCAGGTGGCCACGATCTTCGCGGCGATCTGCTTGAGCGCCGAGAGCAGCTGCGTGTTCTGGAGCTCCACCTTGTAGTACTTGGGCGACGCCGCGAGGGCCGTTCCGCCGCTCACCGCGAGCTGATCGAGGAGCGCGCCGTACTGCGTCGTGCCCGGAAGACCGACCACGTAGACGGGGATGCCCGCGGCCTTCAGCGCCGCCACCGCGCTGTTGGTGGCCGGCGCATCGAGGCACGCCTCGCGGAAGCCGTCGGGCGGCTCGCAGCAGTTTCGCGGCCCGAGCGACGAGCAGCCGTCGGTGTCCTCGATGTTCGGCATGCACTGGTCGAACCCGCACGACGCCGCGGAGTTGCAGTTCGGCCCGCCGTCGGTGGCGAGGATCACGAACGACTTGCCGGCTGCGGCGCCCAGGATGGGCAGCACCGAGCGCAGCGCCTGCGCCGTGGGCGTACCGCCGGACGGCGCGCCGGAGGTGGATTTGAGGAGCGCGTTGGTGGTGGGGCCGGCACCGCCGCCGGGCGGATCACCAGGGCTGATGACCAGGATCTGCTTCGGGGGGGCGCACGCGCTCTGCGCGAAGCCGGGGAACACGGTGGCGCCAAAGTTCGCGCGCGGGCCGAGCGCCTGGAGGACCTGCGCGACGACCTGCCGGACCTGGCCCCACTTGTTGTTCTCGGCCATGCTGCCCGAGCGATCGAGCACGAAGTAGATGTTCGGCGTATCGGCGAAGAGCGGCGTGTCGACGCAATCGCAGTAGCCGCCGTTCTCCTGCGCGCCGCAGCCGGGTAGCTTCGGGATGCCGGCGTCGTTGAAGGGGCCACCGCCGCCGCCGCTGCTGCTGCTCACGTACGTGCCGTCGCTGACGGGAGGCCGCTCGCTCCCGCACGCGATCAGTGTGATGAGACCAGCGAGCAGACAGCCCGCGGCCCTGGCGCGACCGTGACTCACGAACGTGCTTGGCTCGCCCACCGAAAAAAAGTAGCAGAACGCCGCCCGCGGGCGACATAACGGAACAGAGCTCCGTCTTCGTGCCTTCCTCCACGCACATGTCGCGCGCCAGGTCCGTCGTCGTGGTCCTGCTCTGCCTGCTCTTCGTGGGCAGCTGGCCGGGCTCCGTGGTGCGTCCGATGCTCGTGGAGCTGATGGCGGCGCCGATCCCGGAAAATGTGGGCGATCGTGACGGAGTGCTCGATGTCGTCGCGCACGTGGCCGAGGGGGACAAGGCGCTGCTGGCGGGCGTCCGGGTGCGGGCGTTCGCGATCCTCGACGGCCGTGCTCACACCGCGGGCGAGGCGATCAGCGATGCCTCGGGGCGCGCCTCGCTCCTGCGGCTGCCCCACGCCGAGCACTGGGTGGTGGCGGAGGCGCCAGGCCGCGCGCGTGCTTCGCAGATGGTGGTGGTGGTGTCCGGTGAGCGGCGGCTCGACCTCGAGCTGGGCGTCGAGCACGGGCTCGACGTGGAGGTGAAGACCGAGCAATTCGCGCCGATCGCGAGCGCCGAGATCGAGGTGCGCGGCTCCGATCCGTTCCCGGTGGGAGCGCGCACCGGGAGCGACGGGCGCGTGCGGGTCGGACGCCTGGGCGACGGGCCGTTCAGCGTCACCGTCCGCGCGCCGGGCTTCGAGGAAGTGACGCGGCGGCGCGTCGCCGAGGGCGCGCCGTGCGTGATCACGCTGGGCCGCCAGGGCGCGCTGCTGGTGAAGGTGGTGGGCGAGGGAGGCGAGCCGGTCGCGGGCGCGCGGGTGCTGGTCGCTTCGCCCTCGCTGTGGCCTGCGCGCGTGGCGGAGACGACGGCCGACGGGACGGTGCGTCTGGGTGGCCTGGATCCGGGCATCTACGCGTTGCGTTCGGTGCAAGGTACACGCGTTTCGCCGATCGAGCTGGGTATCGAGGTCGGGCGTGGTGACGAGAAGGCGGCCACGCTGAGGCTCGCGCCGGGCGTCACCGTCGTCGCGCGCGTGGTCGATGCCGTGGAGGATCAAGGCATCGCCCGGGCGCGCGTCACGCTCGCCGAGGGCGGCCTCTCGCCGTTCCCGCTCGAGGGGCTCACCGACAATAAAGGGCGCGTGGCGCTCGGCCCGATCTCGCGCGGCGCGGCCTCGCTCTCGGCCCGCGCCGACGGCTTCGTGGCGAAGGCCGCGGTGCGCCTCGAGGAGACGCAGACCGGCGAGATCAAGATCCCGCTGCTCAAGGGCGGATCGCTGGTCGGGCGCATCGTGGACAGCCGCGGCTACGCGGTCGACGGCGCGACCGTCCGCGTCGTGGGCACCGATCTCGAGGGCCTCCCCATCGACGAGGATCCGCAGCGCGCCTCGTTCCGCGATGCCCACTTCGCGTCCGCGCTCGCGGGACCGCGCCCGCTCGTGCCCGCGGGCGAGCTCGGCGTGATGCCCGGCCCCGTGCCCGCGATCCCGCACGGCCCCGCGCTCGGCCTCTCGTTCGGCGGTAGCGGTGGTGGCGCGTTCCCGCCTGCCAGCACACCGGCCGAGGAGCCGTGGGTCTCGGGGCGCGACGGCACGTTCAAGGCAACGCCCATCCCGCCGGGCCGCGTGCGGGCGCTCGTGCGCCATCCGCAGTACGTGGAGGCGATGAGCGAGGTGGTCACGCTCGTCTCCGAGCAGGACGCGCGCGTCGAGATCGTCCTCTCGCGCGGCGGCTCGCTCGAGGGCAAGGTGGTCGACACCCGCGGTCGCCCGGTGCCCGGCGCACACGTGATGGCGCTCGCCACGCGCGGCTCACTCGAGCGCAGCACGCGCTCCGGGACCGACGGCTCGTTCGCGTTCGCGGCGCTGCCCGAGGCGGTGACGGTGCTCGTCTCGCGCGACGAGGACGTCACGCAGATCGCCGCGCGCGTCGAGGTCTCGGTGCCGGAGGCCGGCAAGAAGACCATCGAGATCACGCTGCCCGAGGCGCGCCCAGCGCTGCCGGTGAAGGTGACGACCGACCGCGGCGCTGCGGTGGACGCCGCGCAGGTCTCCGCCGTCTCGATCGATCCCGGAGAGGCGCTACGCGTGACGGCCTTCACGGATGCGCGCGGCGCCGCCGAGCTCGCGAACGCGCGGGGCCTCCCGCTGCGCGTCGAGGTGCGTGCGCCTGGCCGGGCCGCGAAGATCGTCCTCACCACCCCCGAGACAGCGACGTTGACCATCGAGCTCGCCGCCGCAGAGAGCGTGACCGGCGAGGTCTGGGCGAACCGGCGGGAGCCGATCGAGGGCGCAGAGGTCACGCTCCAGACCGACGTCGGCATCAAGCGCGCCCGCACCAACAAGGATGGCGTCTACACGCTCACCGACGTCGCGCCTGGCCTGGCGCGGCTCCGCGTGCGCAAGGCCGGGCGCGCGCCCGCAGCGCGTGATCTCGTGGTCGAGGACCGCGGCGGTCGCCGCGCCGTCGAGGTCCCGAAGATCGAGCTGCCCGAGGAGGGCATCGTGGAGGGCATCGTGCTCGACGCGAAGGGATCACCCGTGCCCGGCGCGCGCGTCGGGAGGGATGCCGTCCCCACGTATCTTCCCGCGACCGGCCTGCCACCGGGAATGGCGGTCGCCGATCCGCGCGGTCGCTTCCGGCTTGCCGAGCTGGGCGAGGGGAGCCTCACGCTGGAGGCCTACGCGCCCGACGTGGGGCGCGCGCGGATCACCGGCGTGCGCGTCCTCGCCGGGCGCACCACCGACAGCGTGAAGATCCTCCTCCTGCGCGGCGAGCCCAGCGCCGCCGAGCCGCTCACCACGGGCGGAGTCGCGATCACGCTCGGCGAGACCGCCGCCGGGCTCGAAGCGGCCGAGGTGGTGATCGTCGCGGTCTCCGAGGGCAGCGAGGCCGAGCGCGCGGGCCTCGCGCCCTACGATCTCGTGACCGAGATCGGCGGCGTCGCCGTGAGGTCGATCACCGACGCGCGCGCGCGCCTCTCGGGCCCCGTTCACGACGACGTCGTGGTGAAGGTGAAGCGCGGCGACCGCGCCCTCACCCTGCGTGTGGCGCGCGAGCAGGTCCGGCGGTGAGAGAAGCTGTCAGCTTCACTCTTTGAGCTTCGTGAACACGATGCTCCGGCCCTCGCCGAGGCGCCAGGTCATCGTCTTGCCCTCGTCGGCGAACGCGAACGTCTCCTTGTTCGCGAGGCCGTCCTTGTCGGTGTGGACGACGAGCGTGGTCTTGTTCTCGTCGTCGACCGTGAACGTGGCCGACTGGGGCCTGGCGGCGGGCGTCGAGATAATGATCGAGCTGCCTTTGGCGACGATCTCCGTCTGCGTGGCGAACGTGTTTGCCGCCTCCTGGACCGCCGGCGGCACCCCCTCCGCCCGCGTGCCTCGCCAGCGACCCTCGAGCTTGGCCGAGCCGGAGTGCTTGCACGCCGCCGCTCCCACGAAGAGGAGGGCGAGGAGCAGGGCGTTCCTCCGGCGCGCACGGCGTGGGTACAAGATCGTCAGTCTACAGAAGGGGGGAGGTGGATGAAACAAGGCAGCGGCACTTGAGCTACGCTTCGCGTTCCGTGGACGATCCGCACGCCGCCCAGCTTGAGGACCCTTTCGGGCTCGTCGGATCGACGCTCGACGGGCAGTACCGCATCGATCAGGTGATCGGCGAGGGCGGATTCGGCGTCGTCTACAAGGGCTGGCACGTCTCGCTCGAGCAGCCAATTGCGGTCAAGGCGCTGAAGGTGCTCGCCGACGAGCGCGAGATCCAGGACGCGCTCTTCGCGAAGTTCAAGGACGAGGCGAAGCTCCTCTACACGCTCTCCCAGGAGTCGCTGAACATCGTGCGCTCCATGGACTTCGGCGCGACGACGTCGCCGAACGGCCTCTGGGCGCCGTACATGGTGCTGGAGTGGCTGGCCGGGAGTTCGCTGGCCGAGGACCTCTCGGACCGGCGCCGGCGCGGCATGCGCGGCCGCAGCCTCGACGAGGCGTTCGCGCTCCTCGAGCCCGCCGCCGAGGGTCTGACCATCGCGCACCGTCGGCGCGTCGCGCATCGCGACATCAAGCCGGCGAACTTCTTCCTGCTCGCGGGCGACTCCGGGCCGCGCGTGAAGGTGCTCGATTTTGGCATCGCGAAGATCGTCCGCGACAACGAGCTGCCGGGCACGCGCAGCCCGTTCGCCTCGTTCACCTGGCTCTACGCGGCGCCCGAGCAGCTCGACCCGCGCGTCGGCCAGTCGGGCCTCACCACCGACGTCTATTCGTTCGCGCTCCTCCTCACCGAGCTGCTCACCGACCGCGTCCCGGTCGAGGGCCGCGACGTCGTCACGTTGCTGAAGGCCGCGACCGACGTCACGATGCGTCCGACGCCCAGGCAGCGCGGCGTCAACGTGCCCGACGGCATCGAGGTGGTGTGCCGCCGCGCGCTCGCCGTCGATCCCAAGGCGCGCTTTGCGAACATCGGCGAGCTGTGGGCCGCGCTCGTCGCCGCGCGGCGCGCCTCGATCCCGCAGGCCATCGGGCCGGGCACGCCGTCGGGCGGGATGGCGACGATGTCGCCGCCGTCCGCGCTCGCGCAGACCACCCTTCCGCCCGCGCCGCGCTCGGGCGATCCGTGGGCGCCGTCGCAGTCGCCGCAGTCGCCTCTGGTCCCGCCGCAGACCGGCCCGGGCGTCTTCATCCCGAGCGGGGCGCTGCTCGGCCCGCAGACCGGCCCGCCGCTCGGCCCGCCGCTCCCTGGTCCTGGCTACGCGCTGACGTATCCCTCGACGCAGCACGCGCCGCAGTACCCGCCGCTGACCCTGCATCCCGGCTCGGCGCCGATGATGCACCCCTCGCAGATGTCGCCGCCGCCGATGACCGCCCCGCCGGGCACGCGGATGGTGCCGCGCATGCCGCAGCGGGCGATGGCGCCCTCGTCGAACGCGTCGCTCCCGGTGATCCTGGCGGTGATCGGGCTCCTGCTCGGCGTGATGTTCATGGCCACCTGCGGCGCCCTCCACGCCGCCTGCAACTAGACGCTCTCGCCGGAGAGAAGGGCCGTGCGGATCTCCTCGGGGATGCGCAGCAGCTTGAGGTCGCGGTCGACGCACGCGAGCCGCGTCGTGCCTTCGGCGATGAGCGTCTCGCCGCGACGGATGCGGTACGTGTAGTCGAGCGAGACGCTCCGCAGCTTCGAGAGCGTCGTCTCGATGACCAGCAGATCGTCGAAGCGCGACGCCGCCCGGTACTGGAGCTCTGCCGAGGCGACGGGCGTCTGCACGCCGCGATCGGTCCAGGCGGCGTACGTGATCTTGCGCTTGCGCAGCCAGTCGACGCGCCCCAGCTCGAAGTAGACGAGATAGTTCGAGTGGTGGACGACGCCCATCACGTCCGTCTCGCAGAAGCGCACGCGCGTCTCCGTCGCGGTCGTGCTCTTCGTGGGGTCGATCGCGGCGGAGGAGAAGCTCACGCCGGCCGGTTACCACATGACCTCGGCTTGGACTAGGCTCTCCACGTGGCCGCGCGTCGTCGTCTTCCCGTCATCCAGTCCGCGCCGCCCGCGCCGCCCGCGCCGCCCGCGCCGCCGTCGGCGGGCAGGGGGGCCGAGCCCGAGGACGAGAACGCGATCCCGGCGCGCCCGCCGTGGCACTGGGTGGGCTTCGGGACGGTGGCCATCTTCGCGGCGTGGCTGCCCCTCGCGTACGTCGCGCAGGCGGTGGTGGCGCGCGTGCTCGCGCAGCGCTTCGGCGCCGCGGCCAGCGCGGCCGAGATCGGGATGGCGCTGGGGACGATGCCCGCCGGCGAACGGGCGCGTCTGATGGCGATGCTCGCGCTGCCGAACGTGGTGGCGCTCGGCCTGTCTGCATTCGGGGGCGGCTACCTCGTGGGGCGCTTCGGCGCCGGGACGACGGGCCGGGAGGCGGCGTCGGCCGGAGCGATGACCGCGATCGTCGCGCTCGTCCTCGCGCTCGGTGCCGGCGCCGCGAGCGGTATCACGGCGCTCGTGACCGCGTTCGTCGTGATCCTCCTCTGCGTGGGATCTGCGGCCTGGGGTGGCAAGGTCGGGGCCCGGAAGCGCTCGCCAGCGGCGTGAAAGCCGCTCCCGTGCTATCCCGATGCCCATGTTCTGCCTGCGTGCCTCCACCGATCCCGCCTGGGCGAAGGAAGCGGTCCGCGATCTCGACAGCGTGCTGGTCGACCACGCGCACTGCGAGATGAAGGCGGCGACGAACGCGCTCTCGCTCGTGGTTCGCCACCCGAACGATCTCGGCCTCGTCCGCGCGCTCACCGACCTCGCGCGGGAGGAGCTCGACCACTTCCGCCGCGTCGTGGCGTTCCTCGAGCGCCGCGGGCTGGAGCTCGGTCCGCCGCCGGTCGATGCGTACGCCGCCGAGGTACGCCGCGCGATGGGCATGCTGCCGAACGCCGAGATCCCCGCGGTCGTCGATCGGCTGCTGGTGAGCGCGATCATCGAGGCGCGCTCGTCGGAGCGCTTCAAGCTGCTGGTCGAGGCGCTGCCGCCGCATACGTCGCCGGAGCTCCGCGTGTTCTACGAGGAGCTCTTCGCGTGCGAGGCGCGCCACTACCGCACGTACCTCGACCTCGCCACTCAGGCGCTGCGCTCGGAGTGGAAGAGCGCGCAGCCGCGTGACGTCGAGTCGGCGGTCTCTCTCCGGCTCTCGATGCTCGCCGAGGCCGAGGGGCGGATCGTCGGGAAGCTCGCCGATCGGGACTCGCGCGCGACCATGCACGGCTGATGGCGGATCCGCTCGTCGATCTCCTCGCGCTCGATCGCGACGTGCGTCGCGCCGCGCAGCGCCTCGAGCAGCTCCGGCACTGGCACGCCCTCGGTACCAAGGAGGGCCGCGACAAGGCGCGCTCGTTCGACCCGTTCGATGCGCGCCACGTGGCGGTCAAGGCGACGTACGACGCGCTGGGCAAGGACACCCCTTCGCTCCTCGACGTGCCGCTGCGGGATGGCCTGCTCCGCTGGGTCCACGAGCTCCTGCAAGCGCGCGTCGGCCTCGACCTCGCCCTCACCGATGCCGACGAGGAGAGCGAGCTCGATCCGCGCCTCTCCGCCAGCCAGCTCGCGGAGCTGAAGGCGCAGGATCTCGCGCGCATCGCGGTGGGCCCGGGCGAGCCCCCGGCGGCGAAGGACACCCGTGGTCACGTCGCGCACACGTATCGTGACGCGTTCCGCGCCATCGTGACGTCGCCCAACGAGGGCCTCGCATCGGCGGCGCTCACGCGGGCCGGCGAGCTCTCGCTGCGGGTGGCGGCGGTGCGGAAGGAGCGGCGCGAGCGGCGCTTTGAGGCGGCGCGGCGCATCGGGCTCGCGCACCCGTGGGCGCTGGCGTCGACGCACGACGTCCGCGCGCTCGCGCTCTCGTTCCTCGACGCGAGCGAGCCTCTCGCGGTCGCGCTGTTCAAGCGCGCGCGCAAGGACGCGGCGGCGCCCTGGCGGGCCTCGTCGGCGATCCAGCTCGCGCTCGGTCACGGCGCGCAGCAGGGCTGGCCCGCGTACCTCGGGCAGCGCTGGCTCGACGAGACGTTCGCGGCCATCGCGCCGCGCGGCGTGGAGATCGCGCCTCCTCCCGAGCCGCTCGGCAGCGCCACGTTCCTGCGCGCGGCGATGGCATGGGGCTTTGCGTGGCGCACGTCGGGCGCGGCGCGCTCGCTCCCGTTCGCGCTCGCACGCGATCCGTACCCGGTGCCGGCGCATCGCTTCGGCTTCGCGATGGCGAGCGTGGTGGCGGAGCCGGCGTTCCAGCGTGGTGCGCTCGATCTGTCGTCGCGCTCGGCCTCTGCGCAGTCGCGCGTGCTCCGGATCACGATGTTCCTGGAGGCGCGCACCCTGGCCGCGCGCGCGGCGCTCAGCGCCGACGAAGCCAGCTCCGCGTCCCTCTTCGAGGAGATCACCTCGCGCGTGTTCGGCGCGCCGCTGCCGGCGTCGCTGCGTGACGCGTGGCCGGATCTGCGGGCCGGCGAGCCCGCGCAGCTGCTCGGTCTGCTCGGTACGCAGGCGTTCCTCCGCGATCTCGTGCACCGCTACGACGACGACTGGTTCCGCAACCCGAAGGCCGGCAAGCACCTCACGAGCCTCGCGTGCGGCCCCGCGTTCGATCTCGAGCCGCTGTCGGCGAGCGCCGCGCCCGATCTCGCGCGGGCCTTCGAGGAGGCGATCGGTTGAAGAGTGCCCGGCTCTTCGCCACGGCGCTGCTCGTCCTCGCGGCGCTCCCCGAGGTGGCGGCGGCCGCTCCGCCTGCGAAGGCCGCCCCGGTCGCCCCCCTCGCGCCGTTGCCCATGCTGCCCAGCATCCCGCGCGTGCGCGTCGAGGTGCTCGAGAAGAAGATCGTGGTGGTCGAGGAGGTGAACCTCCCGCGCGGCGAGTGGGCGGCGCAGTCGCTCGACTTCTACGTGGCGTTCGGCGCGCCCGGCGCCCCGCGCGCCATCGATGCGCAGCTGGTCGCGGTCGGTGACGGCGCGCTCGAGGCGGACGACGCCGACGCGGGCGAAGCGCTGACCGTCGATCGCGCGCCGCGTCGCCCTTCGGGCGCGTACCCGCTGCTCGGCCGCGAGACGATGGCGGGCGTGGTGATCAAGGTGAAGAGCGAGTCGCTCGGCCGCGCGCTGAAGCCGGGGCACATGGCGGCGATGCGGATCCGCACGGCGCTGGATCTGCCGGACGAGGATCCGGAGGGCGGCCGGGGCGTGGTGGTACGCTTGGGCAGCTCGCGCGGAACCCCGCTGACGCTCGGGCGCCTGACCCTGCTCGCGCGATCGGGCGGCCCCGCGCCGACGCGCGCCGAGGCGCGCCTGTGCGGCCCCGAAGCGGATCCGACCCCGCTGGCGATCGCCTTGATTCCGCGCTCGTCCGCGGTCCCGTCGACCCCGCCGATCGCCCCGGTCCTCGCGGTGCGCCACGCCACCGACGACCTGTGCATCCGGTTCTGGACGCCATAGCTCTCCCGGCCTTCGGCCCGAGGCCTCTCTAGAAGGATTCGCTGCTGTCGCCGCCGCTGCCCGCGCCGCCCGCGTCGATGAAGAAGCGGAGGCCGAGGCTGATCAGTGTCGCCGGGTGGTCGGCGACCACGTCGCGCCGGCCCGCGAGCTCGATGCTGAACTTGCGATCGACGTACCCCGCGCCGAGCGACACCGACTGCGTGCGCATCCCGGCGTCGATACGGTAGCCCGCGCGGATGGGGAAGCGGTCCGCGATGAGGACCTCGCCGCCGAGCATCCCGCGGGCGCGGGCGGTGTTCCACGTCGTGAAGTCGATGAGCGAGTCGGCCTCGATCGTCACGGTCTGGTTCGACCAACCGAGGCCTCCCGCGAGGGCGAGCGGCGCCAGCGACGTGCCCGGGGCGGTGAGGTTGCGGCCGCTGAGCGCGAAGCGGAACTGATCGGTGATCTGGACCGCGCCGCCGGCGTCGAACGTGAACTTGCTGATGAGCGGCTCGTCGCCGTTGCCGTCGGAGGCGAGGCTGGTGCCGAGCGGCCCCGCGCCGAGCTTCTGCTGGACGCGGAGGTAGCGACCGGTGGCGCCGAGGCTGAAGCGGTCGCCGAGCGGGTAGGCCAGCGCGAGGCGCAGATCGGCGAACTGCCGCTTGATGCCGTCGGGGTCCATCTGCGACCACGTGCCGCCGAATCCGCCGGCGAGCCGGCTCGTGCTCGAGTCCGCGATCGCGCCGCCGTAGCTCTGGCGTCGCGCCTCGGGGCTGAGCGCGACGAGGCCCTCCAGGTGATAGACCCGCAGGAGCGTCAGGTTCGCGGGGTTCTGGAAGACGGCGACGGTCGATCCGCCGAAGACCTGCGCGGCGCCGCCCATCGCGACGAGGCGGGGATGCTGGATCTCCCCCATCTCGAAGCCCTGCTCGACGCTCGTGGACGAGGGGTCGGCCTGCGCAATGCTGGGGATCGCCACCACGAGCGCGAGCGCGGCGGCAGCTGCTCGCAAGGGGCTGAGGGTCGACACCGCGGGCACCCTAACCCGCGGGACGCCAATGAAACAATTTTCGGCCGTACTCCCCAGGGAGAATGGAACCGCCTACTCCCTACGGGGGATGAGGGTTTCCTGCGACGATCTTGCACCCTGTCCTGCGCGATCGTGGAAATCACGGCACTTCGGCGACTCTTGACACCCAAACTGGCTACAGATTGCGTGCTTCCCGCACGTGGCACTGCGGCAACGCTCCGATAACGGAACGGCGACGGCCACTTACCTGGCACCTGCGAAGCTGCATGCGCACAGCACGTAATTCACAGGCGGTTTACAACCAATAAAGCTGAACCAGTAGGCGTACTTACAAGCAATCGAAACAATGGACATGACGACGCAAAAAAGAGGGTGCTAGTTCCATCTCCCCGTCACAGCGGGAGGTCGGCGATCAGCCCTCCCACCCCATCGGTCAGGTCTCTTCCGAGGAGAGGGCTGACCCATGGGAAGGTGGAGTGCTCATCGGCGATCGTCCGCCGTTTCGGGGTTCGATAGATCAAGCAGCTCCGGGGTGGATGGGGCTGGTCCTCGTCTCCGTTCCGGAAAGGGGAACTGTTTGTCCGATCGACAGGGCTCCACATCCTAGGGGCGGGACACGGGATCGACACGATCCATGACGCGGACGTGCGGGGAAGCACACGTCTCCGGGTCACCAGTAGCCCACAGCCTGTGGAAAACCTGTGCGAACGGTTGGCACTCGAAATTCGCGCTCTTGGAACGGATGGAGATGCAGCACGACACGCTCTGGAACGAAGCCGTAGCTTTCACGCGGGCGAAGTCGCCCGCGAGCTTCGAACAGTGGTTCTCGGGAGTTCAGTTCGACGGCATGACCGACGGCATCGTGAGCCTGCGCGCTCGCGACGAGTTCGTACGGGAATGGGTCGATCAGCACTTCCTCCCCACGCTCGTGGATTTCTTGCGCAGCCAGACCGGCTGGAGCGTTCAGGTGGCGTGGTGCGTGGGCGGTGATCTCGATCACCCCGTCGCGATGGGAAATGGTCAGGCCGCGCTGCCCGTGCGGCCGCGCGCGATGATGCCGGACCGCCCGATCCCGCAGCGGCCCCACCCCGGCGAAGGAGGCGACCTCGACGAGGCGCCCCGCTCCTCGCCGCCGGTCTCGCAGCGTTCACCGGGCTACGGCTCGTACGGTCACAACGGCAGCCACGGTCACAACGGAACGTCGGGTCATGCGAGCGGCAACGGCAAAGCCGCGCCCGCTCCGATCGAGGGGCTGAACCCGAAGTACACGTTCGGCAACTTCGTCGTCGGACCCTCCAACCAGCTCGCGCACGCGGCGGCGATCGCGGCCGCGGGCGGCGGTGGTCCGCGGCACAACCCGCTCTTCTTGTGCGGCGGCACGGGCCTCGGTAAGACCCACCTCGTCCACGCGGTGGCGCATCGTTTCCGCGCGGAGCGTCCCAGCTCGCGCATCCTCTATGTCTCGGCCGAGAAGTTCGTGAACGAGTTCGTGCAGGGCCTCCAGGAAGGCCGCATGAACGAGTTCCGCGCGCGCTACCGCGAGCGCTGCGACCTCCTCCTCGTCGACGACATCCAGTTCCTCGCCTCGAAGACGCAGACGCAGGAGGAGTTCTTCCACGCGTTCAACGCGCTCCACCAGGCGGACAAGCAGATCATCGTCACGAGCGACAAGTACCCCCAGCAGCTCGAGAAGATGGAAGAGCGGCTCGTGTCGCGCTTCTCGTGGGGCCTCGTCGCCGACATCCAGGGCCCCGAGCTCGAGACCCGCGTAGCGATCCTCCGCAAGAAGGCGCAGCTCGAGGAGATCGAGCTGGCCGACGAGGTGGTGCTCTTCCTCGCGCAGACCATCCGCTCGAACGTCCGCGAGCTCGAGGGCACGCTGATCCGCCTCGCGGCGAAGTCGTCGCTCCTCAGCAAGCAGATCGATCTCGACTTCGCGCGCGCCGAGCTGGCGCTCACGT
>JAYTHX010000005.1:0-7453 GCA_043732195.1 Polyangiaceae bacterium
GACCGCCTTGTCGACGCCGCGCTTCAGGTCCATCGGGTTCATGCCGGCGGCGACCGACTTCAGGCCCTCGGTGACGATGGCTTGCGCCAGCACCGTGGCGGTGGTTGTGCCGTCGCCGGCTTTGTCATTGGTCTTGGAGGCGACTTCGCGGATCAGCTGGGCGCCGAGGTTCTCGAAGCGGTCAGCCAGTTCGATTTCCTTGGCCACCGAGACGCCGTCCTTGGTGGAGCGCGGGGCGCCGAAGGACTTCTCGATGATCACGTTGCGGCCCTTGGGACCGAGCGTCACCTTGACCGCGTTGGCCAGGACGTTGACGCCGCGCAGCATCCGATCGCGCGCGTCGGAAGCGAAGAACACATCTTTCGCAGCCATGTGGAAACTCTCTTTTCTGATGAATTTTAGGGGGAGGAAAGCTCTGGAAGGCCCAGGCCTAGCGTTATTGGCGCTCAGGCTTCGAGCACGCCCAGGATGTCGCTTTCCTTCATGATCAGCAGGTCTTTACCATCGAGCTTAACCTCGGTGCCGGACCACTTGCCGAAGAGGATGCGGTCACCCTTCTTGACGTCGAGCGGCTGAATCTTGCCGCTATCGTCTCGGGCGCCGGGGCCGACGGAGACGACTTCGCCTTCCTGCGGCTTTTCCTTCGCGGTGTCGGGGATGATGATCCCGCCCTTGGTCTTCTCTTCTTCTGCGGTGCGCTTGACGACGAGGCGATCGGAAAGGGGACGGATCTTCATGAGTTCTTCTCGTGCGTTCGGAAGGTTGGGGAGGCAGTTCGCCCGCCGGGTCGATGCCTTGCTAGCACTCGACCGGGGTGAGTGCCAGAGTAGGCCGCAACCTAGGCTTTCGTGCGAAGGCGTCAAGCCCCGCCGGGCGAGTTCGTCACGTGAGGCGCTTCGCCCTCGTGGAGTTACCAGGAAAGCACGGATTTTCGCGCATCGCAGGCTGAGCTGACCCGGATACTTGCCCGGGCATGCGAGCTGCATATTAGGTCCGATCAATATGAAGGCCGGTGTGCGGAAAGCGGAAGGCGGCGGGGCGCGGTTGGTTCCTGGGCTGACGGTGCGGGCGGGCCAGACTGTTGCCGGGAAGTACCGCGTGGAGGAGCTTCTGGGGTCGGACGCCTCGGGCGTGACGCTGAGCGCGCGGAACGTCCACCTGCGCGAGCCGGTGCTGTTGAAGATCCTCGCCTCGTACACCGACGGGCAAGCCGAGCAGCTCGAGCGGCGGATGGCGAAGGCCCGGATCGCGTCCCGCTTGAAAAGCACGCACGCGGCGCGTGTCCTCGACATCGGCACGACCGAGGACGGGATGCCATACCTCGTCTACGAGGCCCTCTCCGGCAAGACGCTCGAGGAGGAGCTCGCCGATCGCGGTCCCCTCCCCGTCGCCGACGCGACGCGCTGGGTGCTCGAGGCCTGCGAGGCGGTGGCCGAGGCGCACACGCTCGGTCTCGTGCACGGCGATCTCAAGCCAAAGAACATCCTGCTCGCGGACCCGTCGAAGGTCGCCGCTCGCAAGGGCGCGCCGCCGCCGAGCGTGCGCGCTCCCGAGGCCGATCCGCGCGTCCTCAAGATCCTCGACTTCGCCGCGACCAGCCCCCTCGAGGCCATCAGCGACCAGACGAACGCCGCGTTCTGCAGCTCGCCTGCCTACCTCGCGCCGGAGCAGATCCAGGATCCGGGCAGCGCCGACGCGCGCGCCGATGTCTGGGCGATGGGCGTGCTGCTCTACGAGCTGCTCTCGGGCACGCTGCCGTTCACCGCGGACACCGTGAGCGGCGTCATCGTCGCGGTCGTCTACGACACCCCCACCCTCCTCACCGACGCGCCGTATGCGCTGGCGAAGATCGTCGCGCGGTGTCTCGAGAAGGACCCGGCGAAGCGGCCCCAGGACCTCTACGAGCTCGCCGCGCTGCTCGCCGCCTTCGCGGGCGCGAATGGCGTGCGTCTCTCGGAACGCGTGGCCGTGGCCCTCGAGCCCCCGCCCCCTTCGCTGCGCACGGTCGACGTCGCACGGCCGGCGTCCATCGCGCCGCTCTCGGTCGCGCTCCGCGCCTCGGGGGTCCCGGCGAGGAAGCCGGCGGCGCGTCGTCCGTCGACCTGGCAGCGCGCGGGCGGCCTCGTCGCGGCGGCAGCCGCCCTCGGCGCCCTCGGGTTCGGGATCGGGCGCGTCGCGATGGCCATGCAGGGCGCAGCGAGCGCGGAGCAGCCCGCGACCGCGGCGGCCATCTCGACGACGACGGTGACGAGCGAGAGCCTCGCCCCGCCCGACCCGGTCGCGCCGACGGCGGCGCCCGCCGAGCGCCCGGGGATGGACGAGAAGCCCGACGCCGCGGTCTTCGACGACCCGGTGATCTCGTTTGCGCCGAGCGCCGCCCAGCCGGTGATCCCGACGCCCCTGGCGATCGCCGACGAGGCGCTGCCCGTCGCCGCTCCCCTGCCCGTCGCCGCTCCCCTTGCCCTCCCGCCCCGCCCCGCGGCGGCTCCGCTGCCCCCTCCCCCGCGCTCGCGCCTCCCCGCCGGACTGCCGACGACGCGCGAGCAGGTGGTGCTCCCGCCGCCGCCGCGTTCCGCCGTGACTGCGCCGCGCAGCACCGCCTCCGACTCGACCTACGCGCGCGGCTTTCTCTCCGATCGGAAGTAGCTGCGCGAGGTTAGTGTTGACAAGCAGAGTGGCGACGCTATGTTGCGCGCCCGAAGCGTCTCACTCCACTTCTCGCCAGCAAGCGGCATTCGCTTTCCCTGATGGGGGATCGTCTAATGGCAGGACGACGGATTCTGGCTCCGTCTATCAAGGTTCGAATCCTTGTCCCCCAGCCAGCTTCTTCACTACAACCACTTCACTTATCGGAAACGATCTTAGGTTCGAGGCCCCATCGTCTAGCGGTTAGGACACCGGCCTCTCACGTCGGGAACATGGGTTCAATTCCCATTGGGGTCGCAAAGCGACCGTGAGAATTACGGGCAATCCTGCGGGGTTGCCCGTTTTGCTTTTGTGCGCCGCCGCTTTTGGTCATCCTTCTGGTCAGCAAATCGACCGGGATAGCGCACGCAAACGCGGAAAAGTTGCGACCCGGGCCTGGCCCGCGGCTCTCCCTGCGTGACTTCGCTCTTTTTCTTGTTGCATCGTCGCGAGGTGGGCGCTCTTCGTTGGCTTCCTGGGGTCGTCTCTGCCATGCTATCGCTCGCGTCGGTCGAGAGCCTCGCCCAAGCCGCGCCGCTGCCGCGCGATGTCGCGTCCGCACCGGCGCCCCGCTGGGAGACCGCGCCGGCTTCCATGCCGAACGCCGACGCCGCGGCGAGCGAGACGGGCCTCGCCGACGTCCTCATCGATGATCAGCTGCACGTGACGTCGACGCTCGAGCACTACATGCACCGCGTCCGGAAGGTCACGTCGGCTGCCGGCATCGAGGACGGCGCGGAGATCGAGATCACCTTCGACCCCGCACACCGGGCGCACCGAGAGTGATTGGCAGCTGGAGCAGGCCAACACCGGCTCCTTCACCCGGGAGGACGGCGCGCCCGACTGGTACGACGCGCGCCCGTCGGTGGCCATCAGCGAGTATGCCTCGTGGGCGGAGGTCGCGCAGTGGGCGAACGGTCTCTACGAGAAGACGCCGCCGAAGGGCGCCTCGCTCAGCGCCAAGATCGCCGAGATCCGGGCCACCCACACCACGACGATCGCGCGGGCCGAAGCCGTGGTGCGCTTCGTCCAGGACGACATCCGCTACCTCGGCATCGAGCTCGGCGAGCACTCGCATCGTCCCCATTCTGCGTCGTCGGTGTTCGAGCAGCGCTTCGGCGACTGCAAGGACAAGGTGATGCTCCTCGTCACGATGCTGCGCGCGCTGGGCATCGAGGCCGATCCCGCGCTCGTCGACACGAGCCTCCAGACGCACATTGCCGATGAGCTGCCCTCGCCGCAGGCCTTCGATCACGTCATCGCTCGACTCCGCCTGAATGGTCGCGAGGTCTGGGTCGATCCCACGCGCACGCTCGAGCGCGGCCCGCTCGCGAGCTCGGAGGTTCCACTCGGCCGCGCGCTGATCGCCTCGAAGGATACGACGGATCTATCGGTGATCCCGGTCGCGCCCCTGACGCAGCCCACCAGCGTGGTGCGCGAGACGATGCGCATCGCGAACGACACGGCCGTGCTCGAGGTCACGTCGACCTACCGCGGTCCAGCCGCAGACGACATGCGCTACTCGCTGAGCCGAACGCCGCGCAGCAAGACCAAGTCGCAGAACCTCGAATTTTACGCCAAGCGCTTCGAGGGTATCCAAGCGAGCGGCGACCTGGTCGTCGAGGACCACGAGAAGAAGAACGTGCTCGTCACGCGCGAGCTCTACACGATCCCCGACCCGGTCAAGGCGGGCGCCGTCTCGCTGTGGGCCTACAGCGTCGCAAACAGCGTGAACGCGCCGAGCATGACGCATCGGGTCTCCCCGCTCGCTCTCGGCCCTCCGTCCTTCGTGCGCCATGAGATCGTCATCGAAGGGTTCGCGGTCGTCCTGCCCGAGCCGGCGACGTTCAGCGACGGCGCGGTGAGGTTCACGATGAAGAGCGAGACGCGTCCCGCCGGCGGCACGGTGACCTACGAGCTGCAGACGCTCACCGATGGCGTCGCGGTCGCCGATGTGCCGAAGCACCTCGAGACGCTCGCGTCGATCCGTGGCTCCCTCGACGAGAACGCGCACCTGCCGACGCCCGTGCCTGCGAAGCCGCCCGCCGACGAGAAAATCTACCTCTGGGTCGGCTTCGGCTTCTTCGCGTTCTTCTTCGGCGCGAGCGTGGTCGTCATCGCCGCCGTCATCGCCTGGGCCTCTGGCCGCCGCCTGCGCTGGCGCCCGATCGGCCAAGCCGGCTCATGACCGTCGACGTTCCGCGCGTGAGCTCCTCGAGCGACCGCGCCCCCTCGGCATCCATCTGCCTCGAGGGCGCCCGCTACCATGCCAACGCGGTCAACGCGACGCCTCAAGCCTGGCGCGCTCGCGGCAACTTGGTGGTGGTGCGGGCCTGCAACGGCGCGGTGCGCGAAACCTTCGCCGCGAACGCTTGCGGAGGCGTCGCTTCTGCGTCCAGCCGCTCGACACGCTGCTGCAGTGTCAGCAGCTGCTCGAGCATAGCGGCGCTCTGCGCCTTCGTCGCAGGCGTGAAGACCCAGCGCGCGATCGCCCGCTCGTACCTTTCGAGCTCCGAGAGCGCTGCGCTTTGCCAGGCGCTGCGAGACGAGCCCACCGCCCGGTTTCGTATTGCGACGGCAAGGTCCGTCAACGCATGACTATCGAACGTCAATCGCGAACCTCTCCATCGCGCTGCCGCGTGGCTTGGTGGTGCGGCGCATCATGCGTCACTAGGTTCGACGTCGTCGTTCGACCACCCCATCGAACACCGTCGTCGCCGAGAACCGAGGATCGAGGATCGAGGACCGGCCGTCAGTTCGATCCAGCCCGGTGTTTTGGCTGCTTTGCGTGGTCGAAGTCGGCAAAAGTTGCGCGCGGAGAGCGGGACGTACAGGCGTCTTCGTCCACGCAAGGTCGGCCAGGAACGCGGTGGTCAGAACTCGATGATCCCGAGGCGCTCGAGACGGCACAAGACCGCGCCGACGGTCTCCCCGGTCTCCCCGGTCTCCCGGGCGATCGCGCCGACCGTGCGCGATCCATCCACAAACGTGAGCAGGTCGCGCTCGTCGTCATCGAGCCTCACCTGACCGATCTTCCGCCGGGAGACGAGAAGGCGGGGGACCTCGCTGCGCGGCACCCGGGCGGCCAGACGAACCGCGGTCAAGCCCACGTCGTCGACTCTGACCGCACTTCGCTCACTCTTGCGCGCGCTCGCGGCGGGCGTCTTCGGGGCAGGCAGCGTCGATGCATTCGGGTCTCGCTTGGGCTCGTTTCGCTCGCTCGGGGGCGCCTTGCCAGCGCTCCTGGCCAGGTGTCGGCGGTCGGTCAACTCGGGGATCGACGCGGTCTCGCGCACTGCGGCCAGCGCAACCTTCGCCTTGAAATCCGGCGTGTGCTTGGTGCGTGAATTCTTCATGTATCCTGCTCCTCAGCATGCTGGAGCAGGCTCCCCGTAGCGCCTTGACCCCTGGTCCGAAATCCGGGGTCCACTTCAGATGTAAGCCGCCGACCAGCTTGCACCGTCGAAGTGCTGGAGCGTGCTGTCGCCAGCCCAGACGTCCGTCTTGCTATGCGCCCACATCGATCGCGACGCGATCGACGGGTAGACGGTCCACGGGGCCCCGTCGTAGTGGAAGACAGAGGTCGTTCGACGACGTGCCCGAGAACGTGCCCTGACCTACATCCGCGGCGAGGTCGTGAATCGCGCTCGCCGCCGATGAGCCCGAGAGGCCGCGATCATCATCGCTCGAAGACGATGCGGCCCCCTACGGCGGTCAGATCGGCCCGCGCCCCGAGAAGCGCTGCCGGTGAGCTCTGGTCGAGCTTCGAATCGAACACGGTGATGTCTGCCACGGCACCGGGAACGGCATCTCCGCGCCAGCCGTCCTCGAAGGCGGCGTAGCTTGGCGAAGCCGTGAACCCGCGCAGCGCCTCGGCGAAGGTGAGGCGTTGGTCGGGGAGCCAACCGCCCGCAGGCGAACCACGCTCGTCCGTGCGCGTCTCTGCTGCAAACAGACCGCGGAGCGGATCGGACGATTCGACCGGGAAGTCACTGCCGAGCGCGAGCACGACGTTGGCGTCGATGAACCGTCGCCACGCGTACGCCCCTTCGAGCCGACCTTCGCCGAGCCTCGAACGCGCCCATCGCATGTCGCTCGTCGCGTGGGTCGGCTGCATCGATGCGACCACTCCGAGGCGATAAAATCGAGGGATTTCGGCGAGCGCGATCACCTGGGCGTGCTCGACGCGGAACCGCAGGTTGTCGCCGCGGACGCATCCCGCGCGCTCGAAAGCGTCGAGCGCAGCCCGGTTTGCTCGGTCGCCGATCGCGTGTACCGCGAGCTGCCAACCGCTCGCCCGCGCACGTCGGGCGATGCTCTCGATCACCGCGAACGGAGTCGTGACGTTGCCTCGATTCGTCGGATCGTCCGCGTACGGCTCGTCCAGCGCGGCGCCGCGCGACCCAAGGGCGCCGTCGGTCCACATCTTGATGCCCCTAAGCGTGAAGCGACGGTCGGGCGATGAGACGTCCGGAGTGCTTGCGAGCAGACGTGAGAGCTCCGTCTCGTCCACCGGAACGCGAAGCCCACCGGCGCTCGCAAACGCGTAGACGCGAAGGACAAGCCGGCCGTCCCGTTCGAGCCGCCGGAACGCTGCCGCCGTCGCGCGGTCGATGCCCATCTCGTGAGTTTCCGTCAGGCCGTGCTCGAGGACGATCTTCTGGGCAGTCAAGATCGCGCTCTCGCGTTCGGCGTCTGTCGGCTGGGGGATCGCTTGCTCCATCAGCGACATCGCCGAGTCGACGAAGATCCCGGTCGGTTCGCCCTC
>JAYTHX010000006.1:0-7412 GCA_043732195.1 Polyangiaceae bacterium
CCTGGCTCTGCGCGTTCGCGAGGCCGAGGCTGTTGTCCCACGCGCCGCCGCGCACCGAGCGTGCGCCTCCGGCGAACCATTTGTGCTCGAAGTCCGGGATCGTGCCCTCGGTGGTGTTCGGATCGTACGTGTCGTTCGCGGGATAATTCACGTTCGCGCAGTCCGCGCACTTGCCCGGGCGGATCGGGCCTTCGTCCATCGTCCACTCGTACATGCCGCCCGCGAGATCGGCGTGACCCCATTTGCCGTTGCCGAGCGCGCGGCGGCCGACCGGCGGGACGTGGCTCGCGTTGTCGCGCGTGGTGCGGAACGGGCCGCCCCACGTGTGCACGTAGTTCGCGGGGAACGCGTTCTTCCCCATCGTGGCATCGTAGAGGCTCGCGGACAGGTACTTCGAGCCCGCCGCGAGCAGCGGCACGAGCGAGAGGTCCGCGCGATCGTCGACGTGGATCAGATCCTTCGCCGCGAACCCGCCCCACGGGAACGCGCGCTGCTCCGCGCCGCCCTGGGCCGCGAAGCTGAACTCGGCATCGGTGGGGAGGCGCCCGCCGTCCCAGATGCAGAACGCCATGAGCACGTGCCACGGCACGCAGTTCACCGGCTTCGAATCGAGCGCGGCCTTCGTGTTCGCGGCGAGGATGTCGGGCTTGCTGGCGTTCGACTGCTTGATCTTCGACTCGAGACCCGCGGTCCACCACGTGAGCGTGCCGTAGTCGTCGATGTTGCCGCCTTCCTGGCACTTCTCGGGGCCGAGCAGCGCGTCCACCTCGGCGCGGCTCGTGGGGAGGATCGCATTCCACTCCGCGCGCCACCCGCTCTGCGCGACCTTCGGATGCGCGCCCGCGCCCGCGGCCGGCGCGGCGCCGCGCAGGTTGCCGTTCGTTGCCTCGACCCACGCGCGGAAGCGCCCCGCCGTCACCTCGTAGGCATCGAGGAGGTAGGGGCTGATCGTCGCCGGGTAGGCCTTGTCGTTGAAGCGGTCGAACGAGCCGCCGGGCACGGCGATGGTTTGGCAGCAGTGGCTCACGCCGTCCGCCTTCTCGTTGCCGGGGACGCCGCCGCATTTCTGGTCGGCGCCCGCGCCCCCGGTGCAGCTCTTCGCCTTCACGCACGCCTTCTGCCCGCCGCCGACCGGCGCGCACTTGCCGCCAACGCATTCCGCGTCGGTCGCGCACGTCGACCGCGGGAGCGCGGGCGCGACGTCGGGGAGCGCGCCCGCATCGTCGGCGGGGTCGGACGAGGCGGCGTCGTCACTGCTGCTGCAGGCGACGAGCGCGGACGACGAGATGGCGAGCACGGCCACGGCGGCGAGGGCCGTGAGCGCACGACGGCAGGCGAGCACCCGGTCAGCTTAGCAACGGAACGCGCGTCGACCAGGTCCCTCGCCAGGGGTGGGGCACTCGCGATCCGCCTCGATTCAAGGGTGATCCGCGGGTCGAGCGATCAGCCGCTCGCGCGATCGAGCGCGCGCTGCACCGCGGCCTGCACCTCGTCTCGCACGGTCGGCGGCGGCGGCGCCTCGAACGCGACGTGCAGCTCCTGCGGCTCGATCCGCTCGTTCGACGCCGCGAAGACCACGAGGCCCGGCGCGTCGTGCGCGAACCGGCGCACGCCCCACGCGGCGGCGCGCTCCGCGAAGAGCGGCGCGAGCTCCGCGACCATCGAGTCGCGGATGCGCATGCGCTCCGCCTCGCCGACGCGCATCCACTTCTTCGTGGCGTCGTCGAGCGGCGTCCGGCCGTCGTCGACGAGGTGCTCGAACGTCGCGCACATGCGGAGGCGAAAGTGCGGATCGAGCGCGGTGCGGGCGCGCAGCTTCGACCCGCTGAGAACGGTGTCGCGGTTCGGCAGCTCGCCCTTCAACGTCTTCCGGTAGAGCCACTGGTCGGGCGCGGTCCACGCGCGCGCGCCCAGCAGCCGATCGCACTTGGCGACCGAGCGCTGCCAGTCCATGAGCGGCTCGTGCTCGCGCGTGGTCTGGCAGTAGAGATCGTGGTCGAACTCCGCGGTCGGGTGCACCGCGCCGTCGTGCACGTGCACGGTCGGGAAGAAGAGCCCGCTCGGATCGCGCCGCGGGAACTCGAACGCCATCGGATGCACCGTGCGCGTCTCGCTGATCGGCTTGCCCTTGAAGAGGCCGAGGAAGCCGCTCGGGCGCTGCCTGGTCTTCAGCTTGAAGACGCAGAAGCCCCAGTCGTGGTACGCGGGCAGCTGCTCCCAGACGTAGTGCGGGAGGCGGAAGCGCGCATCGAGGCGGCTGAAGTCGCGCGGCGTGGGCACGAACGACGCTTCGAAGTCGCCGACGTCGTGGACGACGAGCGTCGCCTGCGGCGCCATCCCCCGCATCACCGGCCCCTGCAGGGAAGGAAGCGCCGCCGGCCTGGGGAACAGGCGATCGAGCTCGTCGAAGAACTGCGGGCACGCCGAGAGATCGACGAACGTGACCGCGTCCTCCGGGCCGTCGGGAGGGATCGGGATGGGGAGGATCATCGCGACGTCCTCCGCGAGCTCGACGGTCATCCCGTAGACGAGCAGCTGCCGATCCCCGTCGAGCGGCCGGGCGAAGATGTTCGTCGACGAGACGCGCGACACGGTCCGCGAGAAGCAGCACATCTGCGATCATCCGACGCGAGAACGCGCCTGCGAGCAAGCGCTTCGATCCGGAGCGCGGAACGGTCCTTGCTCCACGCCCCGTCACACGCCGCGAGCTGCATGGCCGCGCCGAGGAAAATCATGAAAAACCAGGCCGCCATCGACACCGTCCCCGCCTCTGCTCCTCTCTCCGGAGCGACAGGACTGCCCCAGTCCCCCATCCCTGGCACCGCCGCCGCAGGCGCGGGCGTCGGCGCCGCGACCGGCGCCGCGACCGGCGCCGTCCTCGGCGCGTTCGCCGGACCGCCGGGAATGATCGCCGGCGCGCTCATCGGCGCGGTCGCCGGAGCGGCCACCGGCGCGGCCCTCGCCGACGACCACGACAAGGCGGAGCTCGACGAGGCGCTCGACGCCGAGATCGGCGTCAGCGGCGGCAACATGGGCGCGGCGAAGCCCGGCGCCCCGGCGGCGGTCCGCGGCACGTACTCCGCAGGCGCGGCGGGCGCGGGCGGCGGGCCCGAGAGCGACGCCGCGCCCGACGCAGGGCCGATGCCGAAGGCCGACTGAGCCTGTAGACTCGCCCGGGCAGCATGACCCTGAGCACCGACATCGCGCAGGCGATCCTCGACGGCTTCGATCGCCACTACAGCCTCTTCCGCGAGACCAGTCGGCTCGCGCGCGGGCGGTTCGAACGGGCCGAATGGAGCGCCGTCGTCGAGGCGCAGCGCGAGCGCATCGGGATGTACGACGTGCGCGTCGCCGAGGCGGTGGAGGCGGTCACGTCGCGCTTCCCGGACGCGGGACGGGAGGAGACGCTCTGGCGGCGCATCAAGGTCGAGTTCATCGGGCTGCTCTACGAGGCGGGGCACAAGCAGCCCGAGTGCGCGGAGACGTTCTTCAACTCGGTCGCCCGCCGCTTGCTCGATCGCCGCTACTACTCGAACACCTTCATCTTCGGCCGGCCGGCGATGTCGACCGAGCACCTCGACGGCGACGAGCCGGCCTACCGCGCCTACTACCCCGAGTCCGACGACCTCACGGGCGCGTTCCGCGCCATCCTCGCGGGCTTCCGGCTCCGCAATCCTTTCCAGGATCTCGAGCGTGATCTCGCGCACGTGGGACGCGCCATCCGCGAGCGCTTCCCCGACGGCTGGAACCACCATCGGAACTTCCAGATCCAGATGCTGGCCTCGCTGTTCTTCCGCAACAAGGCGGCGTACGCGATCGGACGGGTGATCAACGGCTCGAACACGTTTCCCGTCGTGGTGCCCATCCTCCAGGACGACGCCGGGCACCTCTACGTCGACACCATCCTGCTCGACGAGATCACCGTGGGCCGCGTCCTCAGCCTCGGGCGTTCGTACATGATGGTCGACATGGAGGTGCCCTCGGCCTACGTGGACTTCCTCGCGTCGATCGCGCCTGACAAGCCGAAGGCGGAGCTCTACACGCTGGTCGGCCTCCAGAAGCAGGGCAAGACGCTCTTCTTCCGCGATCTGCAGCAGCACCTCCGCCACTCCAGCGACACCTTCGTGCTCGCGCCCGGGACCAAGGGCATGGTCATGGTGGTCTTCACGCTGCCGTCGTATCCGTACGTCTTCAAGGTGATCCGCGACGCGTTCGAGCCGCCGAAGGACAGCGACCGCGCGACCGTCGAGGCGAAGTACGACTTCGTGAAGCAGCTCGATCGCGTGGGCCGCATGGCCGACACCCTGGAGTTCGCGCACGTCGCGTTCCCGAGCAACCGGCTCGACCACGAGCTGCTCGAGGAGCTGAAGAAGCTCGTGCCCTCGCAGCTGGAGATCGTGGACGGCGGCCTCGAGGGGCCTGGCCACGTCGTCATCGAGCATCTCTACATCGAGCGCCGCCTCATGCCGCTCAACCTGTTCCTCATGAATGCCGACGATGAGCACACGAAAAAGGCAATCATTGAATACGGAAATGCGATTCGCGAGCTGGCCAGCGCGAACATCTTTCCCGGCGATCTCCTGCTCAAGAACTTCGGCGTCACGCGCTACGGGCGCGTCGTGTTCTACGACTACGACGAGATCTGCCCGCTCACCGAGTGTCGCTTTCGCACCATGCCGCGCGCGCGTGACGACGATGACGAGATGGCGAGCGAACCATGGTTCTCGGTGGAGAAGAACGACGTCTTCCCCGAGCAGTTCCCGACGTTCCTCGTGCCGCCGGGCAGGCCGCGCGAGATCTTCCTCGAGCGCCACGGCGCGCTCGCGCAGGCCTCCTACTGGGCCTCGCTCCAGGAGCTCGTGAGGGCCGGCGTCCACGCCGATCTCTTCCCTTACGGAGAGGAGATTCGTTTCTCGAAACGCTACGCCATTCCCTGAGACTGGTACCATCGGGTTCGATGCCGTCCGATGGGCCCAAGAGGGCATTGCCTCCCGTGAAAGCACCGCCTCCGCCAGCGTCGGCGAGGGGGCCGGCGCCCTCGAGTCGGCGCCTGCAGGTGGCTGCGCCCACGCCCTCGCCGGAGGGCTTCATGACCACGGCGAACAAGATGTCGCTCGCCGACTTCGCGCTCGCCCTGCGTGACGAGCAGCTCGAGGCGAAGGTCGTCCACTACAAGGCGGAGCTGGCCACGAACTCCGAGCTCGACGCGGTGACCCAGCAGGTCATCGAGGAGCTGCAGGGCCTGCAGGCGGCGGCGCGCGCGAAGAACCCGATCAGCAAGCCGCCCCCCGAAAGCGATCGCGCGCAGCTCGAGATCGACCTGATCCAGACGCTCAAGGAGATGCTCGGCCGCATCTTCCGGCCCGGCAAGCTCGCCACGATCATGGAGCGCAAGCTGGGCGAGGTGAGCAAGCGCTTTGCCCGCACGTTCTTCGCGAGCGAGCTGCACGACCGCATCCGCGGCAGCGATGACGAGGTGAAGGCCATGCGCTTCGCCGAGCAGGCGCTCTACCACGCGTTCGTGCGCACGCAGGACCAAGTCCTCGCGCAGCTCGAGGCCTACCAGTACTCGCATCTGCAGGTGGCCGAGCGCGCGAAGGAGCAGTTCTACGGGATCGTGAAGGAGCTCCGGAACGATTTTCTCGCGCGCACCACGCCGGAGCTGAACACGCTCGTGAAGTACCTCAACGAGGTGCTCGTGCAGTTCTTCACCGTCGAGCTGCCACCGATGCTCGGCGAGCTCTCCTGGGAGGTGGTCAAGGAGGCGCGCCTCGCCGATGCGCGCACGGGCGCGAGCTACAAGATCAGCGCGACCGCCTTCCCGCTCTTCCGCAGCGCATTCGAGCGGCGCTTCCTCCAGCGGCTCGTGCCGTTCGTGGAGGACGAGATGCTGAGCCGCGTGCGCGACAGCATGAGCGAGTTCCGCACCGAGACCATCCGCTTCGTCGCCGACCCCGCCATCTTCAGCGACCTCTGCGAGATCGTCTGCGAGTGCATCTACGACATGCTCTACAACGACGGCTTCCTCGACCTCCCGAGCGACTGGCGCGCCCGCCTCTCTGCCGCCGGAGACTGAGCGCGCCGTGAGGCGCCGCGTACCAAGGCACCGAAGGCGAGAGCCTGGCGCTCCTCGATCGCTGAGCGCGCCGATCAGTCGGCGGAGTAGCCGAGGACGATCTCGTACCAGGCGGCGCCGTTCGAGGAGTCGCTGAAGTCGACCTCCAGCGTGTAGCCGTTGGTCGACGAGGGCTGCTCGTTGATGGTGACCGCCCCGCGACCCGAGACCTTCGTGATCGTGGTCGCCTCGTCGTGGCCGTCCCAGCGGCCGGGCGCAGAGGCCCGGATGACGTGCCACTTCACGGTCTTGCCCCGGAGGACGAGCTGGCTCTGTCCGTCGATGAGCGCGCGGATGCGCAGCTCGCCGGGACACCCGCCCTTCACGCACGCGCCCGCGCCGCCGCACTTGCTCCCGCACGCCAGGCGATCGGCGGCGCACGAGCCGAGCTCGTCGTCCGCGCCCGGGATGATGGATGCCGAGGAGCATGCCGCCGTCATCAGCACGAAGAGAGAGGCGAAGAGACAATGAGGCTTTGCGGCCATCGCCCCGCCCGAGCAAGCGCGGTGCCAGGCGCAATATTGCATCCGGGCTGTACATCGATCGCCGCCGCTGCAGGATCGAGGGCGACTGTGAGGCGTGTCGACGCGCGGGATGGACCGCGCACGGACCATCCCCATCGGAAAGTGGATCGCGCGCTAACCGCGGCGCGAGGCGGACGAGCGGCTGAAGCGGACACGCCCGACGCTGTTCCACCACTCGCGGTACCGCGACTGCGCGCGCTCGCGTTCGCGTTTGGGGAGGTCGTCGTAGTAGCCGAAGTACTCCTTCGTCGTGGTCTTCAGCTCCTCGCCCGCGGCGGCACGGAGCGCGGCCTGATCGTGCATGAGCGCGTCGATGAGCCACTCGAGGCGATGGCGATCGTAGTTCTCCGTCCACCACGCCGACCACCGCTGCGACGACGTGCCGAAGTCCTGGCGCGCGATGACGCCCAGCGCCGAGCGCACCGCGAGCACCACCGCGCCGTCGGGATCGTCGAGCTGCGGGATGAGCGCCGGCACCGCGAGCACCTCGCGCGTCTCACCGAGCGCCTCGATCGCGAGCACGCGCCGATCCCGTCGCTCCGCGGCATCCATCGCCACCAGCTCGAGGCGCTCCACGATGGTCGCGGGGTGGGCATCGGCAAACGCTCGCGCCGCGGCGCGCGCCACGCGACGCACCATCGGCTCGACGTCGAACACGCGGAGCAGGATCGGCTCGAGCACGTCCGGGTAGACGAGCTCGGTGAGCAGGTACGTCGCCCAGAAGCGGCGATCGAGGTTTGGATCCTCGACGTGCGCGAGCACGAACGGCAGCG
>JAYTHX010000007.1:0-48710 GCA_043732195.1 Polyangiaceae bacterium
CATCATCCAGGACGCGTACAGCCGCGACCCCCTCGCGGTGCCGCTGGCGCTGCTCATGTGCGGGAGCTTCCTGCTCGTGGGCCCCTCGCTGTGGCGTGCGCTCTTTCCGATGTACCGCCCCAAGACGGGCGTCCCCCCGCTCGCGACGTCGCTCGTCGGCAACGTGCTGCGGGTCCTCGTCTACGCCGACGTCGGCGCCACCGTGGTCCTCGGCATCGGCCGCGCGCTCCCCGATCTCGTGGGCGCGGACGCCACGTTCCTGACCACGAAGCCGAGCCTCGCGGTCTGCGTCGCGCTGTTCTGGGTCGGCGGCTGGGGGCTCGCGCGCGACATCGACCTCGAGGAGCACCTGCGGCAGGAGCGCGCCCGCGGCGAGGCGCTGGAGCGCGAGGCCGAGCACGCCCAGCTGATCGCGCTGCGCAGCCACCTCGATCCGCACTTCCTCTTCAACACCCTCAACGCCATCGCCGAGTGGTGCCGCGAGGACGGCGTCGTCGCGGAGAAGGCCATCGTGCAGCTCTCCTCGATGCTGCGGACGATGATGACCGGGATCTCCGGCAAGTCGTGGCCGCTGGCCAAGGAGCTCGAGCTCGCGAACGCGCTGTTCGCGATGCACGCGATCCGCGATCCCTCGCTCTTCTCGGTGCGCCTCGAGCTGCCCGACCCGTTACCCGCGATCGACGTGCCGCCCATGCTCCTCCTCCCGCTCGCCGAGAACGCGATGAAGCACGGCCCGCTCGCACGTCACAAGGGCGAGGTGGTGCTGCGCGTGACGTTGAGCGACGGCGCGGTATGTATCGAGCTCTCGAATCCCGGTGTGTTCAAGGGCCCGCGCGACGGTGGGAGCGGTCTCGCCATCGTGAAGCGGCGTCTCGCGCTGACGTTCCCGGCCGGCGCCTCGTTCGTGATCGAGGCGGAGGGGACGGACCGCACGCGCGCGGTCGTCGTCGTGCCCGCGCTCGCTCCGGCCCCGGTTCCCGGGTAGCGTTGCGCGCATGTCGATCCCGCTGCGCGTCCTCGTCTGTGACGACGAGCTCATGGCCCGGAAGCGCGTGCTGCGCCTGCTCGGCGAGCTGCCCGGTATCGAGGCGGCGATCGAGTGCGAGAGCGGCGAGGAGGTCCTCGCCAAGCTCAAGGTCGAGGATCTCGACGTGGCGATCCTCGACATCAACATGCCGGGAATGAGCGGCCTCGACACCGTGATGCAGATGCCCGAGGACCGGCCCTACATCATCTTCCTCACCGCGCATCCCGAGCACGCGGTCCAGGCCTTCGACGTGGGTGCGGTCGACTACGTCCTCAAGCCCGTCGACGACGCGCGCCTCGCGAAGGCGCTCGCGCGTGCGCGGCAGTCCCTCGACCACGGCGCCGCCGCGGAGGGCGGCGCTCCCGCGGCAAAGACGAGCAAGCTCGCCATCGCGACGCACGACGGGGCAGCCCTCGTGAGCCCGGGCGACGTCACCCACGCCACCTTCGACGGCGCGCTCGTGACCGTGCACACCGCCGCACGTTCCATCCTCACCGACGACACCCTCCAGGATCTCGAGGCGAAGCTACCGAAGGGTCCGTTCGAGCGCGTTCACCGGCGCGCCATCGTCAACCTGGAGCACGTCGACCGCCTCGAGTCGGTCGATTCCGGCGGCTACGTGGCCTGCCTCTCGACCGGAAAGCGGGTGGACGTCTCCCGGCAGAGCGCGCGCCGCCTCCGCCGCCGCCTTGGCCTGAGGTAGACGAGAAAGAAGCTCTACGCCGGCAGGGCGCCCGGGTATCCTGACTGGTACGGCGCATGGCGCCCCCTTCAGGCTTTGCCGTGAACGACGAAAAGCACGACGACAACCCGTGGGACGAGGACGACGGCGCGCGCACGCTCGCGACCGACGGGCCCTCCTTCGAGATGCCGAGCAACATCCCGTCGCCGATCACGGTGCCGCCGCCGCCGCTGCCTCCGCCTCCGCCGCCCGTCTCGCCCAAGCACCCGCCGAAGGCCACGCTGGTGGGCCTCATGCCCGAGGACTTCCTGGCGAGCATCGCGAAGGGAGCGCCGCCGCGGCCCGGCCCCGGAACGCCGCGCTCCCAGCCACGGCCGGTCACCATCTCCGACGACGCGCTCGACGACCTCCACGGCCAGCGGAACGACGGACCCACGATGCTCGGGGCCGGCTCGTCGCCGAACATCCCGCTCCGCGACGACGCTGCGCGTCCCGGCGGCTTCGCCCCGGCGCATCGCCTGAACGACGCCGACGCCGAGACGATGGCGCTCAGCATCGAGGATTCACGGCTGCCCGATCTCTCGGACGAGCCCGAGGCAGAGGACGCCACGCGCGCGCTCACGCGCGAGGAGATGATGGGCACGCCGCCCGGCGGTCACCAGGACGCGCACGTGATCGTCGGCAGCGACGCCCGCGGTGACGAGGCGACCCTCGCGATAGGGCCCGACCAGCTGAGCCCGGAGCTCGGCGAGCTCGGCGAGCTCGGCGCGAGCCTCGAGCCGGCGCTCGCGGAGGCGCTGGCCCGGCGGGTCGCGGAGCATCATCAGCACGTCCAGCAGCAAGCGCAGCAGCAGGGCTACCCGCAGCCGCCGCACGAGCCGCACTTCCTGCAGCCGGCCTGTCCCGATCAGCAGCAGCAGCCGTACGCGCAGCAGGCGCCGTACGTGCTCCCGCAGCCGGTCACGCGGCCCGTCGCGTATCCGCCGTCCGGTCCGCACCCGGTGATGGGCCCGCAGTGCCACCCGCTTCCGCAGAGCCAGCCGCAGCCGTGGGGCGCGCCGCCCGGCTACGCGCCGCAACCGCAAGCGCAGCTCATGATGGCGCCGCCAGGCGCGCAATGGATGCCGCCGTCGCCATCTCCTCTCCCGCCGCTCGCCGCCGGAGGGCCGAGCGTCTTCGGCATCCGCCTCACGTCCCAGATCATGGTCCTCGCTGGCGTGGGCGTCGTCTGCCTCGCCATCTTCGTGGTCGGTCTCGTGCTCTTCTTCACGACCAAGTTCTGATGAAGATCGACGGGGTCGAAGGCCGGCGCTGGATCGGTCGCGTCCTCCGCGACCGCTGGCGAATCGATGCGCGCATCTCGCGCGGCGGCGTCGGCACCGTCTACGCCGCCACGCACAAGAACAACGGCAGCCGCGCCGCCATCAAGGTCCTGCATCCCGAGTTCTCGCGAGACGCCGACACGCGCAGCCGCTTCCTCCAGGAGGGCTACGCCGCGAACCACGTCAATCATCCGGGCGTCGTCCGCATCCTCGACGACGACACGAGCGAGGACGGCCACGCCTACCTCGTGATGGAGCTCCTCGAGGGCGAGCTCCTGGAGACGCGCCGCATCCGCAAGGGCGGCAAGCTCCCGCTGCCCGACATCTTCGAGGTCGGCGAGCAGCTGCTCGACGTGCTCGCCGCCGCCCACGAGAAGGGCATCGTTCATCGCGACATCAAGCCCGACAACCTGTTCATCACGCAGGAAGGCCGGCTCAAGGTCCTCGATTTCGGCTTCGCGCAGATGCGCTCGCAGTTCCGCCCCGACGTGACCGCGACCGGCTTCCTGCTCGGCACGCCGGGCTTCATGTCCCCGGAACAGGCGGTCGGCAACCGCGCGCAGGTCGACGCGCAGACCGACATCTGGGCGGTCGGCGCCACGCTCTTCACGTTGATCTCGGGCGAGCCCGTGCACGACGGGCAGAGCGCCGCGGAAATGCTCGTCGCCGCCGCGAACTTCAAGCCGCGTTCGCTCGCCACCGTCACGACCGGGCTCTCGAGCCGGCTCATCGAGCTCGTCGATCGCGCCGTCGCGTTCGACAAGGCGGAGCGCTGGCCGAACGCGCGCTCGATGCAGTTCGCGCTGCGCGGCGTTTCGGGCAAGAAGAACGCGGGCGCGGTCTCGCGGCGGAGCATCCCCGACGTCGAGCCCGTGTCGGACGGTCCGACGCTCCACGAAGACCCGATGTTCATCGAGGAGCTCGACGCGAGCGAGCTCGTCGACTCGCAATCGGAGACGCGCCAGACGCACGCGAGGACCCACCCCGCCGACAGCGAGGGCTCGACGATGGTGGTGCCGCCGGCCTCGGGCACCACCGATCCTTCGGAGCTCGTGCCCCCCACGCAGCCGCCGCAGACCCCGCAGATGGCGCTCTACCCGAGGGCGGCCACGCGCACCTCGAAGCCCGGGATGGTGGACGCGCTCGATGGCGGCACGCTCATCATGGAGAGCCGCGCCCGCGACGAGAAGAGCCACGCGGGTCCGCGCCCTTCGCTGGCCGTCGCGGCGAACGCCTCGATCGGCGGCGGGCAGCGCCCGGGCGCGGCCGTGCCGTTCCGCGTGCAGACGCCGCAGAATTTCACGCCGCAGGGCGCGCTCGCAACCCGGCCTCCCGCGCAGGCCAAGCCGCAGGACGCGCGCGCCGCGGACGAGATCATGTACGGCGCGACGCCCGCGCCCCGTACCGCTCCGCGCCGCAAGAAATCGGCGCCGGGCCCGAGCCGTGCGCTCGTGTTCGTGGGCGTGGTGGTGGTCACGATGGTGGTCGTGATCGTGGCGGGGTTGCTCGTCCTGACGTTCAGCGACTGAGCGCGACGCCTGACGCCGCCTCCTCGCGCAGCGGTCAGTGAGATCGATCGGCCACGTCGAACGTAGCGACCACGAACGCGAGGCCTTGTGTAGGCTTCGGCGTTCTGGCTCGTTGTGCGTGACGGAGACGTCTTTCATGAAGCGTAGTGCGATCGGTCTCGTCGTCCTTTGCGCCTTCGTGGCGCTCGGTTGTCCCGGTCAGAAGCCGGCGCTGGCGCCTGCGCCGCCCGCGGCCGCACCGAGCGAGGGACCGCTGGTATGGCACCTCTCGAAGTCCGGACTCGGCTTCCGGCTGAGCAACGCCGACGATGACGCGGACGAGGACGTCACGCGCAAGGTCGCGCCCTCGACCCCGCTCGGCGAAGGCGACGCGAAGAAGATCGTCACGCGGCTCCCGGCGCTCGTGAGCGAGCCCGACGACGCGAAGGCCTTCGCGATGCGCGACAAGTCGATCCCGGCGCCGCGCCCCGGCAAGACCGTGAGCGAAGCGTTCCCTCCGCCGGGCGGTCCGCCGCCCGCGGCCGCCGTGCCCGCCGGGCCACTCACCGTGGAGCGCCATGCGCCGGAAGGTCCGGTCGACATCGCTCCTCATCTCACGATGACGTTCTCGCAGCCGATGGTCCCCGTCGCGTCGATGGATGACCTCTCGAAGGAGAAGCTGCCCGTGACGCTCGTGCCCCAGCCCGTCGGCAAGTGGCGGTGGCTCGGGACCAAGACGCTGATGTTCCAGCCCGAGAAGCGCTTCCCGATGGCGACCGAGTACGCGGTCGACATCCCTTCGGGCACGAAGGCGATGAACGGGCAGACGCTCGCGAAGGCCACGCAGTGGACGTTCACCACGCCGCCGGTCACCGTGAGGCGCTCGTTCCCGACCTCCGCGCAGGAGCCGCTCGAGCCGTTGATCTTCGCGGAGCTCGACCAGCAGATCGACGCGAAGGCGCTCCTCGGCAGCGTCGAGCTGACGGGGCCGAAGGGGCCGGTCGCGATCCGCATGGCCGAGGCCGACGAGATCGAGAAGAACGACAGCGTCCGCCGCCTGTCGCAGCAAGCCGAGAAGGGCCGCTGGATCGCGTTCCGCCCCGCCGGCAAGCTGACCACCGCCACGAGCTTCACGGTGCGCATCAAGGCGGGCGCGCCGAGCGCCGAGGGCCCGCGCCGCACCACCAAGGAGCAGACCTCCGGCTTCGCGACCTACAGCCCGCTGCGGGTCGAGCGGTCGTACTGCTCGTACGGCGACAAGTGTCCGCCGCTCACGCCGTTCAACGTGCTCTTCAACAACGCGATCGACAACAAGACGTTCGACAGGAGCCTCGTCAGCGTCTCGCCCGAGCTGCCCGGCCTGAAGGTCGAGGTGCAGGGCCGCTACCTGACCGTCTCCGGCCGCACCAAGGGCCGCACGAAGTACGAGGTCACGATCGACGGCGCGCTCGGTGACGTCCACCAGCAGAAGCTCGGCACGGCGGCGAAGCTCACCTTCGACGTCGGGAGCGCCGAGCCGCAGCTATTCGGCGCGGAGAACGACATGGTGGTCCTCGATCCCGCGGCCGCGAAGGCGTACACGGTGTACTCGATCAACGAGCCCGCGCTGCAGGCGCGCGTGTTCTCGGTCGGGCCCGAGGACTGGAGCAAGTACGTCGCGTACCTCCAGGAGTGGGAGCGCCCGCGCAAGCTGAAGCCGCCGGGCCGGCTCGTCTCGGACAAGGTGCTCACGCCGAAGAAGGCGCCCGACGAGCTGGTCGCCACACCCATCGACCTCGGCGCCGGGCAATTCAACGGCATCGGTCAGACGGTCGTCATCGTCGAGCCCACGCGCACGCCGCCGAAAGGCTACCAGCGCGCCGAGCTCGATCTCTGGGTGCAGTCGACCGAGCTCGGTGTGAACGCGTACGTCGAGAACGACCAGGTGACCGGCTGGGTCACGCGCCTGGCCGACGGCGCGCCCGAGAACGGCGTGCAGGTCTCGCTGCTCGATGCCGGCTCGGCGACCACCGACAAGGATGGCCTCGCGCGCGTCGCGTTCAGCCAGAAGCCTGGCCAGCTGGTTTTCGCGAGGAAGGGAAGAGACCTGGCGATTCTCCCGGAGCGCTACCTGGGTGGGAACCTCTACCAGCTGCAGTCGCGCTCCGACCATGCGCGCTGGTTCGTCTACGACGACCGCGGGATGTACAAGCCCGGCGAGGAGGTCCACGTGAAAGGCTGGCTGCGGCGCGCGCTCGTCGCTCGCGGCGGCGACCTCGACGCCATCCCCAACGTGAACGGCAAGACCATCTCCTGGAAGCTGCGCGATCCGCGCTGGGCGGAGATCGGCACCGGCAAGACCACGGTCGACGAGCAGGGCGGCTTCGACCTCGCGTTCAAGCTGCCGGGCAACGCGAACCTGGGCACCGCGAACCTCGAGCTCAGCGTCGAGGGCGTGAACGTCTCCAGCACCGTGACGAACCACTCGTTCCAGGTGCAGGAGTTCCGCCGGCCGGAGTTCGAGGTCACCGCAAAGTCCAGCGAGGGCCCGCATCTCGTGGGCAAGCACGCCATCGCCACCGTCACCGCCGCGTATTACTCGGGTGGTGGCCTGCCCGACGCGCCGGTCAACTGGAGCGTCACGCGCTCCACCGCCTCGTTCACGCCTCCGAACCGCAGCGAGTATCACTTCGGTGCCGAGCCCTCCTACTACTGGTCGTGGCACGCGAAGCCGAGCGAGACGAAGACCGAGACGTGGACGTCGCACACGAATGCGCAGGGCCTCCATCGCCTGCGCGTCGACTTCGACGCCATCGAGCCCTCGTACCCGATGAGCCTCGCGATGACGGCGCAGGTCGAGGACGTCAACCGCCAGCAATGGGCGGGGCGCACCACGATGCTCGTTCATCCCGCCGATCACACGGTGGGCGTGAGGCTCGCGAAGAGCTTCATCCGCGCCGGCGAGACCATCGACCTCGATCTCGTGGTGAGCGACATCGACGGCGCGCTCGTCGCGGGGCGCGCCATCGCGGTGAAGGCCGCGCGCATCGACTGGGAGCAGCAGGGCAGCGAGTACGTCGAGAAGGAGCTCGACGCGCAGACCTGCGACGCGAAGAGCACGAGCGACAAGGTGCGCTGCACGTTCAAGGCGGCGAACGGCGGCAGCTGGCGCGTGACCGCGTTCGTGCAGGACGACCACGGTCGCAAGAGCCAGACCGCTACCCAGATCTACGTCATGGGCGGCGACGTGCCGAAGGACCGCAAGCTCGGCGCCGAGCGCGTCACCATCGTGCCCGACAAGAAGACGTACCAGCCCGGCGACCTCGCCGAGGTGCTCGTGATCGCGCCGTTCGTGCCCGCCGAGGGCCTCCTCACCGTGCGGCGGCAGGGCATCGTGCACATCGAGCGCATCACCATGAAGAGCGCCGCGCAGGCCATCAAGGTGAAGCTCGACGAGGCGCTCGTGCCCAACGCCGAGATCCGCGTCGACCTCGTGGGCGCGGCGACGCGGGAAGACGCGTCCGGAAGACCCGACGACAAGCTACCGAAGCGACCGGCCTACGCGAGCGGCGCGATGGGGCTGACGATCCTCCCCACGAACCGCACGCTCGCCGTCAGCGCGGCGGCAAAGAAGAGCGCGGTCGAGCCCGGTGCGTCCACGCAGATCGAGGTCGACGTGAAGGGCGCCGACGGTCGCGCCGTTGCCGGCGCGCAGGTCGCGGTGGTGGTGGTCGACGAGGCGGTGCTCGCGCTGTCGGGCTACCCGACGCCCGATCCCGTGGCGGTGTTCTACGCGCCGCGCCCGTCCGACGTGCGCGAGATCGCGGTCCGCGACCGCGTGCTGCTCGCCGATCCCGACCTCGCGCGGCTCCGGCCCGTGAACGCTCGCGCCGAGCCGATGGGCGGCGCGGCCGGCAGCGGTCGCGCGAGCCTCTCGAGGAACATGCCGAGCCCCTCGGCAGCCGCACCTGGGTCGCCGCCGCCGTCGCCCGACGAGGCCCCGCAGCGCGAGGCGAAGAGGTCGGCCGAGCGGGCGGACAAGGGGGGGAAGGACGGCGAGGCGGATGTCCGGACGGCCACTGCCGAGGAGTCGGTGGCAGGCGACAGCAAGAAGCCGATCGCGCTGCGCTCGGACTTCTCGGCGCTCGCGCTCTTCGCGCCGCGCGTCAAGACCGACGCCCAGGGGCACGCCAGCGTACCTCTCAAGCTGCCCGACAACCTGACGCGCTACCGCGTGATGGCGATGGTCGCGTCGGGAGACCGCAGCTTCGGCGCCAACGAGTCGACCCTCACCGCGCGTCTGCCGGTGATGGCGCGCCTCTCCGCGCCGCGCTTTCTCAACTTCGGTGACACGTTCGAGCTCCCCGTGGTCGTGCAGAACCAGACCGACGCGCCGGTGGAGGTGGGCATCGTCGCGCGCGCGACGAACGCCACGATCGCCGAGCCGTCGTCGAAGCGCGTCAATGTCGCGCCGAACGATCGCGTCGAGGTGCGCTTCGCTGCGGCCACCGTGAAGCCCGGCACCGCGCGCTTCCAGATCGGGATCGCCTCGGGCGGCTTCTCCGACGCGAGCCAGGTCGAGCTCCCCGTCTACACTCCCGCCACCACCGAGGCCTTCGCGACCTATGGCGAGATCGACGAGGGCGCGATCGCGCAGCCCGTGAAGATGCCCCCCGGCGTGTTCACGCAGTTCGGCGGGCTCGAGATCACGACGAGCTCGACGCAGGTGCAGGCCCTCACCGAGGCCGTCCTGTACCTGGTGAAGTACCCGTTCGAGTGCAACGAGCAGATCGCCTCGCGGGTGATGTCGATCGCCGCGCTGCGCGATGTGCTCGCGGCGTTCAAGGCCGAGGGCCTGCCGAAGCCGGCGGCGCTCGAGGCCTCGATGATCACCGACTTCGAGAAGCTGAAGCGCCATCAGAACGGCAACGGCGGCTGGGGCTTCTGGCAGGAGAATCCCTGGCCGTACCTCAGCATCCACGTGACGCACGCGCTGACCCGCGCGAAGGACAAGGGCTACCAGCCCGACGAGGAGATGCTCCGTCGCGCGCAGGGCTACCTGCGCAACGTCGAGAGCTACATCCCGTACTGGTACAGCGACGACGCGCGCCGTTCGCTTGTCGCCTACGCGCTCTTCGTGCGCAAGCGCCTGAACGATCCCGACCCCGCGCGCGCCAAGCGACTCATGGCGGAGGCGGGCGGCGTCGAGAAGCTCCCCATCGAGGCGGTGGGCTGGATCTGGCCGACGCTCTCGCAGGACAGGAACAGCGCGGCCGAGAACGAGGCCATCCGGCGGCACGTCGCGAACCGCGTGACCGAGACCGCGGGCAACGCGCACTTCGTCAGCGGCTACAAGGACGCGGACTACCTGCTCCTCAATTCGGACCGCCGTGCCGACGGCGTGCTCCTCGAGTCGCTCATCGGCGATCAGAAGGACAGCACCGTCATCCCGAAGCTGGTGAAGGGGCTGCTCGCGCACCGCACGGCGGGCGGCCACTGGCAGAACACCAACGAGAACGCGTTCGTGCTCCTCGCGCTCGACCGCTACTTCAACACCTACGAGAAGGTGACGCCCGACTTCGTGGCGCGCGTATGGCTGGGCGATCGCTTCGCCGGTCAGCACGCGTTCAAGGGGCGCACCACGGAATTCAGTGAGGTGAAGGTCCCGATGCAGTGGCTCGCCACCGAGCTGAAGGGGCAATCGCAGAACCTCGTCATCGGGAAGGACGGACCGGGGCGCCTCTACTACCGCGTCGGCATGCAGTACGCGCCGACCGACCTCAAGCTCCCGCCCGCCGATCACGGCTTCGTCGTCTCGCGGCTCTACGAGGGCGCCGAGAAGCCCGAGGACGTGAAGCGCGACGCCGACGGCACCTGGCGCGTGAAGGCCGGCTCGAAGGTCCGCGTGCGCGTCTCGATGGTCGCGCAGTCACGGCGCTACCACGTCGCGCTCGTCGACCCCATCCCGGCCGGACTCGAGCCGCTCAACGCCGCGCTCGCCGTCACCGGCGAGATCCCGAAGGACCCCAAGGCCGAGACGGCCGCGGCGAAGGGGGGCCGATACTGGTACTGGAACCGTACCTGGTACGAGCACCAGAACATGCGTGACGAGCGTGTCGAGGCCTTCACCTCGCTCCTCTACGACGGCGTGTGGGACTACACGTACGTTGCAAAAGCCACCACGCCGGGCGTTTTCGTCGTTCCGCCGCCGAAGGCCGAGGAGATGTACAGCCCGGAGACCTTCGGTCGCGGCGCCGGTGACCGCATGATCGTCGAATGACGTAGACGATCCATATCGTCTCGGATATTTCAGGGGTCTCGGGGCTTTCTCTCGATTAAGAAGAGGATCGAAACGATGCTTTCCACACGCTCCCTCATGACCCGCGTTACCGCGGTGTCCTTGCTGATCGGGGTCGTCGGCACCACCGCAGCTTGCGGCGGTACGACGTCGTTCGCCGGCGCGCAGTCACTCGCCATCGCGGGCACGCCGCCGCCGCCGCCGCCGCCCCCGCCGCCGCCCCCGCCGAAGGAGGAGCCGAAGCCGCCGCCGCGCGTCGAGCTGCGCGACAACAAGATCGACTTCAAGGAGAAGATCCAGTTCGAGGTGAACAAGGCGATCATCAAGCCCGAGTCCGACTCGCTGCTTGCCGACATCGCGAAGGTCATCAAGGACAACCCGCAGGTGAAGAAGATCTCCATCGAGGGACACGCGTCGGCCGAGGGTGATGCCAAGCGCAACAAGACCCTCTCCGACGAGCGCGCAAAGTCGGTCATGGATCACCTCGTCAAGAAGGACGGCGTGGATCCGGCTCGCATGGTCGCCAAGGGCTGGGGCATCGAGAAGCCCATCGCGGCGAACGACACCGAGGAGAACCGCGAGAAGAACCGCCGCGTCGAGTTCCTCGTCATCGAGCAGGACGTCACGCAGAAGAAGGTCGAGATCGACCCGACCACCGGCAAGGAGAAGGTCGTCGGCACGAAGACCGAGTCCATCAAGGCTCCGGGCGACCCCGTCGATCCGAATGCCAACGCGAAGCCCGGGATGAAGCCCGGCACGACGGCGCCGGCCACCAAGCCGATGACGCCCGTGAAGCCCGGCACGACGACGACGCCGGCCACCAAGCCCGCGACGCCCGCCACGCCGGCTCCCGCCACCTCAGCCAAGCCCGCGGAGAAGAAGTGATGAAGAGCCTGCTCCTGATTGCTGCCACCTCCGCCCTCGTCGCGGGTTGCTCGTTCGCTGCGCGCAGCCCCGAGATGTACCGTGACGACACGAAGGCCGTCCTCGAGACGAAGAACAACGACATCCGCGCTTGCTACGACGGCGTCCTCAAGACCACGCCGGGCGCCCAGGGCAAGGTGACGATCAAGTTCAACGTCGAGACCGAGGCCGGCAAGTTCACGAACGTCGCGGTCGACAAGGCGAACACCACGGCGCCCGCCGAGGTCGCCGACTGCGTGACGAAGAGCCTCAACGGTCTCGGCGTTACGCCGCCGGACAAGCGCGAGGGCGAGGCCACGTTCGTGTGGGAGTTCGCGGCTCCCGCGCCGGGCACGTTCGCCGCTCCCAAGAGCTGACGCCCCCGCCTCTCACGCGGTGAATCGTCCGTGGTGGGGGGAGCGAGATTCACGGGACGCTCGGAGGCTCGGACGCCCCGAGATCGAGCGACCAGAGGCAGAGAATCGCGGGGTCGCGGAAGCGACTCCGCGACTCTCGTTCTCTCGCACTCCGCTGCTCCGAGCCTCCGTGTGAATCTCATCTCACCCGATCGGCAGCGCGAGGGTGGTCGCGGTCTGGCGCGGATGCGCGCCGCCCGCCTCGGTCGCGCACAGCGAGAGACGCCCCGCCCACAGCGCGCGCTCGATCGGCGTGGGGAAAGGACCGCGCGTGAGCACTGCCGTCCACGCGTCGTACGGTGGCGCCACCCGCGGTAGAGTGAGCCACCCCCGATGGCAACCTTCGAAAACGGCCGCACCCACCCCGCCAAATCGCTCGATTTCTGGTTCGACTACACGTGCCCGTACGCGTACCTCGGGTCGACGCAGGCGCCGGCGCTCGCGAAGCGCATGGGCGTGGAGCTGTCTTACCGTCCGCTGCTGCTCGGCGGCGTCTTCCGCGCGAACGATACGCCGCAGAAGCTGTTCGCCACGCTGTCGCCGGCGAAGGCGAAGCACAACCTCGAGGACATGAACCGCTGGGCGCAGCGCTTCGGCGTGTCACTCACGATGCCCGCGAACCACCCCATGCGCTCGGTCGAGGCGCTGCGCGCGACGCTCGTGTGCGGCATCGACCCGAAGGTGGTCGAGGCGTTCTTCCGCGCCTACTGGGTGGAGAATGCAGACATCTCGGATCGCGCGGTGATCGCCAGGGTCCTCAGCGCGTGCGGTCACGACGCCGAGATGGTGCTCGCCGCGATCGACACGCAGTGCGTGAAGGACGTCCTGCGGGAGCGCACCGACGAGGCGGTGGCGCTCGGGATCTTCGGCGTGCCAGCGTGGGTCGTGGACGGAACGCACCTCTACTGGGGGCAGGATCGGATCGCGTTCGTGGAAGGGGAGGCGAAGGAGGAGGCCACGGCCACGCGCCCGAGCACCGGCGCCGCCGTGGATCTCTACTGGGACTTCTCCTCGCCGTTCGCGTACCTCGGGGCCACGCAGGCGGCGGCGCTGGCGAGCAAGACGGGCGCGACCGTCCGCTGGAAGCCCACGTTCCTGGGCGGCCTCTTCCGCACCATCGGCATGGCCGACGTTCCCCTCGCCACGTTCTCGGCGGCGAAGCAGCGCTACTTCGGTCAGGACATCCATCGCTGGGCCGCCTACTGGGGCGTGCCCTTCCGTTTCCCGTCGCGCTTCCCCACGAATTCCGTGCGCGCGCTCCGCGTGTACCTCGCGCTGCCAGAGGACCGTCAGGACGCGTACCGCGACGCGGTGTTCCGGGCCTACTGGGCCGACGATCGCGACATCACGGACGACGCCGTGCTCGCGGCCTGCGCGGGCGACGAGGCGATCGCGAATGACGCGCTGGCCCGCGCCGACAGCGCGGAGATCAAGCTGCAGCTCCGCACCCTGACCGACGAGGCCGCAGCGCGCGGCGTGTTCGGCGTCCCCACGTGGATCGTGGGCGACGATCTCTTCTGGGGCCAGGACCGCCTGGAGCTGGTCGAATCCGCGCTCCTCCGCTGATGCGTGAGAGGGAGAGTCGCGGAAGCCAGAAGGAAAGAGGAGAACCGAAGCGGCGCTCCTCTTTTTTAATTTTCGCTTCCGCGGCTCCGCGATCCTCTTTCTCACGTCTCGGCGAGACGCGCCCGCTACGGAGGGAGGCGCGCGATTTCCAGCTCGATCACGCGGCGCACGATGGCGATCGCGCACGCGTACGTCGCGTCCACGCCGAAGAAGCTGAGGCTCTTCGAGAGGAGGGATTGGCGCCGCGAGTACGGCGTGTCCGACGCGTAGTGCACGATCCCCACGTCGAACGGCGTGTGCGCCGAGAGGTGCACCACCTCGTCGGTGGGGACGCGGCGCGGGTTCACGAGCTCGTACGTGGCGCCGAGGAAGGGACCGGCCTCCATCTCGAGCACCGTGTAACCGCTCGAATAGAACGCATCCATGTACTCCTTGTTCTGGAGGAACGCGCTGCGCACCGTGACCGCCTTCTGGTTGTCGAAGACGCTGCCGTGGCGAAGATACGGCGCGACGTCGCGCGCGGTGAACGCGTTCTTGAAGAGGAACGTGTTCTTCGAGTGCTCGTCGTACACGTTGCCGCTCAGCATCACGTCGCCGACGCGGCCGTTGAGCGTGGCCGCCTTGCCCATGATGTAGATGCCGCGCAGCTCGCCGACGCCCTGCCCGAGGCGCGAGAGCAGGTGGTACGCCGCCATTCCCAGCGGGTAGTCGATGTTCACCAGCACCGCGTCGCTCTTCTTCAGGCGCTCGATCCCGGGCATCTTGAGGCGCGGATCGAGCAGCTCGGGATCGAGATCCTTGAGGTGGGCGATCTGCGCGTCGACGTCGATGTGCCCCGGCTCCGACAGGTGCACGAGGCCCTTCGACGCCTCGAAGTTGCGCACCTCGTTCATCTTCGTGGTGCTGGGATCCGAGTGAATGTAGCTGCGCAGCAGGTAGTAGAGCACCGGCGCGAGCTGCGTCGGGTCGTTCAGCGCCGCGAGGCGGGCCACCTCGTCACCGAGGCCCTCCGGATCACGCAGGCGCGCCCACGCGACGATCTCGTCGGAGTGCGAGCGGGCATATCCGCCCACGAGGTTCGCGAGGGCATGCGTGTTCGACGAGACGAAGTAGACCGGAGGCCGCCGCGGCTCGGTCGGCTTGATGTACGCCGGCTCGATGCCGCTCCACCACCGCTGCGCCGCCCGCTGGTACTGCGAGTACGAGGACGCGAGCATGCGGATCCGCAGGTCGAGCGGGCGATCGTAGAGCGCACGGCCGCCGCGCTCGAGCCGTGCTGGCCCGAAGGCGTCGAGCAGCTTCTGGGCATCGGCGACGGGTACGCCGAGCGCCGCCGCGAGCGCGACGGGATCCTTGGTGGCCTCGACCATCGCCTCCGGCGAGGGCGCCGCGCGGCGGAGCCGGCCGTGGATCTTGTTCCACTCGATCTGGTACGCGGTCACGATCGGCACGAGGTCGTCGATGTCGCTCGCGCTGGCGATGAAGACCGCGAGCTTGCCGTTGCCGTCGACACGTAGCGGGCGCCGGCGACCGCGGGTCTTCGCGATCTTCCAGCGCCGCACGTCGTAGCCCGCCGCCTCGAACAGCTCGTGGGACTGCCCGAGGATGATGAAGTCGGTGTCGGGCATGTCGTCGGGGAGACGGGCCGCGGCGTACGCGAAGGCGGAGAGATCGGGCTCGTCGGCGAGGGCGCCGGCATGCAGGCTCGACCCGCTGTAGCCGTGCGCCTCCTCGAAGGCGCGCACCCGTACCTCGCCTGACGATCGCAGCAGCGAGTAGTAGGTCGAGATGTAGAGGTTGATCTCCTCTGATTCCGGCTCGGGCGGGCTCCGCAACATCGCGTGGCCGAGCATACCTCAAGCGCGAATGCCAGCGCACTCGACGGCACATTGTGAGGAAGATTTGTCCGCTCGATCCCTACGACACGCCCATGAGCGCCTCGCGCATCCTCACCCGAGAGCGCCGATTCGCGCCGGCATCAAGGCCGGTGAAGGTCGCGAGAAGGTGCCCGGCACGTACAATCTCCAGGCGCAGGCGTTCGCCACGCCCGACGGTCAGATCCCGTCGTAGACGCTCTCGTTCCCGATCCGCGGAGGCGCGGTCGCGAAGCACCAGCTCGGTGGCCTGCGCATCCTGCTCCCGACCTCGAAGGTCTCGCTCCCCTTCGACGCGTACGACCCCGACTACCCGACGGCGCCGAGCTGCACGGCGACGTTCGTGCGCGCTGGCGCACAGGGCTTCACGGCGAACCCTGCGGCCCGCGAGCCCGACGGATCGCCGAACGCGAGCTTGGTCGTTGCTCAGGGCATCAAGGCGCCGGTCGCCATCAAGGCGTACGGCATCGAGATCTCGCCGAACACCATCGCGGCGGAACGAACACGTTCCAGCTCCAGCGCTTCGAGAGCGACGACGTCGAGGTCGCGCAGGCCGGCGGCGGCACGACGTTCGTGAAGGGCACCGCGCCGGAAGACGCCACGTTCCCCTGAGCGTATCCTCCACCTCAGTGGAGACCTCCTACGCCCTCGTCGAGCCCGCGACCGAACCGCATCACGCGCCATTCGTCAGCGTACCGCGCCACTACAACGCGGCGGTCGATTTCATCGACCGCCACGTCGCGCAGGGGCGAGGAGAGCGCGCCGCGTTCATCGAGGACGATCGCATCACCACCTACGCCGAGCTCGCCGACCTGACGGCTCGCGCGGCGTCGGCGATCCGGGGACTCGGCGTGCTGCCCGAGCAGCGCGTGATGCTGTGCCTGCACGACACGGTGGACTTCGTGGCGCTCTTCTTCGGCGCCATCCGCGCCGGCGTGGTGGCGGTGCCCGTCAACACGCTGCTGACCACCGAGGACTACGCGTTCATGCTCGCCGATAGTCGCGCGCGTGTGCTGTTCGTGAGCGATGCGTTGCTCGAGAAGGTAGCGCCCGCGGTGTCGAGCATGGCGAAGCCGCCGCGCGTGGTGGTGGTGAGGTCGCCGGTGGCGGTGGATCACGGGTCGGACAGCGGCGCTCCGCCCAGCATGGGCTCGACCCGCGTCTCGCGCACCGTCGCTCATCTCGAGCTCGAAGCAGTCCTCCAGGCCAGCCAGCCGATGAAGGACGCGGAGCCGACCACCGCGGACGACGTCGCGTTCTGGCTCTACTCGTCCGGCTCGACGGGCGCGCCCAAGGGCGCGGTGCACCTGCACTCGCATCTCGTGCAGACCGCCGCGCTCTACGGGCGCGGGGTCCTGGGCCTGCGCGAGGACGACGTGGTGTTCTCCGCCGCCAAGCTCTTCTTCGCCTACGGGCTCGGCAACGCCATGACGTTCCCGCTCCACGTCGGGGCGACGGCGGTCCTGCTCGCCGAGCGGCCGACGCCGGCCGCGGTGATGCGCACGCTGGAGAAGCACCAGCCGACCATCTTCTGCGGCGTGCCCACGCTCTTCGCGGCGATGCTCGCGCATGGCGCGACGAAGGACAACCTCGGCTCGCCGAAGCTGCGCGCCAGCATCTCGGCCGGGGAGGCGCTCCCCAAGCACACCGGCGAGCGATGGAAGGCGCGCTTCGGGACTGACATCCTCGACGGCATCGGCTCGACGGAGCTGCTCCACATCTTCCTCTCGAACCGTCACGGTGACGTGCGCTATGGCACCTCCGGCAAGCCCGTTCCCGGCTACTTGCTGAAGCTCGTCGACGACACCGGCGCGCCGACCCCCGACGGCGAGGAAGGCTCCTTGTGGGTGTGCGGCCCATCGAGCTGCACCACGTACTGGAACCAGCGCGAGAAGAGCCTCGCCTCGTTCCACGGGCCGTGGACGCGCACCGGCGACCGCTACGTGCGCGACGACGAGGGCTACTACACCTATGCCGGCCGCTCCGACGACATGCTCAAGGTCGGCGGCATCTGGGTCTCGCCGTTCGAGGTCGAGAGCGCGCTCTCCGAGCACGACGCGGTGCTCGAGGCCGCGGTGGTCGGACACCCGGACGGCGAAGGCCTCATCAAGCCACGCGCCTTCGTGGTGCTCGCGGAGGGGCGTGACGGCTCCGAGGCGCTGGTCGCCGAGCTCCAGCTCTTCGTCAAGGCGAAGCTTGCGCTCTACAAGTATCCCCGGCGGATCGATTTCCTTGCCGAGCTCCCCAAGACCGCCACCGGCAAGATCCAGCGCTTCAAGCTGCGGGTATGACGCCGCACGTCGAGCGAGTGTGCAGCGGGCTCGCCCGCGCTCGTGTTCCTCCTTGCCGCGCCTCCTCGAAGAGCGCGGGATCGACGACGCCGTCCTGGTCGGGCACTCCGACGGTGGGTCGAACGCCATCGTGGCGGCCGCCCTCGATGCGCAGAATGCGCAATCGTGCATCCGCCGCCTCGTCCTCGAGGCGCCCGAGCGTCGAAGGCGCCTCCCGCGGCTGAAATGACGCGTGGCTCGATCCCGCGTTTCGCGGCTGGAATATCGAGGTTTTCCCGCCCGGGATCGGCACCGCGCAGAGTCGATGCCCTGACGCGTCACGTCCGCGGCCGCTCCCAGGTCACGACGCGTGCATGTATCACGGACTTCGTGCGCGGCTTCGCATCGCCCTGATACGCTCGGCGTCGGTATCGGATGACACCACGCGACGACACCACCTTTCCGTCCGGCTTCGCGCCCGGCCAGACGATCGCCGGGAAGTTCCGGATCGAGCGGGTCCTCGGCACGGGCGGCATGGGCATCGTCCTCGAGGCGATCAACATCCAGCTCGATCAGCGCGTGGCGCTGAAGTTCCTTCGCCAGGACATCGAGCGCTCGCCGGCGGTGGTCGCGCGCTTCGAGCGCGAGATCCGCTCCGCGGTGAAGCTCCGGAGCGAGCACGTCGCGCGCGTCTCCGACGTCGGTATGCACGCGGACTACGGGCCCTTCATGGTCATGGAGCTGCTCGAGGGCAGCACGCTCGCCGCGCTCGTCGGCACCGGCCCGCTGCCGTTCCACCGCGCCGCCGAGTACGTGATCCATGCGTGCGAGGGGCTGGCCGAGGCCCACGTCCTCGGCATCGTCCACCAGGACGTCAAGCCCGCGAACCTGTTCCTGGTGCAGGGTAACGACGGGCGTCCGCTGCTCAAGGTGCTCGACTTCGGGATCTCGAAGGCGACGCTCGGCGAGCCGCGAAGCATCGAGAGTGCCACCACCGGCCGCAGCGGCTCGAACATGGGGACGCCGCACTACCTGTCGCCGGAGCAGCTCCGCGCCTCGAGGGATGTCGACCTTCGGGCGGACGTCTGGGCGCTCGGCTGCGTGCTCTTCGAGCTGGTCACCGGCACCAAAGCCTTCGAGGCGAAGCGCTTCACGGAGCTCGTCGCGAAGATCCTGGAGGAGCCACGGGCCGCCGTGCCGGCGGATCTGGAGGTGCCGGCGGGTCTCGTCGAGGTCATCGATCGCTGCCTCGAGAAGGAGCGCGAAAGGCGCTACGCGAACTCCGCCGAGCTCGCGCTGGCGCTGCTGCCGTTCGCCCGTCGGCGCGCACACTCCGTCGCCTCGCATGCCGTCGCGCACGTGGCCGACGGCGGGCTCGATCCCCACCTTGCGATGCCTTCGTCGATGCCGCCGCGTCCGTCCGACGGCATCGATACGCTCGAGTCGAGCCCGAGCTTGCGAGCCCCTGGCGTGGCGAAGGTCTCGCTGACCGACTCGTACGAGCGGCCGGCGCCGCCCGCGCCGTCGACCGCGGTCGAGCCGAGCGCGTCGCCGAAGCGGCCGGTACTCCTCATCGCGGTGCTCGCGTGCATCGCGCTCGGCGCGCTGGCCCTCCTCTTGATGCGCCACCGCGGCGAGCCGGCCGCGCCTGCCGTGGCGACGCCTATCCCGAGCGTCGCGCCCATGGCGAGCCCGGCGGCCCCGACGCCGAGCGCCATCCCGATTGAAGCCCCGCCGGTCACTGCGCTGGCCACCCCGCCCGCGTCGGCCAGCGCGTCGGCGCCGGCGTCGGCGTCGGCGTCGGCGTCGGCGGTGTTCTCCGCGAGCACGCCGTCGCACGCGGGCGGTCGCTATGTGCCGACCCGCCGAAGCGCGCCGCCCGGCGCGCCGCCCGCGCCGTCGCGTCTCGCACCCGCTCCGCCCGACAACGACATCCTGCGCTCACGCTGAGCGTCATCGGGTGCGCGGCGATTGCGCAGAACGCGCAAGCGACGTCACGGAGTGCGACGAACTGTCGTCGGCCGTGACACGCATGTTAACGTGACAACGCTTGGCCCCCTCTGTCGAATCGCCCGTACGTGAAGGACAGGTCTTCAACGGCAAGTTCCGCATCGGGCGCCTCATCGGCGAGGGCGCGATGGCGGTGGTGGTCGAGGCCACCCACCTCGGTCTGGACGAGCGCGTCGCGCTGAAGTTCCTGCGTCGGGCTGCGCTCGCGCAGCCCGAGCTCGTCGCGCGCTTCCGCCGTGAGGCGCGCGCGTCGGTGAAGATCAAGAGCGACCACGTCGCGAAGGTGTTCGACGTCGGCGACGCCGAGGACGGCACCCCGTTCATCGTGATGGAGCTCCTCGCGGGCACCGACCTCTCGCTGCTCCTCCAGATCCGCAAGCGGCTCGAGGCGGAGGAGGTCGCGGACTTCGTCATCCAGGCCTGCGAGGGCATCGCCGCCGCGCACGTCCGCGGCATCGTCCATCGCGACATCAAGCCCGAGAATCTGTTCCTCGCGCAGGGCCCCGGCGCACGCAAGCTGATCAAGGTGCTCGACTTCGGCATCTCGAAAGCCGCGCTCGGTGCCAGCGCGCTCGACCTCGATCTCGCATCGCAGCACACCAGCCAGATCATGGGCTCGCCCCACTACATGTCGCCCGAGCAGCTGCGCTCGACGCGTGACGTCGATGCGCGCGCCGACATCTGGTCGCTCGGCGTCGTCATCTTCGAGCTGCTCACCGGCGACACGCCGTTCACCAGCAGCGAGGTCACGAGCCTCATCGCGCAGATCCTCCACGACCCGCACCAGAGGCTCGGCGCGCTTCGCGCCGATCTGCCCGAGGGGCTCGAGGCGGTCGTCGACCGGTGCCTCGCCAAGTCGCCCGATGATCGCTTCCAGGACGCCGCGGAGCTGGCGGCGGCGCTCCTCCCGTTCGCGCCGAAGCGCGCCCGCGCGTCCGTCGAGCGCATCCAGGACATCGCGCGTACCCGTGGCGGCTCCGCCGCGAGCGACGCCGATTCGATCCCGCCGCCTCCCGCCCCGACCGCGACCCCGACGCGCAGCCCCGAGACCCGCAACGCGACCAGCCAGACGGCGATCGCCTCGGCGGTCCCGGTCGCGGAGCCGTCGCCCCGCCGGCGCGGAGGCGCGCTCTGGTTCCTCGGCGCCGTCGTGCTCCTCGCCGGCGTCATTTTGGTCATGCGCATGCTCTCCGGAGGGACGAAGCCGAAGACGGCCTTCGAGCTACCCTCGGCGAGCGCGTCGGTCGCGCCGCCGAGCCCTGCGGTGGTGGCCGCCACGTCACCGACCACGGCGACGCCGCCGCCCGCTACGACGGAGACGGCAGCGGCGCCTCCCACGACGGTCGATGCGGCCGAGCCGGGCGCGCCCAGTGGCTCGGCGCGCGTCGCGCCGCCGCTCCGGCCCTGGAAGACCGGTCCCGCCGCGGTGCCCGCGCGGCCGCCCAGCGCGCCGCGCAATCCCGACAGCGAAATTCGAATGGAGCGGTGAGGTTCGATTGCAGTCTACACGTATCGCATTGAGGTCTCGATGAGGATGACTCACCGGCTTTCCCAGCTCTTCGTCGCCACCGTGGCGGCGTGCTTTTTGCTGACAGCCTCCGCCGCGCGCGCCGACGACCTCGCCGACGAGGCGGACCTCCAGTTCCAGATCGGCGCCGAGCGCTACGAGCAGAAGGACTTCAAGGGGGCGCTGGAGCACTTCCTCTCGTCGAACCGGCTCGTGCCGAACAAGAACGTGCTCTTCAACATCGCGCGCACCTACGAGCAGCTGCAGCGAGCGCCGGACGCGTTCCGCTACTACGTTCTCGCGCTCGAAGGGGAGACGAACCCGGCCTCGCGCAAGCGCGTCGAGGATGCGCTCCAGCGCATCAGCCCGAGCGTCGCGATCCTGAAGGTGGAGACCGACCCGCCCGGCGCGACGATCTACCTCGATCGCAAGGACCTCGGGCCGCGCGGCAACTCGCCCCGCACGCTCGGCCTGGCCGAGGGCCGCCGCAAGGTGATCGTCGAGAAGGCCGGCTACGAGCCGGCCGAGTCCGAGCTCGTGGCGCTGAAGATCGGCCAGGAGGTGGTGATCAGCCTCAAGTTGAAGCAGATCCTCGGCACCGCGCGCCTCGAAGGCGAGAGCGGCGCGGTGGTCCGCGTCGACGAGGAGAACGGACCCGTCGCCTGCACGGTGCCGTGCGCGCTGCAGGTTCCCCCGGGTCGTCACACCTTCTTCTTCACGAAGGAGGGCTACCAGACCGGCGAGGTCGCCACCGAGATCCCCGCGAATCAGGTGACTGCGGTGCGCGCGCGGCTCTCGTCGCAGACGGGCGCTCTGGTCGTCGCCTCCGACGTGCGTGATGCGCTGATCACCATCGACGGACAGCCGGTCGGCTTCACGCCCGCCGTCCTCAGCGTCCCGGTCGGCAAGCACACCGTGGTCATCTCTCAGCAGGGCTACCGCCCCGTGACCGAGGTGGTGGAGGTCTCCAAGAAGGAGACCAAGATCGAGGCGCAGCTCTCGTTCGTCGAGGAGGTCAGCGCCGCCTCGCGTAACACGGAGTCGGTCGAGGACGCGCCCGCGTCCGTATCGATCATCTCCCTCCAGGAGCTGCGCGCGATGGGCTACCCCACCGTCGCCGAGGCCATCCGCGGGATCCGCGGCATCTATCTCTCGGACGACAAGAGCTACACCACCGCCGGCTTCCGCGGCTTCTCGCGCCCCGGCGACTACGGCAACCGCGTGCTCGTGCTGCTCGATGGACAGCCGATGAACGACAACTACATCTGGTCCTCGTACATCGGTACGGACGGCCGCGTCGACATCGACGACATCGAGCGCATCGAGGTGGTGCGCGGCCCGGGGTCGGTGCTCTACGGCTCGAGCGCCTTCTTCGGCGTCATCAACCTCGTGACACGCTCGCACAACGAGCCGACCCATGGCGAGGCCTCGCTCGGGACGTTCGACTACGGCATCACGAAGGCGCGCGCCACGGCGGTGGTGCGCTTCGCGCCCGACGCCGGCTTCTGGGCCACGGTCAGCGGGCAGCAGGGCGCCGGCCGCGACTTCTTCTTCCCCGAGTACGTGTCCGACCCGCGCGACCCCAAGGCGCAGATCGGCGCGAACGGCCTCCCCACCGACGGCAACACGCGCGGCACCGACCGCCAGCACGGCGGAATGCTCACGGGGCGCCTCTGGTACAAGGCCTTCACGCTCCAGTGGTTCCTCAACTCGCGGCGGAAGTACCTGCCCACCGGCGAGTACGACACGATCTTCGGCGATCGCTCGGCGCGCTTCGGTGACACGCGCGGCATGCTCGAGGCTCGCTTCGAGCCGCAGGTGACGAAGACGTTGCAGTCGCTCTCACGCGCGCACTTCAACACCTACAACTTCGACGGGCTCTCGCCGTTCGTCGCAGCCACCGGGGGCCCGTCGCACGACTCGTACCGCGGCCGTTGGGGCGGCTTCGAGCAGCGCTTCGTGTACACGCCGACCACCGCGCTTCGTCTCACCGCCGGCGGCGAGATCATCCGTCACTTCACGGCGCGCCAGGTCGGCGAGAACGATGCCGGGGCCTACCTCCTCGACGACAACGGCAACGCGGGTCGCAACGATCCGTTCACCGTCGGCGCCGGCTACGTCAACGCCGACGTCAACGCCGCCGCGCGCGTGAAGCTCGTGGCCGGCGCGCGCCTCGACTACTACTCGAACCTCCCGAAGTTCGATTTCGGATCGGCGTTCAACCCGCGTCTCGCCGTCATCATCAAGCCGTACGACGGCGGCAACATCAAGGTCATGGGCGCGAAGGCCTTCCGCGCGCCGAGCGTCTACGAGCTGCACTTCGCCGCCACGTTCCAGGTCCCTCCAATCACGCTCAAGCCCGAGCAGATCTGGTCTGGCGAGATCGAGTACTCGCACCGCATCTCGCCCACGGTGACCGGGCTGGTCGCCGGCTATACGAACCTCGTCGAGGACCTGGTGCGCCTGAACGAGACGGCCCCGGGCAGCGGCCTCGTGCAATACAGCAACTCACCGGCGAGCGTCCTCGTCCTCGGCGCCGAGGCGGAGATCCGCCGCGAATGGCGGCAGGGCTGGATGCTCGCGGCCACGTACTCGTACCAGAAGGCGCGCTACATCAGCGATGTCACGCTGCGCGACGTCCCCAACTCGATCGAGCATCTGGCGTCGTTCAAGGGCGCCGTTCCCATCATCGGGCGCACCGTGATGGGGATGACCCGCGTCTCCTTCGAGGGACCGCGCCCCGACCGCAACGAGCTGGTGTCCGATGCCCCGCAGGGGAACACTGATCCCGCCGTGATCTGGGACCTCGTCCTCTCCGGCGAGGTGGAGCGCATGAACGCGCGCTACGCGATCGGCGCGTACAACGTGGCCGACTTCAAGTACTCGATCATTCCCAGCGGCGAGTTCCGCCAACGTCAGATCGTCCAGAACGGTCGGACCTTCCTCGCCACCGTCACTGCCAGCTTCTGAGGTCATGATGATGAACCTTCGAATCCTCCCGGTCCTTTGCGCTGGCCTGCTCCTCGCGGCGTGCGACAACACCCCCAGCGATCAGGCGCACGGCGCGCTCGCCCTGACCACCTCTTCGCCCACCGCCGAGAGGGGCTTCACCACTGGTGACGGCTGGAACGTGAAGCTCGCGCACCTCTTCGTCGATGTCTCGGCGGTGACCGTGGCGGGCGTCGACGGCGTGGTGACGGCCTCGGCGACGTCGCAGATCATCGACCAGGTCCCTGCCGGCCCCAAGTCCCTCCTCGCCGCGACGGTGCGCACGGCGCGGCCCTGGGAGGCCGTCTCCTTCGAGATTGCCCCGGCCGCCGTCGTCAATGACGTCGGCCCGTCGTTCGCCGAGCCGGTCACGCAGGCGGATGTCGACGCGATGGTGAAGGGCGGTCTCTCCTTCTCCGTGCAGGGCACCGCCACCAAGGGCACATCGACCAAGACCTTCACGTGGGGCTTCACCTCCGACACCATCCACAGCGCGTGCACGGGCGACGTGAACGGGCGCTCGGTGCCCGGGCTGATCGTGCCGCGTGACGGGATCGACACCGCTGCCATCACGATGGACGGCAGCGTGCTCTTCTCCGACAGCCTCACCGGCGCCGCGGAGGCGTTGCGCTTCGACCCGCTCGCCGCGGCCGACGCCGACAAGGACAACGTCGTCACGCTCGACGAGCTCGGTGCGGTCACCCTCGAGGATCTGCGGAAGGCGACGGCGGGAAGGTACGTCACGCCCGCCGGCTCCGCGATCGTCGACCTCCGCGCGTTCACCGAGGAGCTCACCCGTCGCGTCGTCTCGTCCTTCCGTACCAAGGGCAGCTGCAAGTCCCAGGCTGCGCCGGCCGCCCCGTAGGACCTTCGCGGCGAGCGTCTGGGCGACGCCTACGAGTCCTGGAGCGCCTCTTCCACCAGCGCGCGCGTCTCCGCGAGGCGGCGGCGCTCCTCGTCCGAGCGCTCCTTCGCGGGGCGAGGCGTACTGAGGGCCGCGAGGTCGTCGTCGGGCTTCTTCGGCGCGAGGATCCGCGAGAGGAAGCCCTTCTTCTCCTCGATCGTGAAGATGCCGTCGGCGAGGGACTCGGGGTCCTTGGCGAGGGTCTTCACGAGCCGGGGCTGGCCGTCGACCCAGTCGAGCGCGAGGTCGAAAGCCTCGCGCTGCGTCACGTCGAGATGGCGACGCACCGAGCTCGGTTTGCGATCCGTCACGCGCACGAACAGCGCGTTCGCGAGGGCGAGCTCCTCGACGCCCAGGAACGTTCCCTGGTGACGATTCACGCCGCCGCAGCCCTTCTTGTAGAGCGCAGCGCCGTTCAGCAGGATCACGCCGAGCCCACACGCCACCGCCGTGAGCTCGGAGAGCGCTCCTTCGACGCGCGGATCGACCTCCTCGTCGGCCTCGAAGAGCACGAGCCGACCCATCGATCGCGCGAGCGAGGCGGTGAGGAGCTTCGGCTCGCCCACGTCACCGGTGGCGAGCACCACCGCGTAGCCGTCGCGGGTCTCGACGGCGCCGCCCTTCATCGCCTGCTTGCCGCTCGCCTTGTCGTTCGGTCCGCAGGCGCCGCTTCCGCAGCCGCCACCGCCGGCGCCTTCCTCCGGCTCCACGAACGCGAGCTGCACCTCGAGGTCGTCGGCGAGCGGGGCGTAGCTCATCATGCGGCGCATGAGGCGCTCGATGGCGGCTGGCTCGAGCGCGAAGGGATCGGGGAAGTACTCGCCGTTCGGCTCGACGAGATCGGGATCGGCGAGGACCTCTCCGTACTCGGCACGCAGATGCGCAAGATGCGCCACGATGGACCGTAGGGCGTCGTCGCTGAGCTCCATGGCCCTCGAGTCTAGCGCGGCGTAGGATGCCGGCCACCTCCATGTCTTGCCGGATCGCGACCTTCAACCTCAAGGACTTCTTCCTGCCCCGGAACGACGCGGAGCGCGGCGTCGGCCCAGGAAAGCTCGTGAACCTGGCGGACAACCTGCGGCGGGCCAACGCCGACGTGGTGGCCCTCCAGGAGGTCGGTGAGGAGCAGCAGCTCGATCGGCTCGTGAAGGCCGTCCCCGAGCTCGGCTACGGGGCTCCGGTGGTGGGCACCACCGACAAGCGCGGGATCCGCTGCGCGATCCTCTCGCGCCTACCCGTGCAGTGGTCGCAGGTTCACACCGCGAAGACGCTCCCGTTCCCGCGGTTCGTCGAGGGGGACGTCGATCCCTTCGCCGATCGCATCCCGCTGCGCCGCGGAGTGGTGCACGTGCGCGTCGAGGCCCCGGAGCTCGGCGAGATCGACGTGCTCACCGCGCACTTCAAGTCGAACCTTCCCGTTCGCCAGCGGACGAAGGACGGTCGCGAGATCGAGGATCTCACCACCCGCGCGCGCGCCGAGTCGGCGATGCGCAGCCTGGTGCTTCGCGCCGCCGAGGCCCTCTACATCCGCGGGATCGTCGACGACCTGATGAAGAGCTCTCCGGACCACGCGGTGTGCGTGCTCGGCGACCTGAACGACGGCTTCGACTCGCTGCCCGTGCGCATCCTCCGCGGCTACGGCGTCCCCGCTCACGACGCGCTCCGCGCCGCCGCCGAGCTCCTTCCCGCCGAGCAGCGCTACTCGTGCTTCCACGGCAACGACAAGACCCTCATCGATCACATCCTCGTCTCCCAGCGGCTGTTCGGCTTCGCGAAGCGCTACGAGATCTTCAACGAGGCGCTGCGCTATCATGGCCCCCACATCGAGCCGATCGCGCCGACCGAGGACAGCGATCACGCGCTGTGCGTCGCCACGTTCGGCGGCTGAGCGACGGCGCACGCTGCCCACGAAAAAATCGCTTCTCAGCCGCCCAGGAGCGCGAGCGCGGTCGCGCAGACCGCGCCCAGAAGGGCGAAGAGCGCCACCAGGACGAGCGGCCGCAGCGCGCTGCGCTGCGTCTTCGACGGCGCCACGACCACCCGCGCCGAGGTCGGCGCCGGCGTCGGAAGGGGCGTCGCGAGAGTCGAAGGTGCCGCCCGCGGCGCGGCGGCGCTTAAGGTCGGCGGCGGTGGGTGGGTGAGCGGACGCGCCGCCGCGCGCAGCATTCCGCTCTTCGTCCGCTTCTCGAACGAGGCGTCGGTCTCGTGGAGGCGCATGGCCTCGAGCAGGTGCTCGGGCAAGGTGCCCACGCGCGTCTGGGCGCTGTACGCGTCCTTCGCGCCATGCGGCGGCGGGAGCGTCGCGATCGCGCGCTGCGGGTCGCCCTCTTCGGGGTCGCTCTCGTGCGCCGTGAGAGACCTCGCGGTCATAGCGGCCTCGCCGTGGTGGTGGGACCCGCGAGCGACGGCAGGCCGCCCGTGAAGTCGAGGCGGTCGATGCGCAGCGACCGGCTCCCGCCGTTCGCGTACCCGACGATGGGCGCCGACCACGCGTGGTAGGACATCCAGAGCTGGCCCTGCGAATCGGAGAAGACCTCCTGCCCGCCGGGCCCGAGCGCGCCGCTGCCCGACTTCACCAGCGGCCCGTCGAGCGTCTTCTTCGCGCACGGACCACGCGGCGTGGTGCAGATGGCATATCCTATTCCGTAATCAGGGCTCTCCCACCAGTTTGCCGAATAGAAGAGGTAATAGCGACTGTCGACCTCCACCATGCTCGGTCCTTCGATGAGCGGCGCCTCCCAGTTTCGGTCCCGAACGAGCAGCTCCAGCGGGACGTCGAGCAGCGAGAGGCCGTCGATGCCGAGGCGCTGTGACCAGATGCGCGACGGGCTCGCGCACGCGGCTGCGTTCTCGTCGCTCTTCCACAGCAGGTACGCGTCGCCGTTCGACGCCACGAACGGGCTGGCGTCGATGGACCCGCAGAGCGTCTCCTGGCAGATGAACGGCGCGGACGTGTCGTCGACGTAAGGGCCCGCCGGGGTCGCCGCCACCGCGCGCCCGATGCACTGCAAGCCGGCCGCCTTGCTGCGCGCCGTGTAATAGAGGACGAAGGTGCTGCCGCGGCTGAGCACCGAAGGCGCCCAGGTGAGCGAGGCGTTCGCCTTGGCCCACGAGGGGAGCGCGGGCAACGCGTCGGGCAGCTGGGTCCAGCTGGCGAGATCCTTCGAGGTCACCACCGGCACGTTGTTCGCGCCCGCGTTGGTCGCGAAGGCGTAGTAGGTCGCGCCGTCGCGCAGCACGAACGGATCGGGCAGGTCGCTGGGCAGGAGCGGGTTCGTGTAGGTCGACGGCGGCCGCGCGTCCGGCGTCGGCCGCGCCGCATCTTCGGGTGGGGGCCCGCCGTCGACGACGGGCGACGTGGCGGCGGGTCCGATTCCACCATCGGTCGCGCCTGCATGGGTATCTCTGGCGCTGCATCCGAGACCGAGAAGACACAGAATCGTCGTTGCGCGCATGCTCGCTTTCCGTGCAATCATCGATACGTGACCGTGAGGTCGTCGTAACGAAGCCGCCAGCCGGTATTAGGATTACCGGCGAATACCGCGCCGAGGAGCAACGTGGGCGTGGCGTCCATTCCGGGCGTGGGGGTGATGGTCTCGCGCGCGCCCACCGCGGTGCCATCGAGCGAGATCTGGGCTCCCGGCGTGGCGCCCGAAGCGACGACATCGAGCTTGATCCGCGTCCACTTGCCGACGGGCACGGTGAAGAACGGGTGGTAGGCGTCCTTGTTGTTCGGCGGCGGCACGAGGTTCGACTCCTCGAGTCGAATGCTGCCGTTCGAATAAACGAGACGCAGCGAGTACTTCAGATCGAGCTTGGTGTACTCGAGCGCGGCCAGGATGAGGAACGACGACGTGAGGTTGACCTTCTCGGGCACGAAGTCGAAGGCGACCACCAGGTTCGTGGAGGGCGCATCCATGGTCTTCGTGATCTTGGAGACGAAGGTGCCGCCGGCCGTCGATTCGGGGACGTCGAGCAGGAAGACGTTCGGCGCCGACTTCGCCGCGTAGCTCGTGAGCTTCGCGAAGACGCCCTCCTTCACCCAGCGGACCGGCAGGTCTGCGGTGTCGAAGTCCTCGCAGAACGCCGTGCTCTCCTGGGTCCCGCAGAAAGACCCGCCGTCGACGAAGATCGGCGGCAGGTTCGGATCACCGGCGTCGACCGCGGGGCTCGCCGCGTCGCGGCCGCCGTCGCCGCTGCTGCCATCGACTGCCGGCCCTCCGCCATCCGGATCGGCGGAGGCGCGGCCGTCGTTGCCGCCGTCGCCGGAGGCCACGTCGCTGGCGGCGAAACCGTCGAAGCCCATCGTGAACGAGCAGGCGGCGGTGGCCGCGAGCGCGGCCACGAGCCCACCGCGAAGGACAAGGAGGCTCTTGCTCATTTCAGCTCGGCGACGTGGTTGTCCCAGTAGATCTTGAGGCCCGTGCTGTTGGCCTTGTTGAAGATTAGCGGTAACCCCGCGAAGCGCGCGAACGTGGCCTGGGCCCGGGTCACGCCCGCGTACTTCTTCGTGAAGGTCGGCGTCGCGGCGTCGTCGACGGTCAGCGCGTAGGTGACGCTGTCGGCGCCGGCGTCGCCGGCGTCGCCGGTCGCGAAGTCGAACTTCACGCTCTGCTTGAAATGATGCCACGCGCCGAGCTTGACGGTGCCCGCGGCGAGGTTCGGCTCGAGGACGTACGGTCCGCTGTTCGCGCCGGCGTTGTGCTCGACGCGGATGAAGTCGAGCGCGCCTGCGTTCGCGAATGCCACCAACCGGAAGCCGAACGAGTCGGCGCCGCCCGAGTCGCTGAACTGGAAGTCGTCGAGGAAGAAGCCATCCGTCGTACCGATGTTATCGAGGAAGACGTCGTACTCCCAGGTCGCCTCCTTGAAGCCGGCCTTGGTGATGGTCTTCGCGAACTTCGCGCCGGGCGTGGTCCCGTCGATGATGCGCGAGAGCAGGGAGCTCGGTGCCGAGACCTTCTGCGTGCCGGAGAGCGTGGCCACGGGCTGATCCGTCGGCTCGATGAAGTCCCACTTCGTCTTGCCCGGCTTCAGCGCATCGGGGGAGTCGAAGTCGTCGCAGAACGCGGAGGCGGCGCGCAGCCCGCAGCCTTGCAACGGCGCGCTGCTGTCGGCGGCATCGGTGGCGACCGAGGTGTCGCTGGCGGCGTCTGCCGGCTCGCTTGCGTCGACGCCCGGCGCGACGCTGCCGTCGACACCCGGCAGGGACGGCTCGACGACCGGGCGCGTCGGCGCCGCCGCATCGTCCGACGAGCAACCTCCCGCAGTGGCCATTGCGCCAGCAGAGGTGGAGAGAAAGAGAAGACCCATGACACGACCACGAAGCCGAGAATTCATCAGTTGCCGCTCCTCAATCGCCGCGAGCTCCGCGGACGGACCGACCCTCGATGCAACTTCGTCGCCTGTACTCCCCAGGGAGTACGAACGCAGCATTCGCGGGATCTGCACTGCAGAGCCGTCGCCGGGTGCAGGTAAGTGCCCGCGATGCGGTGCAGGGACGGCGCCGCAAGACGCGGTGTGTTCCAAGCAATCGCGGACCGAACCTGCGGAGAAGCGGCTCGAACACGCAGCGCACGTTGCTTGCAAACGAGCCCGGGGCACGCATGAGTATCGGTGAATTGCCTCGTGAGCTCGGCCGCTACGATCTTTTCGACAAGATCGCCGCGGGTGGAATGGCCTCGGTCCACTTCGGCCGGATGCACGGCGCGGTGGGCTTCCAGCGCGTCGTCGCCATCAAGCGACTGCACGCCCACTACGCGAACGACGAGCATTTCGTCGACATGTTCCTCGACGAGGCGCGCCTCGCGGCGCGGCTCAAGCACCCGAACGTGATCCAGACGCTCGACGTCGTCGCCGACGAGTCCGAGGTCTACATCGTCATGGAGTTCGTACTCGGCGAGTCGCTCGAGGCGCTCATGCCGCGCACCGACGGTCGACCGATCCCTCTCCAGGTGATCGCGGCGATCGTCTGCAATGTGCTCGAGGGCCTGCACGGGGCGCACGATTCACTGAGCGACATGGGCGAGCCGCTCGGCATCGTGCACCGCGACGTCTCGCCGCCGAACGTGCTCGTCGGCCAGGACGGCGTGGCGCGCGTCTTCGACTTCGGCATCGCGAAGGCCGCGATCAACACCCAGGAGACACGCGACGGCGTGATCAAGGGCAAGGTCACCTACATGGCGCCGGAGCAGGTGCTCGGCGGCGTCGACCGGCGCGCGGATCTCTATGCGGTGGGGGTGATCCTCTGGGAGCTGCTCGTCGCGCGCCGACGCCACGCCGGCGAGCCCAACGACGCGCTCTACCTCAAGCTCGCCAGCAACCAGCTCACCCCGCTGCGCCCGGCGAGCAGCCTGCGCCTCGACGCGCCGGAGGGCCTCGACGCCATCATCGCGCGCGCCACCGAGTGGGAGCCGGAGAACCGCTTTGCAACGGCGCGCGAGATGGCGATGGCCATCGAGCGCTTGGTCCGTCCTGCGCCGGCGCGCGAGGTGGCGGAGTGGCTGCGCGAGGCGGCGGGGCCGCGCGTCGATCTCCTGGCGGACATGATGAAGCGCATCGAGGGCGATCTCGCCCCGCGGTCCGAGCCGGGGCTTGCGCTGCTCGCGCGGTCATCGACCGGGAGCGTGCGTGTCGTCACGGCGTCCCTCACCAGCCCGGGCGGGGTGGCGAGCAGTGTTCGCCCCGAGGCCACGACCGAGTCGGAGCTGCACGTCACCGGTGCACCGAGCGCGTCTCCGCGCCGGAGCTGGACCATGCCTGCGGCCCTGATCGCGTTCAGCGTCGCGCTGCTCGTGGTGGGCCTGCGCACGCTCGGCAATCACGCAGCGGCGGACGGTCGCGCGCGCGTCGACGCGAACGCGGCGCCGGCGCGTCCGCCGGCAGAGTCGCTGCCGGGCACGGCGTCGTCCGCCTCGGTCACCTCCGCTGCGACGACCGCGCTGACGGCCGCGAGCACGGCGGCGCCAGGCACGAGCCCGCTGGCGCCGGCGCCGGGGGCGAGCGTCGTGCCCGCCGCGAAGGCGCCGATCGGGGGCGCGCCCGCGCGGCCCTCGCCGCACGTCCCCCCGCCGGTCGCGATCGTGCCGTCGCCGCCAGCGATCCTGGCGGCGAGCCCGACGGCCGCCGCGTCGCCGCACAAGGCCGCCTGTGACAATCCCTTCGTCGTCGGTCCCGACGGCATTCGTCAGATCAAACCGGAGTGCATGTGAGGTGGAAACGATGATGAGCTCGGCTACGAATGCGACGCGGCGCGGCGCGCTTGCGGTGCTCTTCGGTGGACTGGCGTTGGTGGCCATTCCCGGCGAGCCCATCGCGAGCGCGGGAGAGCCGAAGCAGGATCCGGAGCGCGCGGCGTGTGCCGATGCGTACCGCGGCGCTCAGCTCCAGATGCGCAACGGCGCGCTGCGGCGGGCGCGCGAGTCGCTCCTGGTCTGCGTGAGCGACAAGTGCCCGTCGGTGCTCCAGCCCGATTGCCTGCGCTGGCTCACCGAGGTCGAGGCGGCGACGCCCACCATGGCCTTCGCCGCGAAGGGCGTGGAGGGCAAGGACGTCACCGACGTGCGCGTCACGATGGATGGCCAGCCGCTCCGTGAAGCGCTCGACGGCAAGGCGGTGCCTGTCGATCCGGGCACGCACACGCTGCGCTTCGAGCACGGCGGCGAGACGCCCATCGACCAGCAGGTCGTGGTGCGCGAGGGCGAGAAGTCGCGCGTCGTCACGGTGAGCTGGGCGAAAATCGTGGCCTCGCCGGAGGCCGCAGGTGAGCGCGGGCCCGCGCCGGCCGCGGGCGCGAATACTGCGGCGTGGGCGTTCGGGGGCCTGGGCGCGGCCTCGCTGGTGACGTTCGGTGTGCTCGGCATCCACGGCGTCACGCGGCGCAGCGACCTCGAGAAGGAGTGCTTCGGTCGCTGCTCGCAGAGCAAGATCGACAGCGTGAAGACGGAGTTCTTGATCGCCGACGTGGCGCTCGGGGTGAGCATCGTGTCGGTCGGCATCGCGACGGTGCTGTTCTTGAAGGGCGGCTCGGCAGAGAAGCCGGCGCGTGCGAGCTTCGGTGTGGCGCCGCAGCGCGACGGCGCCGCGGCCTCGGTCTCGGGGCGGTTCTGAATGCGAATGAGTAATGGGATGTCCAAGGTCGGAGCAAGAGTCGGAGCCCGGATAGCGGTCGTGCTGCTCACGCTGGGCAGCCTCGCGCTCGGAGATCAGAGAGCTCGAGCGGGGGCTACCAGACGTACAGCTTCTGGATGGGGTTCTCGGCGTCGTGCGGCTTCAGGCGCGCGTTGCGATCGAGATCGATGGTCTTCACGTTCGTGAAGAGGTTCGAGCCACGGTTCACGAAGAAGGTGGTCTTGTTGATCTGGGCGTTCGCCACGGCGCGCGCGTCCTTCTGCTTCGTGAGGTGCAGCACCGCGAAGCCGAGGGCCGAGACGCCCGCGGTCGTGGTCTGGCTCGTCAGGTCGGACGCGGAGACGAGGCGCAGCACCACCAGCTCGCGCGCCGCGCCGGGCAGCGGCGCGTCCAGCACGCGCGGCGCGCTGGGGAGAATGCGGTCCATGAGGGCCGCGAAGCGATCGTTCCGCGCGGTCACCGCGGCCATCGGGAGCAGCGCGGCGTCGTACTCTCCCTTCACGCCCGCGCTGTCCTGGAGGAACGCGTAGGCGCGGATCGGGTTCTGCACCTCGAGCGTCGCCAGCTCCTTCGCCGTGGCGCTGTTGATCGGGAACTTGCCGGGGAGCAGCTCGTCACCCTGCTGGAGCACCTCGAGCTGGTTGTAGTGCGTGTGGCCGAGCAGCAGCGTGCGGACCTGCGGGTTCTGGGCGATGCGCTTCATCAGCTCCACGCCGCTGAGGAAGTAGTCCTTGGTGCCGCCGTGCTCGTGGTCGAAGAGCGCCTTGTTGCAGACGCCGTCCTTGCGATCGTCCCACGGGCAGTCGAGCTCCTCGTCGGGGCGCATCCACTCCTGCAGGCCGTCGTGCACGCAGTTCTCGTTCTTGTCGCGCGAGAGCGCCCAGGCCGGCAGCTTGCACACCTGCGGATTGAAGACCTCACTCACGAGGTAGTTGATGGCGCTCTGGTAAACGCTCCGGTACTCGAGCTGCTCGAAGTAGTAGCCGGGGTCCTGGCTCTTGTGGCCGCCGCGCGGGTCGTGATGCGCGAGCAGGACGACGTCGTCGCCGGTGACCTTCGAGCGGAGCAGCTCGCGATCGACCCAGGCGAGCTGGACGTCGCTCATGCCGCCCCCGTAGTTCACGGTGTACATGCCCCAGCCGGTGCGCCGGTGCTGGCGGAGCTCGAAGCTGTTCATCGAGACATAGAAGCTCTTGCCGAACTTCCACGAGAAGTTCAGCGGGCCGTACGTCTTCTGCCACTGGTAGAAGCCGTCGTAGAGTATGTAGTTGCGGTCCTCGCGCGGGATCTCCTTCCACGCGTCGCCGAAGCCCGTGCCGGCGGCGGCGCGGGAGAACGCGCCGGTGAAGATGTCCAGGTGCCGCCCGCCGAGCTGGTCGGAGGCGGCGGTCTGGTCGAGATAAGCCTGGTACTTCGTCATCCCGAAGCCGGGCCAGGCCTTGGGGCTCGCCTCGTCGATGACGGAGCTCAGGCTGTCGAAGAGGCCGGTGTCGAGCGCCTTCACTGCGCTCGGCACGTGGCCCGTGGCGACGTAGCCGTCGTGGTTGCCGGCGGTGAGGAAGATGGGGACGGGGAGGTACTTGAGGACCTCGACGATGGCCTTCGCCTCGTTGTTGTACGTGTGCGCGACGGTCCGCTGGCGCAGGCTCGCGGGCGAGCCGCCGTTGTGGAGATCGCCGTTGAAGGTGATGAACGCCGACCTCTGGATGCTCGACTCGCTCGTCGTGTTCAGGAACTGCACGAGCTCCTGGAGCTTGTCCCTGGTCTTCGCGCCGTAGACGTCGCCGACCGAGACCTGCGTGTCGGTGATGTTGATGACCTGGTACTCGTCGGGCTCGGCGTCGAACACACGGACCGCGTTGTACTGGTACTCGTACACGCCGACCGCGTTGCCCACCGGCTTGAACAGCTCGTTGTTCTTCCGGATCTCCATGCGCACGTCGTAGAGGCCCGCGGGCACGCGCTGCATCGCCCCCTGCTTGAAGACGAACCGGAGCGTCTTGCGCGCCTTCAGCGACTTCGGCATGTCGCCAGGGATCGGGTTGACGAGGACCTCGTTCGGATAGATCCGGAACACGCCGGTACCGTTGCCGCTGCTGATGGGCGTGGTGGCCTCGGTGTTCCCCTCGCGCGCGCTGCGGGGCACCAGGAAGAACGCGAAGCCGGTCGCCGGATCGTTGGTGATCGGCAGGCGCGAGAGCGACGAGCCGGGGATGGCCTCGGGGGCCACGCCGAGGTGCGCGTAGGCGGCGTCCTCCACGCGCAGGACGGAGACGAATTCTTCCGCCGGATCGGTCTTCGTGTAGAGGTTCGGATTCCCGAGCGTCGGATACACGAGGCGATCGATCTGCACGTGGCCGTCGAGCGCCCACGGCATGATCTGCTCGTTCTCGGAGGCATCCGCGTAGAAGACGTTCGGCAGGTACGTTTCGCCCTTGTTGCTGATGACCTCCCACGGCTTCTCGGCGAGCTTCTCGGCGATCGAAGGGTCCTGCGCGCCCGGCGGCTGGTTTGCCGGATCGAGCGGCCTCGCGGGCGCGGGCGCGGTCGTCGTCGGGTCTTCCGGACCGCCTTCGCCCGATCCACAAGCGACCGCGAGCGCGGCGACCGACACAAGAGCAAGGAGCAGGCGAGTCGACATGGGTGCACCTCTGCAAGCACGGTCCGGACCAGGAACGGCCCGCGCGCGGCCTCCACGGATCACCGGACGAGCCACCACGATTTGCGGCTCGCAGCCCGCAGCTGTGCCGCGATCTGCGCGTGCTGCTTTCACGACGCAGCGCGCGATGGACAAACCTCGATCCATGGCTCTGGATCGAGGAGTTGCAGATACCCTGACCACACAAGCATGTCGGACTCCGAGTCCCCGCCGCCGCCCTCGCTCCTGCCACCCCCCGACAAGGTCACGTCCCCGGTCGTACGAACGAAGCCGGTGCGCGCTCCGGCCGCGCCGTCGACGCGCTCCCTGCCGCCGCTCCCTGCCATCGAGCCGATGCTCGATCTCGCGGCAGAGGCGCGCGAGAAGGGCGACTGGGACGCGGCGCTCGAGCACTACAAGAAGGCGCTCTTTCTCGTCGACTCCGCGGACGCGGTGTCGCAGGCGTCGCTCTACGCGTACGTCGCCGAGGTGAAGCTCGCGCAGGGAAAGAGCCGCGAGGCCGAGACGAACTTCGAGAAGGCGCTCGGGGTCAGCCCGAAGCACCTGCGCTCGATCGACAGTCTCATCAAGCTCGCGGCGGAAGCAAACGAGTGGTCGCGCGTCGCGCTCTTCCGCAAGCGGCGCGCCGACACGCTCGACGACAAGGACGAGCAGACCGCCGAGCTGTGTCGCCTCGCCGACGTGCTGGAGCAGGAATGCGGCGACCCTCCGAGGGCGGTGAAGTCGCTCGCGGCTGCGAACCTCACGCACCCCGGCGACACGGGCATCCTCACGCGTCTCGAGCGGCTGCACACGTCGCTACGGCAGTGGCCGAAGCTGATCTCCGTGCTCGACGAGCTGTGCCGAGCCTCGACTCACCAGGTGGAGCGCGGCGCCTATCGCTTCGCCCAGGCAGACGTGGCGCTGGGGCGTCTTCGTGAGGAGGCCCGCGGCCTCGCGTTCCTCGAGCTCGCGCTCGACGAGGATCCGCAGAACGATCGCGCGCTGGCGGCGCTCGTGGCGGTGCGCACGCGGCGCGAGGAGTGGGCGGAGCTCGCGGCCATCCACGAGCGGCTCATCGACCGCCTCGCCGGCCTCGGCGATCGCGAGCGCGCGTGGGAGGTGTGTCGCAAGCTCGGCGTGCTGCGCCGCGATCGCCTGCTCGACGGGCCCGGCGCGATCGAGGCGATGCGCGGCGCGGTGGAGCTGCGTCCCGACGACGTGGAGACGCGCGCGGCCCTCGCCGAGCTCTACGCAGCGAAGGGCGACCGCACGCTGGCGGTGACCGAGCTCGAGCTGGTCGCGCTGCATGCGCCGCTGCGCGCGCAGACCTACCGGCGGCTGTACGATCTGCACAGCCGCGCGCAGCGTCCCGACCGCGCATGGCTCATCGCCACGTGCCTCGAGGAGCTCGCCGCGGCCGACGTCTCGCACGAGCTGGTGATCGAGCAGTTCCGGCCCGAAGGTCCGATCCGCCCCACGACCGCGCTCGAGGCCGGCTGGTGGAACGAGTGCCTGCGCGCGCGCGGCGCCGACCCCATCGTGTGCGATGTGCTGCTCGCCGTCTCCGAGACGGCGATCGCGATCCGGCTCGAGGAGCTCGCGGCGAAGAAGAAGCTCCCCACCCTCGACCCCGCGGCGAAGCAGGACAAGGCGAGCACCGCCTCGGTGGTGCGAACGTTCGTGTGGGCGGCGCGCGCGCTCGGCATCACGCTGCCGGATCTCTACCTGCACGACGACGTGCCGAACGGCATCGCCGCCATCCCCGGCACGCAGCCCGGCATCGCGCTCGGCCCCGAGGTCCGCACGGGCATGACCGTGCAGCAGCTCGCGTTCCTCGCGGGCCGTCATCTCACGTACTACCGGCCCGAGCACTACGCGCTCGTGCTCTTCCCGACGCTCGCCGAGCTCTCGGCGCTGGTGCTCGCCTCGGTGCGCCTCGTCATCCCCGGCATCCCGGTGCCGCCGCCGCCCGACGGCGCGAGCCGCGTGATCGACGCGCTCGAGGGCCGGCTGCCCGAGGAGAAGAAGGAGCTCCTCGAGGAGGCGGTCGCGCGCCTCGACGCGCGCGGCGGCAAGCTCGATCTGCTGGCGTGGATCCGCCATGTCGAGCTCACCGCTGCCCGCGCCGGGCTCATGCTCGCGGGAGACCTCCGCGTGCCGATGCGCATGCTCTCGGACGAGACGCGCGCCATCGGCGAGCTGTCGTCCGAGACGAAACGCGGCGACCTCCTCGCGTTCTGCGCCTCCGGCGGCTATGGCAAGCTGAGGGAGCGCATGGGGGTCGCCATCCACAGCTCCTCGGTCACGCCGCAGGCCGACTGACCCCCACAGCTCACACCCGGTACGGGCGTTCGCTCGCCTTCACGGACCGGGGGTAGCGGCCGTTACCCCTTCCGATGCCCCACCCACGCGAGCTCTTGGCCCGGCTACGGGCGCCGGCGCGACTCGCCGCCCTGGCCGAGACGAACCTGCTCGATAGCGCTCCGGAGGAGAGCCTCGACCGCCTGACCCGGCTGGCCAAGGAGCTCGTCGGCGCGCCGATGGCGCTCTTCACGCTCGTCGATGACCACCGCGTCTTCATCAAGAGCGCGTGCGGCGTCGGCCAGTTGTCCTCGAGCCGCGAAGCTCCTTTCTCGCACTCCATGTGCCAGCATGTCGTCGGCGCGGGCGAGCCAGTGGTCATCGGCGACGCCCGGATCCACCCGCTCGTCCTGGACAACCTTGCCGTGACCGAGCTTGGCATCGCGGCCTACCTCGGGGTTCCGATCGTCCTCGACGATCAGGTGCTGGGCGTCCTGTGCCTGGCCGACCACGAGCCCCGCGACTGGACCGAACGGAACGTGGAGAACGTGAAGGAGCTCGCCCGGTGCCTGGTCACCGAGCTGGAGCTCCGGCGGCTGGTCCGCAGCGTGGCGACCGTCGAGCGGGCCCGCGAGCAGCAGCAGCGCCTCCTGTCCTCGGTGGTCGAGTCCATCGAAGACCCGATCCTCGTCACCGGGCTCGACGGTCAGATCCTCCTGGCGAACGAGACGGCGCGCCGTCATCAAGCCACCAGCGTGCAGTGCATCTCGGACAACGGCTTCTTCCTGCCCGATGGCTCGGCCGCGAGCGTGGAGGCCTCGCCGACGGCGCGGGCCTGTCGGGGCGAGCGCGTGCGTGACCTGGAGCTCGTCCTGCGCGAGGTCGGACAGGCCGTGCCGTCGCGCTACCTGTTCAATGCGACGCCGCTGGTGAACAGCGACGGTGCGATCATCGGCGCGGTGAGCGTCGGTCGGGACGTCACGGAGATCCGCGATGCCCAGCTGGCGCGTGCCGAGAGCGAAGGCCGATACCGCGCGCTCATCGAGAGCCTGCCCAACGTCTCGGTCGCGATGTTCGATCATGACCTGCGCTTCGTCATGGCCGAGGGAGAGCACGTGTTCAAGAACCTCGGCCTCTCGAGGGAGCTCATCGTGGGGCGCACCGTCCACGAGCTGGCGTCCAGCGAGAACCGCGAGCGGAGCCTCGCCCTCTACGGAGACACGTTGGCGGGTCGACGTTGCGAGCTCGAGGTGCGCCGCGATGGTCGTACTCTCGAGCTGCGCACCGCGCCGGTGCGGGATGCCGCCGGTGCCATCGTCGCCGGCATGGTGATGACCTACGACGTGACCGCGCACAAGGAGGTCGAGCGTGCGCTTCGCGAGCAGACGCACTCCATGGAGCTTCTCCACGCGATCACGGCCTCTGCGAACGTGGCGCGCACGCGTGAAGCGGCGCTCAAGTCCTGCATCGAGATCGTCCTCGAGCACCTCGGCTGGGCAATCGGACACGTCTTTCTTCGGGAAGGCGAGTCGCTGGTCGGCGCGCCGCTGTGGGCGTTCCACGCCGATCCGGAGCGACCGGCCATGGGCGCGGATTACGGGCCGTTCGTGGCCGCGACCAACGCCCTGCGCTTCGAGCGGGGCCAGGGGCTCCTCGGCGCGGTGCTCGCGCACGGCGAGGCGCGCTCGCTGCGTGGGATCGGGTCCAGCGCCGACTACGTGCGCGCGCCTTCGGCCCGTGTGGCGGGGCTCCGGAGCACCTTTGCCTTCCCCGTGATCGTGGCTGGGGAGGTCGACGCCGTGGTCGAGTTCTGCACGCACCAGGACGTGGAGCTGGAGAGCAGCTTCCTCGATGTCATGTCGGTTGCGGTCACCCAGATCGGCCGTGTGCTCGAGCGCGAAGCGGCCCGCGCAGTGCTCGAGACGCACGCCGCGGACGTCCATGCGCGGTCGCTCCGAGACGAGCTGACCGGCCTCTACAATCGACGCGGCTTCATGGAATGTGGCCAGAGCAATCTGGTGCGGTCCGGCGAAGCGACGCTGTTCTTCATCGATCTCAACGGCATGAAACGCATCAACGACGGGCTGGGACACGAGGCGGGCGACCGCGCGCTCGTGGACATCGCCGGGCTGCTTCATGAAGCGAGCGGTGCTGCGGACGTGGTCGGACGCCTCGGAGGGGACGAGTTCGTCGTCCTCGCGCTCACCTCGCGCGAGGAGGCGGCGGCGCGGATGACGCGGCTCCGGCAGAACATTGCGTCGTTCAACGCCCGAGGAGAGCGACCGTACGACCTCTCGGTCAGCATCGGCACCGCCGTCTATCAGCCGGATTCGCCGCGCACGCTCGACGAGCTGCTCTGCGCGGCCGACGCGCTGATGTACGAGGAGAAGCAGCTGCGCCGCCTACGCGGCTCGCTGCCGGCCCGCGCCGCATAGGTCACGGCTGCTGGAAGCAGTAGATACGGAGCGCCTTGCTGCACGGCTGCGTCGCCGGCGCGATGTTCGTGCTGTCGGTCCAGGCTTCGCCGGTGGCGGTGCCGTTCCCGTAGGTCACGGCGTCCGTGAGCGTCGTCCAGGCGCCGCACGACTTCGCGCCGCTCGAGAGCGTGCCATTGGCCTTCACGTTCGTCCACGTGAGGGTGGTCGCGCCCAGCGCCCCCTTCGACTCGGTCATGGTGATCGGCGCGAGCAGCTTGCCGTCGACGAGGTCGGCCCAGCTCACGGCAAGGACGGTGTCGTCCACCAGCTTGTATCCGGTGGAAGACTGCTTGAAGCGCATCGCCGGCGCGTCGGAGGCGACGGTCGCGATCCAGGCGAGGTACGAGCCGTCGGCCATCGCGTTGGGGAGGTTGGCGTTGCGCGCCGCGGTCTGGCAGTACATGTCGGCGCCGGCGACGCCGCCGAAGTCGGCGGTGAACTCGCCCGAGGTGGCGAACACCACCATCGCGCCTGCGGCGTCGAAGGCGCCGCTCGATCCGCTGGTGCCGCTGGCGCCGCTCGATCCGCTGGTGCCGCTCGATCCGCTGGCGCCGCTGGCGCCGCTCGATCCGCTGCTGCCGCTCGTGCCCGACGTCCCGGAGCTCGCACCGCCCTCGGGGGTCGTGCTCGGGGTCACCACCGCGTCGTCGCCGGTGCAGGCGAGAACGCCGAGCGCGATCGCCGAGGCGGAGGCGGTGACGAAGACGATCGCGGAGGCCTTCACGCGCGGACCTCGACCGGTAGGGTCATGAGCTCCAGCAGGATCGAGTCCGCCTTCTTGCCGTCGACGACGCCCGCCGCCAGCGCGCGGAAGATCGGGGCTCGCACGCCATGCGCGTCGGCCCAGCGCGCGACGCGCGGGATGAGGTCGAGCGCCTCGGTGCGGAGCGGAGCGGACGCCGCCGCCGCGCCGCTGTCCTTGCCCTGCCCGAGCGCGCGGCCGACGATGACCTCGGGGCGCTCCGACTGCGTGATCGACGCGAGCAGATCGCCGTAGCCGGCGAGGCCGAGGAGCGTCTTCTCCTCGCCTCCGGCCGCCGCGGCGATGCGCGAGGCCTCACCGATGGCGCGCGAGATGAGCGCCGCGATGAGCCCGGGGCTGGTGTTGACGGCCTGCGCGTACCCCACGGCGATGGTCAAGCAGCCGACGAGCGCGCTCGCCCACTCGAGGCCTCGCAGATCCGTCGTGGGGTAGACGCGCAGCGTGCGCGAGCCGAACGTGGCGGTGACGGCCTCCGCGACCTCGGGATAGCGCGAACCCACCACCAGCACCGACGGCAGCCCCGCGAGCAGATCCTGCGCAAGCGCCGGTCCGCCGAGGGCGCCGGTGCGGCGGGCGGGAGTCTCCTCGCGAATGACGTCGGCGACGGTGTCGAGCTGGTCGCCCTCGAGGCCGCGCACGCCGTGCACGACGTAGTGACTGCCGTCGAGGTGGTTGCCGAGGTCGCGCGCCACGCCGCGGCACGCGCTCGAGGGCACGGCCAGGACGATGAGCCGCGACTCCGCGGACTCCTTCGGCTCGCGCACCACGCGCACCCCCTTGGGCAACGTTCCTTCGAGGTCGCGGCGCGTCTGGAGGGTCACCTCGGCCTCGGCGCGGGCCGCCGCGGCAGCGAGCGCGACACCCCAAGCTCCACCGCCGATGATCGCGACCTTGCGAGGACTGCGGGCTTCGGACATTCCTTCGAAATATCACGCCCGCGCTGGCTCAAACGCCATTTCTGGGCCATGGTCCCGAGCCTCGTGACGCAGTCCTTCGTCCAGCTTGGTAGAAAACCCGACCGATCGCGTGGCGGCCCCTCGGCAGACCCGCGCGCCCGCTTCCTGCCCACCACCCGCGAGGAGATGGCGCTCCGCGGCTGGGACGAGCTCGACATCCTGATCGTCAGCGGTGACGCGTACGTCGACCATCCCGCGTTCGGTCCGATCCTCGTGGCGCGCTTTCTCGAGGGGCGGGGCTTCAAGGTCGGGGTCGTCGCGCAGCCGAAGTGGGACTCGCCCGCGGACATCGCGCGCATGGGCCGGCCACGGCTCTTCGTCGGCGTGTCGGCCGGCAACCTCGACTCGATGCTCAACAAGCTGACCGCGCAGAAGAAGACGCGGTCCGAGGACCAGTACTCGCCGGGCGGACGCCCGAACATGCGACCCAACCGCGCGAGCCTCGTCTACGCAAACCTCTGTCGCGCCGCGTTTCCGGGGCTGCCGGTGGTGCTGGGCGGCATCGAGTCGTCGCTCCGGCGCATCGCGCACTACGACTACTGGTCGGACTCGGTCCGGCGCTCGATCCTGCTCGACGCGAAGGCCGATCTCCTCGTCTTCGGCATGGGCGAGAGCCCGGCGTGGGAGATCGCGCGGCGCCTCCAGGCAGGCGAGACGGTCGCGCAGCTCACCGACATCCGCGGCACGGCGCATGTGAAGAAGAACCGGCGCGTGTGGGAGCCGCTGCTCGCCGACCAGAGCAAGTTCGTCACCGACCGCAAGCTGGTGGTCCTCCCATCGTACGAGGAGGTGGTGAAGGACAAAGGCGCGTTCGCGCGCATGTCGAAGACCTTCCAGTACGAGACGAACCCGCACAACGGGCGCCCCATCCTCCAGCCGCACGGCGACGAGGCGGTGTACTTCAATCCGCCCGCCGAGCCGCTCACCGAAGCGCAGATGGACGGGCTCTACGATCTTCCGTTCGTGCGCGCGCCGCACCCCAGCTACCGCGAGCCGATCCCCGCCTTCACCACGGTGAAGGACTCGATCGTCACGATGCGCGGCTGCTTCGGAGGCTGCACGTTCTGCAGCATCACCGAGCACGAGGGGCGCATCATCCAGAGCCGCAGCGAGGAGAGCGTGCTCCGCGAGGTGCGCCAGCTCTCGCGGATGGAAGGCTTCTCCGGCGTCCTCACCGATCTCGGTGGGCCGACCGCAAACATGTACAAGATGACGTGCAAGGACGACCGGATCGAGGCCTCGTGCCGTCGCCTGTCGTGCGTGCATCCTGGGATCTGCGAGAACCTCGTCACCGATCACGCGCCGCTCATCCAGCTGATGAAGAAGGTGCGCTCGGAGAAGGGAATCAAGCGCGTCTTCATCGCCTCGGGCGTCCGCTACGACCTCGCCGAGCGCAGCCCCGAGTTCATCGAGGAGCTCGCGAAGCACCACACCGGAGGACAGCTCTCGGTCGCGCCCGAGCACAACGAAGCCGGCGTGCTCGACAAGATGAAGAAGCCGGGCATCCAGAGCTACGAGCGCTTCGCGCAGGCGTTCTGCCAGGCGAGCGAGAAGGCGGGCAAGGATCAGTACCTCGTCCCGTACTTCATCTCGGGCCATCCCGGCTCGACCCTGAAGGACGCGGTCAGCCTCGCGGTCTATCTGAAGAACAACAACATGCGCCCGCGCCAGGTGCAGGACTTCATCCCCACGCCGATGGCCGTGGCCACGACGATGTTCTACACGGGCATCGATCCGCTCACTGGCGAGGCCGTGTATACTGCACACGACATGCGCGAGAAGCGCATGATGAAGGCGCTCATCTTCTACTGGGATGCGCAGCACTGGCCGCTCGCGCGCGAGGCGCTGAAGAAGGCGGGCCGCGCGGATCTGATCGGGCGCGGGCCGCAGGCCCTCGTTCCCCCGGAGGGCGCCGCGGATCGCGTTGCCGCCGAAGCTGCACGAGCGCGAGGCCCGGGCGCAAACCCCCGTGGCGCGCGCGGAAAGCCGAGCTTCGGTCGTGGCCCAGCCCGTCGTCGCTGAGGAGCCGCCGCAGGCGGAGGAGAGCGCGAGCTACCGCGATCTGCTCGACTTCGGGCCGGGGGAGCTCAGCGCCGTCGAGCGGTGGCAGATCCGCTTCGTCCGCAAGACGTTCGAGTCCGGCCGGCTCGACCGGGTGATCCGCATCCTCCAGCGTCAGCTCAGCGCGAAATGGATCGACGTTTCGACGCGCAATCTCCTCCACGTGCACGGCGCGGAGCGGCTGCCGCCGTTCGCGCGCGGCGAGAGCACGATCCTCGTCTCGAACCATCGCAGCTTCTTCGATCTGTTCGTGGTGTCCTCGGTGCTGCTGAAGCGGCCCTTCGGGCAGCGGATCATGTTCCCGGTGCGCTCGCAGTTCTTCTACGACACGCCGCTCGGGCTCGCGGTGAACGGGGCGATGTCGTTCTTCGCGATGTATCCGCCGGTGTTCCGCGATCGCGACCGCGCGGCGCTGAACCGCGCGAGCGTGCAGGAGACGATCCGTCTCCTGCTCGCGGGTGGCACGTTCGTGGGGCTGCATCCGGAAGGAAAACGCAATCGCTCGGACGATCCGTACACGCTGCTCCCGGCGCGGCCCGGCGTGGGTCGCATCATCCAGGCGACGCGCGGCGCGACCACCGTGATCCCGGTGTTCGTCAACGGGCTGGGCAACGACGTCGTCCGCCAGGTCGCGGGCAACTACCTGAAGAAGGGCGCGCCGGTCACGGTCGTGTTCGGCGGTCCCGTCTCGTTCGGTGGCCTCCTGGAGGGCCCGTCGACGCGCGAGCACCACCTCCGCATCGCCGAGCACGCACTGGACGCGGTGCGCGCGCTGGGCGCGGAAGACCGCTCGCTGCGCGCGGGCTGATCGCGCCGAGATTCATCGGAGCCTGGCTCCGAGGCTCCCGTGAATCTCGGCGATCGGCGGCTAGAGCGACGAGAGCGTCTTCAGGTATTCGATGGCCGCCTTGCGGTCGGGGGCGGCGAGGTCCGAGAGGAACGCGTGGCCTTCCACATGGAGGCCCGGCTGGTTGCCGTCGTAAAGGTATTCGCTCTTCTTCAGCGCGCGCTTCGGGGCGCCGGGCTTCATCACCTCATAGCGCACGCCCACCCGATCGAGGTCGTAGAGGCCGTCCGTGTCGACGGTGCCGGGCGCCCAGCCGTAGAGCGGGCGCCGCGCGGTCATCGCCTCGGGGGCGCAGGGCCCGGGGGTCGCGCTGACCGCGACGTCCGACTCGAGGAGGGTCACGTGATGCAGCTGGCGCGCCGCGGGGATCGCGGGGGCGAGCGCGATGATGTGGCGCTTCGTGGCCGCGGTGCCCTCGAAGCCGTCGCACACGAGGATGTCATCGATGTCGCTCGGCATGACGTAGGGCGTCGCCAGGCGGATGTGGAGATCCGGCGCGCACGAGAGCGCGACGCCGGCCTGGGGAGAAGGCGCGGACCCGGAAGGCGGGCACGCGTCGCCGGACGCGGCGCGTGGGGTCGCCGGGCGCGGGCGCGCGGAGATCGCCAAGCGTGACCAGCGCGGCGAAGATCGCGAGCGTGACCACGACAACCACCGGACGCGCGCTCATCGCGTCCCGCCCTGACCGAAGAGCGCCTCGAGCTGCGGGGTGGTGACCGCGAGGTAGTACTGCGTGGCGCCCTGGCCCGCGACGAGGAGGCGCGCGAGCTCCCGGTAGAAGGCGATGCGAACGGCGATCGACGACGGGCTCTCCGGCGTCGGGCGGCCCTCGGCGAGCGTGTCGTACCACCACACGATCTCCATCTCGAAGATCCGGTTCTTCCCCGCGCGCGAGACGGCGCGCCAGAACGTCTCCTCGAAGGCCGCGAAGTCGGGCTCGGTCGCAGCGTGGGGATCGAACGCGAGGGTGAGGTCGTGGAGGCCCCGCTTCTCCGCCGCGCTCGCGCGGCGACCGCAGACGTCGACCAGCGAGAGGCCCTGGAGCGACTGCTTCTCGATCGCGTCGCGCCGGATGACGCGCGCGCGCTCGCCGCCGGGATCGAGCTGGTAGTAGAGGCCGATGAGCCGGATGTCGCCGGCCTCGCCGGGATCGAGCACGAGGGTCGCGCCGCCCTGACGGACGCGGACCAGCCCGACGTCGGCCAGGCGATGGACCGCCTGGCGGAGCACGATCCGCGAGACGCCGAACTGCTCGCCCAGGACGCGCTCCGGCGGCAGCGGGGCGCCGGGCGCGAGCTCGCCGGTGAGGATGGCGGCGGCCAGCTGCTCGAAGATCACATCCGCGGCGTGCCCGCGCTCGACCGGTTTGAAAACGCCCATCGTCATGTGCATGACTAAGTAACTTGGTAGCCAAGTTATGCCAAGGTCGGTAAATTGCGAATCCTTGTCGCATCCCCGCCGGCTGAGAAAGTGCGAGGCTGCGCCATGAATCGCACGCGCAACTCGGTTGCATCTGGCCTCCTGCTCGCCCTCGCCCTCGGCACCTCCGCCGCCTGCAGCAGCGGTCCGCCCGCGGCCACGCCGATCACCGGCGCGAGCGATCGCCTCCCCGCCGACGGCACGCCGGGCGGCCCGGGCCTGCCCGCGCTGACCACCACGTCGATCAAGCGCGCGGACTGGGCGAAGTTCGACGGCGACCGCCTTAAGCCCGCGTGCGACGCGCGCGGCGGCGCGGGCAAGCCGGACGTCGCGGCGCTCAAGGGCGCAGGCGATGTCATCGCGCAGTGGATGGAGTTCCACAAGAAGCCGAAGTCGGGCCCGAAGACGGACGACGGCAAGCGCCTCGGCGGCGGCGTCGAGCCCACGCGCGTGGTCAACACGGTCGGCCTCACCTGCTCGGCCACCGCCAACACTGTCGAGGTCAACGGCACGCAGTACCCGTTCGACGTCGCGTGGGTCCTCTCCGGCAAGGGTACTGGACCCGCCATCAGCGGCGGCGAGGGCGCCGGCTACTTCGCGATGATCCAGGCGGTCTCGCTGAAGGAGAAGAAGGTCGTCTTCGCCAAGGTGTACGTCCCGAGCGACGCCAACGACGACGCCGACGACACGATCATCGTCTCGAACGTCGCGACGTACATCCCGGCTGCCCCCGAGGAGCCGATCATGCGCGTCACCGGTCGCAAGGAGGACCCCGTCTTCGAGACGCTGGTCTTCGAGAAGGGCGCGAAGGAAGGCTTCGCGTACCGCGTGCCGCGCGAGGTCACGGTCGGCCGCGCGCGCTACCTGGGGGTCGCGCGCTTCGTCATCACCGAGTAGGCCTACGGGCGGAGCGGCTCGCGCGGAGCGGAGAGCATGCGCACGTATCGTGCGCTGGGGGCCGGGGCCGGCGAGCCGGGCGCGGAAGGCCTCGAAGACGGTGGCCGTCTAGACGCGGTGCTCGGCAGGCACCTTCGCAGCATCGTAGGCGTCGGTGTCGCTCGCCTTGTTGCGCCCCGGGAGCGAACGCGAGGAGCGCACAGGCTCGATGCAGCCGTCGGGCCGCTGCTCGGGGTCGCCGGGATCGACCGTGACCTCGGGCGCGAAGATGCGCCCCGCGACCGCCGCCGACTTCGCGAGCGCGAAGCCCTGGCAGCTCGGCCGCCCGAGGCGCGCCTTCTTGCTCGGCTCGCTGTCGAAGTCCTTCTGCATCGCGTCCGCGGCGGTGGGGTCGGTCGCGCGGAGCTTCGCGATCTCCTTTTTCCGGGTCTCGAGCTGCCGGATCTCGCCGGGCCCGAAGCCGCGCAGCGCCACCTCCTTCGTCTCGTGCTTCGCGCCCGCGAGGTCGACCACGCTGAGCAGCGATCCCACCGCGTGGGAGACGAACGCGGTCTTGCCGTCGTCCGAGATCACCACCGAGCGCGGCTCGCGTGCGAGCTTCGCCTCGAAGCGGCTGGCGAGAGACTTGCCGTCGAACGCGGCGAGCTTCGACGACCAGCCGGAGCTGACGACCAGCGTGGCGTCATCCGGGGTGGCGGCGATGGCGATGGGCTCGGCGGGCGTGCTGACCGCGCAGCGCGCGGTGAGCGGGGAGGTCGCGGTCTCCGCGGAGAAGACCGCGAGCTGCGCCTTGTCGCGGAGCGTCACGAACACGCGGCCGTCGAGCCCGACGTAGACCTGACCCGGCGTGGCGCCGAGCGGCGTCTCGGCGAGCTGCGTGCGCGTCTCGATGTCGATGGTGAGGAGCGCCTTCGCGTCCTCGTCGGCGACCAGCGCCACCTTGCGCCCCCCGATCCGGGCAAGG
>JAYTHX010000008.1:0-7382 GCA_043732195.1 Polyangiaceae bacterium
GGGGCTTCGTGCATCGTCGTCGGCTCAGCGATCGGCGACGTCCATCGTGCTGCCCGAGACGAGCGCGCAGCGGTTGCCCACCTTCTGGCAGCGCGTGACAGGATGCGCGCCGCCGCAGCTCGGGTCGTCGAGCGGCGCAGGCGCCCCGGTCTTCCACACTGCGTTGCCGCCGCAGCCGAACGGCTTCGACGAGCCGTAGGTGCTGTAGGAGGTGTACGGATCGGCGCTGGGGATCCAGTAGGGATCGAAGCTGTCGTAGCTGCCGTACGAGCCGTAGGGAACGCCCGCGCACTCGGAGTCGCTGCCGAGGTACGCGCAGGCCGTGTAGTCGAGACAGAGCGAGAGCCCGCTCGCCACGGTCATGCAGCTGTTGCCGATCGAGCACTGCGCGCTCGACGTGCAGACCGGGCGACACGCGCCGTTGAAGGCGCGCTCGTTCGCGGTGCAGGACAGCGCGCTGCTGTTCGAGGACGAGGAGTCGCCGGGTGCCGCGAGACAGGCGGCGAGGAGGAGGGCTGTCGCCCCGGCGGAAAGGAAGATCGCTTTTTTCATCGAAGTCACCTCTGAAGGTTCGACGCTGCCCGCGCCGTCCACGTGGTGTGTCCGGCAGAGCCTCGCCGCGATCGCGAAATCGTCAGAGGCCTCGGCGAACGATCGCGCGGCCGGCGCTGAAGTAGAGATCGCAGCCATTTGCGGCCATGATCAGCGCTCCAGGCCCGCTGCTCTCGAAGACCGTGGCGCCGCCGATCCCGTCGAGGGGCAGGGCCATCACCAGCGTCTGGCGCTCGCTCGGTCGCGCGCGCCAGAGCAAACGGCCCGCCGCGACGACGACGTTCGTTGCGCCAGGCTGTGCCGTGACCATGACTGTGGCGTCACCGGTCGTCAGGTCGACGCGCGTGATGGCGTCGGCCTCCACGCAGTACGCGAGCGCGCCGGCGATGGCCGGCGTACCGTCGTCGCAGTGCGCGGCGAGCTGGCGTGGCGCCGCGTCGAAGCCCGGGGCGAACGCGCGGATCGCGTGGTCGCCAACGATGTAGAGAACGCCGCTCTCGCGCGCGAGCGAGGTCGCGCGCGCCGACGTGGCGACGGCCTGCGGCGGCGGCGTGACGAAGTCCCAGCGGACCACGGCGTCGTTCGTGGGGACGGACCAGAACGCGCCGGCCCGGTCGTCGGCGACGATCGACGACGGGGCGCCGGTCGCGCTGACGACGGTGGCGGTGCCGCTGCCATCGACGCGGAAGATCTGTGAGCTGCCGCGCGCGGCCACGAACACGTAGGCGCCGTCGGAGGAGAGCGCGAGGCCCGCCGGATCGACGCCGACGCGCGCGAGCTCGGTCAGCGTTCCGCCCGACCTCGGCACGCGGGCGAGGACCCCCTCGTTCGTGCCGGTGATCGCGAGGAGCGCGTAGAGCATGTCGGCGTGCACCGCGAGGCCGCGCAGCTCGCCGAGGGCCGGGTCGACCTCCGCGACCACGGTCCGCGAGGCGATCCCGGGGCAGCGCAGCGGGACCGGCGCGGAGCCGCTGTCCGGGCCAACCGCGCTCGCGTCGGGCGTGCCGAGCGAGACCTCGGAGCGACACGCCGCGACGAGCACGAGCGCGACTCCGAGCGCCGCGAGCGCTCTAGGCATCCGAGCTCACGAGCTCACGTGCTCACTTGCCCATCGCGCGCTGGACGCGCGGGACCAGCGGGCTGCGCGGATGCTCGGCGACGAAGCTCTCGCCGAGCGCGCGTGCGCGATCGTGCTGGCCTGCGGCTGCGCGGGACTCGATCTCGAGCACCGAGGCCTCCTGCGCGAGCACACCGCCGGCGAACGCGCGGCGATACTCGCGCAGCGCATCGAGCGCGCCGCCGCCGTTGCCGCCCGCGAGGAGCGAGCGCACGCGATCGAGCGCAGCGATCTCGTCGGCGACGGTCGCGCGCCGCGGCGCCTCCTCGGCGCCGCCGGTCGCTGTCACGCCGGGCGCCGGCGCGCGAGGGGAGTCGGCGCTGCGAGCAGCCACGCCGAGGGCGGCCTCCGTGGCAACGGGGCCGACCGGCGGCCGTGGTGCGAGGAGCGCGACCGACGCCAGGGGCGCGAGCTCGGCGGGGGGCGACGCCGCGGACGGCGCGTGTGCGGGCGAGACGCCGAGCGGCGGATTGACCGCCGGGGCCGACGTGCCGGTCGTCGCGGGGTGGGTGTTGGTCGCGGCCGTCGTCACCGCGGGCCCGGGCGCCGAGACGGCGTGCACGGTCGCTGCGGCGCCGCTTACGATCACCGCCGACGCGATGAACCATTTCGCGAGCACGGCGAGCCCGACGCCCTTCGCGGCCGCGATGCTCGAACCACCGGCAGCGCCTGCGGCGGCGGCGCCTGCGGTGGCGGTCGAGGCCGCAGCGACCACGCCCACGCCCAGCGCCGCCACCAAGGCGGCCTTCGCCTCGGGGCGCGGCGCATCGCGATCGGCGGAGCGGAACGCGGCGCCGAGGTCGTCGTCGAGATCGCGGAGGCGCGTGCTCATGGCTCGCCTCCGCCCGCGCGAACGCGCTTCGCCGAGGCCATCGCGAGCTCGCGCCCGCGGCGGAGGCGCGACGCGACGGTGCCGGTGGGCAGCTCCAGCATCGTGGCGATCTCGTCGCTCGTCATCCCTTCGAGCTCGAACAGCACGAGGACGCTCCGCAGCTCGATGGGCAGCGGCTCGAGCACCGCGTCGAGCAGGCGGCGATCGGCGGTGGTCTGCTCGGGCGAAGGCGCGGTCGACGTGAGCGCATCGAGCGGCTCCGGTCCGGCGCTGCGGCGGCGCGACAGCCCCCGCCGCTCGTTGGCGGCGACGCGCATGCACGTCGCGAAGAGGAACGCGCGCTCCCGCTCCGGGGGAAAGGCGGCGAGCCGCTCCGAGGTCACGAGAAAGACCTTCTGCACGGCATCGTCGACGTCCCCCTCTGCGACCCCGAGGCGCCGTATCGATCGCCACACGAACCCGTGCTCCCGATCGACGAGGCGTCGGAGCCGCCGCGCATCGCTCGGGTACAACGCGGACGCATCAAGGGGGATCGAGGCTTGGGACACGGATCTGCTGGGTGGGAGTGTCCGGCGATCGTAATCGCGATCAAGGAAAGTGCACGCCGACCCCAGCGATCGCAGAAAAAAGGAGCGGGCCGATGGTGAGCACGCGGCGATCGCCGACGGAATACGCATCCTGGATCAGCGGTGATCCCGCCGCGACGGCGAGCTCCAGGCCGATCCCGGCCCCGAGCTCGGCGCGCCCCCGGAGCGTCGCCGCGACCGCGACCCACACGGCGGAGTCGAGGCGAGCGCCTGCGAACCCCGCGCTGCGTGCCTCGAGCCTGCCGACCTGGACCTCGACGCACGGCCGTAGTGCGAGCCGGCTCCCACCGAAGCGCACGGGGCAGCCATCGGCCGTGCCCATCTGGAGCGCGGACGCGACGTCGGCACCGGCGGCGACAGTGGAGGAAGGCAGGACGAACGTCGCGCCGAGGACCGCCGACGGCGCGAAGATGCGCTCCGCGCGCGACTCGACCTCGGCGTGAACGACGATGGCCGCGGCGGCCGACGGCGACGCGCCCGCGAAGATCCCCGCGCCGGCCCCGCCACCCCACGCGATCCCGCGCGACGGCGCAGACGCGGACGCGGGCGGCAACGGTGCAGGCGCCGACGGTGCAGGCGCCGACGGTGCAGGCGGTGGCGGTGGCTCCTCGAGCGGCTGCTCCAGCGCGAGCCCGAGCGTGAAGACGAGCGCGTCGAGCACCTCGTCGCAGGTCGGCGCGCTCAGCGACCGCGAGGCGGTGCCGGCGCTGCTGCGGAGCACGAGCTCGGCCTCGGCGCCGCTCGCGGTAGGACGAGCGCGCACGTCGACGTCGACGCCCGCCGTTCCGGCCTGGGCGAGCACGATCCCACGCCGCGCGAGGCGGCTCCCGAGGCCGCGCGAGCCCTCACAGGTGCTGTCCTCGGCAACGTGCAGGTGCACGGGAGGCGCAGCGGCGGCGCGCGTCGCGACCGCCACGAACGCAACCACGAGCGCAGCCACCTGTCGCATCCTGGCAGCCTACGACGACTTTCGAGCGTGTACGCTGCCTCCATGCGGTTGCCCCGGTGGGCGGTGCCCACGGTGGGCGTGCTGATCGTCGGCGGAGCGCTGGCGTCACGTTCCTGGAACGAGTCCAAGGAGCACGAGAAGGCGCGCGCCGACGCGCTCGAGGGCGAACAGGCGGGCATCAAGGTCACCGCCAGGCTCGGTGAGCCGTGCGCTGGCGAGAAGCCGCTGCGCATCACGGTGAAGAACACCACCACCCGCACGCTGACGTCGGTCGCGTTTCATCTCGGCGTCTACGAGGAGGGCCGCATCGGCGACCTCGACCCGAGCGCTCCAGACGAGGCGTGGACTCTCGCGCTCGCGCCGGGCGCCGAGGAGTCGCGGTGCGGCGCCGCGACGGTCCGCGTCGAGCCGCGCCACGTGCTGCGAGCCGAGCGGCGCAACAAGGCGACGTTCCGCGAGAAGGCCGAGCGCGCGAGATAGCCGCGGGCTCGGCCTGTCCGTCATCACGCTCCCGCGACGACGATCAGGCGGCGACGCGCTTGACGACCGCCACGAGCTGCGCCGGGTTGAAAGGCTTCACGATCCATCCCACCGCGCCGGCGTCCTTCGCGCGGCGTAGCAGCGCGCCCTGGCCCTCGGTGGTGAGCATGATCATCGCGAGCTTTGCGTGACGCGGAGCGCTCTTCACCCTCATGACCATGTCGATGCCGTTCATGCGCGGCATGTTGAGATCGCAGATCACCGCTGCGATGTCGTCGCTCTGCTCGATGGCCTCGGCGCCAGCGATGCCGTCGACGGCCTCGACCACGTCGAATCCCGCCGAGTTGAGCGTGGCCATCACTTGATGGCGGATCGTCGCCGAATCGTCCACGACCAGAATCTTCTTCTTCATCATCTCGAAACCCCTTTACGGCCTAACAATTGAAAGTGTGAGCACGGAGGCGGATGGCCGGCGCTCAGAACATCGTGACCTCGCCCTCGCAGGCGATGGTGTCGGTCGGCCCCTCGGAGCGCTCCAGCACCACGCCGGGCTCGATGCGGGCGTCGAACCAGACGGTTATCGCTCCTTCGGTGGAGGAGAAGCGGTACGGCCACACCTCGGAGGTCGACTTCGCGAGGTGCACCTCGATGCCGCGCAGCACCATGGGCAGGGCGATCCCGAACTCCACGCCGTAGGCGAGGAGCCGGTTCTTCACGCGTCCCACGAGCTGGTTTGCGGTCTCGCCCACGAAGTCCTCCGCGCCCACCGGGAAATGGTTGGCATCGGCGTACTGCTCGAGCATGCGGGTCACGATGCGGCGATCGATACCGAGCCCCAGCGCGCCGCGCATGAACTCGCCGTAGAACCCGATGACGGTGACGTAGTCGTGAGGCTCGTGGACCTCTTCAGCGGCGGTGAGCTCGGTGTCGTGGAGCGCGAAGAGCTCCCTCGCGCAGCTCGTCACGATGGTGTCGATGATGTCTCGGTTGTTCATGACTTCTCTGGTTCAGCTAGCGTGAAGGAGAGGTAGCGGTTCTTGGGCCTTCGCCGACGCGGCGAAGGCGAATACGAAGCGGGTGCCCCGGCCGGGATTGCTCGACACGGCCACGGTGCCGCCGAGCTGCTGGCAGTGGTCGAGCACGGCGGAGAGGCCCACGCCGCGGCCCGAGATGTCGGTGACGGCCTCGGCGGTGCTGATCCCGCGGGCGAACAGCGCGGCCTGGAGGTCCTGCGGCGTGGCGAACGGAAGACCGGCAGCGCAGGCCTTCACCGCAACGGCGGCCCAGTCGATCCCCGCGCCGTCGTCGGAGCATTCGATGGTGACGCGCTCGGCGCTCTCGGTGGCACGCAGGAGGATACGGCCAACGGTGCTCTTGCCTGCATGGGCGCGGACCTCGGCGGTCTCGAGCCCGTGGTCCACCATGTTGCGGACGACGTGGACGAGCGAGGACCAGAAGCCGCCGAACCGGGCTGCGGAGATGCGGACGTTCTCGGCCTCGATGACGACGCGCGGCTTCGGCTTGCCGAGGCGAGCGGCGAGGCGGTGGATACCGTCCTCCATGCGCTGGAAGCGGACGGCAGCGGGCTCGGCGTAGAGGCGGGCAACCTTCTGCTGGAGGTCAGCGTGGGGGACGCCGTCGCGGACGTCCGCGAGGAGTGAGTCGAGCTCGGTATGCGAGAGCTCGATGCGCGCCACCGACTCGGTGAGGACCCCGCGGAAGCGGTCGGTCATCGTTATCCACGCCGTGACTAGGTCGGCGCGCTGCGCGATGGTCGGCAGCTCGTCGACATCGACCAGCTGGGTCTCGAGATCGTGAGCGAGGCGGGCGACCGAGTGGACGCCCCATTGTCCGGCGTTGCCCTTGATGGTGTGGAGCAGGTCCATCACGCTCGCCTTGCTGGTCGTGGCCCAGGCGAGGCGGTCGAGCAGGGCGTCCATCTCCGTCGAGAAGGCGATGAAGCCCTCGCGGTCCTGGGCGACGCGCTGGAAGACGGCGAACTGCTCGCGCTGCTTCTCTTCCTCGCGGCGTCCCTCGACCTCGGCGGTCACGTCGGTGACGACGAGCAGCGCGCCTTCCAGCTCGTCATCGACGATGATCGGCTGGAAACCCAGCGTGAAGTGCCGCCCGTCGCGGATCATGCGCTTCGGCAGCTGATCGAGGGCGATGTCGATGGGGAAGATACCGTCGCGTACCGATTCCCAGCCGAGCTCGAGGAGATCGCGGAGGTTCGGGTCGCCGGCGCCGAGGTGCTCGGCGAAGGTCTTCGCCTCGCTCGGCGCGCCGAGGAACGCATCGAACTTCGCCGAGCGCTCGGGCTGGATGGTGCCGTCGACGTGGATGCTCGCGATTCCCTGCTCGACGTTATCGAGCACGACGCGCATCGCGACGTTGCGCTGGGCGAGCTGCTTGGTGCGCGCGCCCACGAGCATCTCGAGGTTGTGACGGTGCTGGGCGAGCTCGGCGTCGCGGGTCTGCACGCCGGCAAGCATCTCGTTGAAGGCATCGGCGAGCATGCCGAGCTCGTCGTTGCTGTGCTTTTCGGCGCGGATCGAGAAATCCTGGGTCGTCTGGACGAGCGCGGCGGCCGTGGAGAGCGCGGTGATGCTGCGCGTGATGCCGCGGCGGATGAAGAGCGCGAGGATGACCGAGACGATCAGCACCGCGCTCGAGAGCCCGATGCCGAGCCGGATCGACGCGTGGGCCGACTGCACCTTGCGCGTCGCGGCGTTCGATAGGTCGGTGGTGGCGGCGGAGGCGATGGCCTCGATGAGCTTGAGGCGCGCCTGCTCGGTGTCGAACCAGAGCTTGCTGTCGAGCTCGACGTTGTCGTCGGTGGTGGCGAGGACCTTGTCGCGCATGGCG
>JAYTHX010000009.1:0-7381 GCA_043732195.1 Polyangiaceae bacterium
GGTCTCTCGAGACGCGACCCCACCGTCGAGATTCGTACGACGACGACGGTCGACTACCGCACCTTGTTCCACGGGTCGCTCGCGGGCCTGGCGCTCGATGTTTTGGGGGGCAACACCTGGTACGCGCTCAGGACCGAAGGACCGAGCCTTTCGTGGGGATACGCTTCCGCCACGGCCAGCACGTATGCGGCTGCCAGCGCGCCCAGCGCGCCCTACTACGGCTCGAGCAACGGCACTGGATATGCCTTCGTCCTCCAGAGCGCCAGCTCGTCGGGTAACGGCCCCTATGCGTGGGTCGTGACTCTTCTTTCGGCCTTTGCCGATGTCGACGGCGCGGCCTCGGGGTCCCTGCACGCGCACGTCGTTGGCCAAGGCAACGCATACACGCTGCCGAGCGTGAGCGGCGCCACGATCCCGTCGAAGACCGGACGCTTCCGCATGAACTAGGCGACGACGCGCGGCGGTGCACCGCGCGTCGTCCACACCTTTCGCGGCTGCCCCCGCGCGCCGCTGGTGATACGCGTGCTCGGCACGGGCGGCATGGGGTTCGTCGTTGCGGCGCAGATCATCAATCTCGGCAAGCTGGTCGCGCTGAAGATGATGCTCCCGGCGGCGCTGTCGATGCCCCGCGCGGTCGAGCGCTTGGAGCGCGAGGCGCGTGCCGCCGTGCAGCGCAAGAGCAAGCACATCGCCGAGGTCCTCGACATCGGGCGGCTGCCGACCGGCGAGCCCTACATCGTGATGGATCTCCTCGACGGCGACGACTTCGAAGGGCTCCTCGCGCGCTCAAGCCGAAAAACCTGTTCCTCTCGCACCGTCTCGACGGCTCGCCGCTCGTGAAGGTGCTCGACTTCGGGATCTCGAAGTGAACGACGCCCGATTCCGATAGCCACTCGCTGACGAAGACCACCGCGAGCAGATCCGGAGCGCGCGCGACGTCGACGGCCGGACCGACATCTGGTCGCTCGGGGTCATTCTCTTCGAGCTCCTCACCGGCCGCGTGCCGTTCAGGGGATGCCTGATCGAGACCTGCTTGCGATCCCGCCGAACTTCCGCCGACCCGAGACCGCCCAACCTCTCGATCCCCGCTGCGACCGTTCGCCTTGCGCAATTAAACCCGCGAAGAATCGCTATCCCCACCAGGCCGCCTGTTTCCGCCTTCCTTGCAGTTCCGCCCGTCCCACGCGCCCGCTCGCCCGCCCGCACTTGGTCTACGACCGCCTACTCTCTCGTATCTTGGCCGATACACCCACCGCGTCGGCATATCCAACCATCGACCGTCTCGATCGACTCGATCGATGAGCGCGGCGTCACCTTCCGCACCAAGGACGGCAAGGCGATCACCGTCGCGGGTCGCGAGATGCTCGGCTTTCTCGCTCCGTCAGGTTCCGCAAACGCCGCACCAGTGGATCGAGGAAATGAACGCTTCAGCAAGCACTCCGGTGGCCGTCGCGACGACACCGAGGACGGCAATCACGAGCGCGGCGCATCCAAGCCATAGGCAAAGCCCTTGCGCACGAGTGCGGTCGCCCTGGCGCGCCGCGAAGAGGAGATGCGTCGAGGTCAGACCGAGCAAGACCTGCACGAAGGCAGCGGCAAGCCAGATCACCGCTGCCCACGCAGGTCCGACGACAAAGAAGATCCCCACGAGTGGAGCGAGGCTGACGAGCAGCGTGAGAGACGTCAGCGCCAGCCCAACCCCAAATCGCCGCTGACGGCGCGTGGGGTCGGGGTCCCATGCCTGGGCGTCGGGAGACACGTTGGCGGCGGTACGGTACGGGCCTGCAGGCGGCGCGGTGAGCATGACGCTCTCAACGATCGGAACCGAGGCTTCATTCGACCGCCCGCCGTGCACACGCGACCGTCCGCGGACAGGGCGCACGGACGCGCTCGGCCTCGCCCGTCAACGAATCGGAAATATGCCCGGCGCGAGGAGGAGGCCGTCGATCGAAGCCTCCTGTGACGTGTCCGTGTCCCAGGGGGCTCCAGTTTCGGCCGCGATGACCAGCCGTCCCGGTTCGAGCCTGGTCGAGAGCCGATACCGCCATGCATGCGCGACTTTGATGGGTGCCCCCTCGAGCGTCGCGCCACGCCCCGTCAGGAGGATGGTGCTGCACGCCGGGGCGCCGGACGCGGGGATCGTACAAACCGATGCCGTCTCTCGGGCCACGTATTTCATCGGCGGCGGGTAGCCGTCATAGCCGTCGCTGGTCTCCGCGAGGTCCGAGACGAGCACGCGAAACAGAACCGCGTCCGTGGTCGATGTCACCTCGGTGTGCACGAACCTCCCCTTACTCTTGATCGCCTCACCCATCACGAGCGACGCGGGCGCTACCCAGGTCCCCTCGTTGGTGTCGAAGGCGACGCCCGTGCTACCCAGACCCAACATCCCTCCCGAGCCTTCCTGCGTGTCGATCAGTGAGGCCGCTCGGATGCGTCGTGGGTAGTTTCCGGGGACCTTCGTGCCGGGTCGGCAATACCCGTCCCTCTTCTTCGTCGCTTCGTTTCTCGGTGACTTCCTCGCCTGATATTCGGTGCAAAAAGCACCCAAATCGGAGTACGGGCCTTGCGCCCGCGTGAAGGCGGGCGCGTGCGCGGCTCCAGCATCGCCGGCCTCCGTCATCGCGGGTCGCGGCACCGCATCGGATTGGCCGGGAGACGCGTCGCGCTGCGAGGTGGCGGAAGCAGTGTCGCCAACGCTGCTGCGCGCGGGCGTCGATCGATTCGTCTCGCGGTGGTGGCAGCCCGTCACGAGGGCGACGGAAAGTAAGCAGAGCCGGAAGAACTGTCGCATGTTCAGAACGGAGAACGCTCAGTGTACTTCGTTACGTCCTTCCCCGTCCCGTACTTAACTGAGCTTCTCGGGCTTGCCTACAAGCCGGCGAAGTCGAAGAGGCAACGAAAACAGGCTCTGGCGTGAGCACGGTCACCCTCGATACCGGCGGCCTGATCAACACAGCGCGGCGACGCCGTCGTCTACACGAGCGACGTCGACGATCTGGAGCGGCTTCGTGCGTTCTTTTCTGCTGACGAAGGCCAAGGGGCTCCGCACGAACGTGCGCGCTGGCGACAATCCCGGCATGGGCCCCTACAACGGCGACCTCGTCTGCATCACGCGGCAAGACGGGAAGACCATCATGGCCTGCCACTACGATTGATGCTCGCGCGGGGCATCCGTCAGAAGAAATCATCCGTGAGAGGAACCAAGATCGCATGAAGACCGTGACCATGACCGTTTCGCCCCCGCCCGTACCCGACGAGAAGCCTCGCGGCGGACGACTCCGCACGAACGTACGAGCCGGAGACAACCCCGGCATGGGTCCGTACGACGCGCCCGACTGCAGGACCGTGCCGTACCGCAGCACCGACGGGAAATGGACCACCATCGAGGTGTGCACCTGAATCACCCGTCGGAGGCCGGGAGCGCTCCCGGCCTTCGACGGCGTCACGGCAGCGTCTGGCCGAGGCAGTACGTCAGCGGGACGGTCACGCCGCCCGCCACCGGCACGTGACCGGCTCCAGCGATCTCGTGGTAGTCGAGCGGGAAGGCCTTCGCCTCGAGGTCCGCCTTCGTGCTGCGCGCCTGGCCGATCGCGCCGTCGGCGGTGCCGATCTGTAGGGCGACCGGGATCTTCGGCGTGGCGGCGGCGGTGAGCTGCGGGCCGAGCGGGTTGGCGGCGCCGATGAGGCCGGCGCAGGCGAGCGTGGCCGACGTGTCCATGCCGTAGCGGAAGGACAGGTACCCGCCCTGCGAGTAGCCGAAGACGATCAGCTTCTTCGTATCGACCGAGCCGCTGCCGACGATGTCGGTGCGGATGGCGTCGAGCAGCGGGAGATCGATGTTGCCGTCGGCCGCGGAGCGATACGCATCCCAGTCGACGTTCGGGACCGTCTGCGAGCCCACGGTCACGTTCTGCGTGATGCCCTGCGGGGCCGCGAGCACGAAGCCCTTCGACTCGGCGAGCGCCTCGAGCGTCGTGGTCATCGTGATGAAGCCGCTGTTCGTATCGCCGTTGCCGTGGAGGGCGATGACGAGCGGCAGCTTCGACGTGGCGATGGTGGTGGGGACGACCACGATGACCGAGCGGCTCTTGCCCGCGGCCATGATGGTGCGCGTGGTCTTGCCCGGCACGAGGGTGCCGGATCCGCCGCTGCTTCCGCTGGTCCCGGACGTGCCGCTGGTGCCCGAGCTGCCGCTGCTTCCGCTCGTTCCGGATGCGCCGCTCGTTCCGGAGCTCCCACCGTCGTTGTCGCCGCCGCTGCTCGACGACGCGCTGCTGGTGCCCGCGGGGTCGTCGCTCGAGCACGCGACGACGAGGAGCGAGCCCGCCGCGAGGACGACGGGAACGAGCGTTGCGAGGGTCCGGCGCATTCGGCGATCGTACACCCGCAGATACATGACGCGGGCGACGGCCGCGCGGCCTTCGTCCTCGACGTCGTCCCGGGTGTCGCGAGCGCTACGCTGAGGACGACGGGGGCCGCCGAGCAGGTCGCCCCGAACGTGCTGTCGGTCAGCCACTGGGACCGAATCCTCCAAGGCGAGCTTTACGCGACGACCTCGCGGATTGACTGGCGCACCTTGTTGAAGCGAACGTTCGACGTTGACCTTCGCGTCTGCGTTCGATGCGGCGGCAAGCTCACCGTCCGTGCGGTCTTCACCGACCCGGCCTCCGTCGCCAAGCTCCTCGGCGCCCTCCGCAGTCCTCGCGCACCACCGACCGCAGCCTGACCCCCCAGGAGCTGGCGCGACACCGTCGCGCATCGGCGGAGCTGCGCCCGCGGCCGCCCTGACCGAACCATCTATCCTCCACGTCACGGTGACCGACTCCAAGAGCGCCGTGATCTCCCAAGAGGACCAGAACGGCGAGGAGTAGAGCGCTCTCGGGGGGGGCGTGAACGAGGACTGCCTCACACAGCGGCTTTGAGGCGGCGCTTCGCGAGGCCCAGCCGGATGAGGTGATCGCGGCGGGTGACGACGGTGCGGGCAACCTCGCTCCACGCCGTTACCCACGCGTACATCTTGCGGACGGCAACGAGGTAGTCGGCGGCGGCGGTCGTCTTGCCCGAAAAGGTGATCGTGGCTCGGCCCTCGCGCACGAGAGCGTGGAGGCGCATGATCTCCGCGTCGTCGAATCCGAGCCGGTCGAGCACTGCCAGCGCCTGCTTGTCGATGGCGCGCGTCGCCACGCGGGGCGCGCCGGTGACGAGCATCTCGCGACGCTCCAGGAACATGGCTGTGTCTGCTCGCGGTCACGAGCTCGCCGTCACCGGGCGCTTTGCCCATGCGCCGCCGGCGTCCCGCGCATCGTGTAACGTGATGCGATGCGCGCTCTGGTCGTCCGCTCCTGTGCCCTTCTCGCGTGCGCCGCGTTGTTCTGCACCGTCGGCTGCGAAAAGAAGAAGCCGCCGGCAGTCGGCCAGCGCTGCAAGATCGAGGACGAGGGCAAGACCATCTGCGCTGACGCGACGAAGGCGCTCGTCTGCGATGCGAGCAGGCTCGTGCCGATCGCGTGCCTCGGCCCTGGCGGCTGCTCGGAGAAGAATGCGATCGTCTGCGACGCCACGGTCGGGCGCGAAGGCGAGCCGTGCGCGGGGCGCGGCCAGTACGAGAGCTCGATCCTCTGCTCCGAGGACAAAAAGAAGAGGCTCGAGTGTCGGGCCGGGAGGTTCGTCGTCCACAGCCTCTGTCGCGGGCCGAAGGGGTGCGACCGCGCGAACACCAACGTGTTCACGTCGTGCGACCGGGCGATCGCGCAGGTCGGCGATCCGTGCAACATGCACGAGCACGATGCAGACGACCGCCGCGCGTGCAGCGTGGACGGCAAGCTCGTGCTCGCGTGCAGCGCGAGCGACAAGGGCGTCTTCGAGGTCGCGAGCACCTGCACGGGCCCGACCGGCTGCACCGTGGGCGGCCTCGGTGGCGACCTCAGTATCCCGATTCCGGTGTGCGATCGCAGCGTCGCAACACTCGGTGCCGCCTGTGGTGCGAACGACCGATCCTTTCGCTCCTGCACGCCAGACGTCAGCTCCGTGCTCCGCTGCGACGGCTCGACCTACGTGCTCGAAAAGGCGTGCGGGCCCAAGGAGCGCTGTGTCTCTCCGGACGTCAAGAACGCGCAGGGCCGCGAGTCCGCCTGCGTCGTGCGCTGAACGACGGACCCGCGGAGCAGCTCGCGCTCCGTCATCACGTCGAGTGCGCGGGGTGATGCGTGACATCCGCCTCGGGCGGCGTCGTCGCCGCAAGCCTCTGCTTGCGGCTCACACCGAGCGTCGATCCGACGACAGCCGCACCGAGACCACATAGGTCGGCGTTTCCGTCGATGATGGAAGGTTCCTCGACGAATTTCGCATGAAGGGGCGTTACGTGTTCCCCTTGCCCGTTCGAGCCGGCGAGCATCTCCTGCTCTCCTGCACGATGACGGCGGGTCGGTGGCGCGAGCGAATGCCTGCTTCAGCGGATGAAGCATCGTCCGCTCCGACAGACCCCCGGGCGCGGTGGCGCGCGTCGCTCGCGCCGAGCGCGTCGTGCGGTGTGACGCTCCACGGCCGGCTGTGCGCGCGGATCGGAGGCGCCGGCGCCTCCGCGGCGCCTCCGCAGCGCCTCCGCAGCGCCTCCGCGCTACGTCTGGGCAGCCAATCGTCGGTGGGCTCGGAAGACTTTCAGGAGATTGTGGCACGTGCAGACGATGCCCCACTCGCTGCCCACCTTCTGCAGTCCACGCAGTTGGAAGCGGTGGAACCCCATCGCGCCCTTGATCTGACCGAAGACTGGCTCGTGTCGGCGCGCGCTTCGTTCCGCGGGATTTTGACGAACTCCCTGGAACTTGATCCTTCGGCATCGTCGTCGCCCTCGAAGGCGGTGACGACGTAGGGTGCGCGCGTTGGAGTAGGTGAAGGCTCGGGTCTGAACACCCGAGCCTTCGTGGCAGGCACGTCTGAGAACGCGCCCGCCGTGGAGCACGGTGCCGTCGAACGCCCGCAGCGTCCAGCCCTCCCTGAGAGGGCGGCTGGCAGGTGGACGGGCGATTCGGGCGCTGCACGGGCTGTGGGCTGATCAAGGTCTTCTGCGCGAGCTGCGCCTCGCTGGCGGCGAAGTGTGCTCCTTGCGCGGGGTCACGGAGGCGCGCGAAACACCGCGAGGCCAACCGCGCGTACGGGCGCTCTCCGCTCGGGCGCGCCTCCGGGCGCCGACGCTTCGTGCGCGCCGGAAGGCGAATGTAACGGATGCGATCTCGACGGAAGCATCGGGCTCGTCGACGACCTCGGTGCTGCCGGCCTCCATCACGGAGGCGGCACCGCCCGAGGAACCAGCACGCCATGAATCATTCATTTTCCGCACCAAACTGCCCGTCGATGCGCATCGGTGTGCCTGTTGCCGACG
>JAYTHX010000010.1:0-7363 GCA_043732195.1 Polyangiaceae bacterium
TTCGGCATCAGGCCGAGCGTGATCGCCGCGATGACGCCCGCGCGCCGGGAGAACGCGCGGGCCGCAAACAGGTAGGTGACGAAGAGCGCGAGCCCCATCATCAGCATGCCGGGGAAGCGGAACGCCGTGCTGTCGTCCTCGAAGACCTTGAAGCGATCGTGCAGGAGCGTGTGCGAGAGCGCGAACAGGCTCTTCATGAGCGCGGGGTGCTCGTGATTGTTCTGCCAGATCGGATCGATCGAGGTGCGCTCGAGAGCCTTGAGCGGCGCGTCGGCGAGGAGCGCGAACCAGCGCTTGTAGTCGTACGCGGCCGTGAAATAGAAGCCCTCGTCGCGCGAGAAGCCGAGGCTACGCGCGGTGGCGAGCAGCCACGCGACGTAGACCGCCGCGATCCCGCCGCCGATGAGCGGATCGGTGTTGCTCGTGGCCCACGCGCGGGCGCGGGTCCCGAGGTCGGGCTCCTTCGCCGGCGGCTCGGCCTCCTTCGGGGGCGGCTCGGCAGCCGCGGCCTTCTTCTTGGTCTTGCGGGTGTTCTGCGAGGCGGCCTGGTCCTGCTTCTGCGCGTCGTCGTCGCGGGGCACGCTCGGCGGGTCGGTGTTGCGCTCGCGCTCCGGCTGATCGAGCTTCTGCGCGTCGTCCTCGCGCGGCGCCGCCGGCGGCTCGGTGATGCGTTCGCGCTCGTCGTCCTCGTCGTTGGGGCGCTCGCTCATGGGACGTCCCTCGTGTCGGCTTCGAAGCAGTAGGAGCGCGGCGTCGCGGCGCCGACCTCGGCGACGAGGTCGCCCTTCTGGCCCGCGAGCTCGGGGGTCGGGAACTCGAAGCCGGTCCACCCGGCGCCGACGCGGTGCACGTTCTGGCCGATCGGGCGGTCGAAGGCCGAGAACGCCACCGTGATGCGCTCCGCGGAGGGCGTGCGCTCGTTCACCCACTGCACGCCGGAGTGACCGTGGAGCGCGCTGCCGAACACGATCTTCGCGAAGCGGATCCGCAGCGTGCCCGCGCCCGACGGAGAGACGAAGAGGCAAAGGTGCGGATGGTGATCCAGGGCATGGAGCACCGCCGCGCCGACGTAGGCGCCGCTGCTGCACACGTAGCGATCGCCCGGGACCGCGGGCCCCTGCGGGACGCCCAGGCCGCCGGGCTGGCCGATGCCGTGCTGGAACGGGCACGCCGTCTCGCTCGCGCCGTCGACGCGCGAGACGGTGACGCGATCGGTGCCGACCAGCTCGAGCAGATCCGTACGGAGCTTCACGGGCGCCGGGTTCTCGTACGTCCCGATCGTGATCTTGCCGATCTGCCGCTCCGCCGTCTTCTTCCAACCCGCGAGCTCCTCGCGATGCGCGCCGCGGATACCGACCTCGAACGCGCGCGCAAAGCGGCTCTCGTCGGGGCGGGCCTCGCGGCGCAGGCCGGCGAGCTCGTCACCGAGCTGCTCGCGGCCGATGGGGTCGACCCAGAACGGCGCGAAGATCACGAGGTCGTCGGGGCGGGCCTCGGTCGTCAGCGCATCACGCGCCGCCGTCCAGTCGGAGGCGGGCACGACGTCGCACGTGGTCTGCTTCACATGGAGGACGAGCTCGACGATGCCGACCAGCGGCACGGCAGCCAGCGCGAATGGCGCCCATGCGAGAACGTCCTTCTTCAAGGCGCGCAGAGCTTACCGCAGATCCGGCCTGTGGCGGTCGAGTGGTGACATCAAGGTGAGCCTGTACTAGACCCGCTTCGATGGTGAGGACGGCACGTTCTGGCGGCGACCCGAGTGAGCATGCACAGGCAGTGATCGGCCGGACGACGCGCGTGCGCGGTCGCGTGTCGGGCGACGGCAGCATCCTCATCGAAGGCAACGTCGAGGGCGACATCGCGGTCCGCGGCGATCTGACGATCGCCGAGGGAGGCCGCGCCACGTCGAGCATCGAGGCGGACGCGGTCACGCTGCGCGGCGAGCTCGACGGCGACGTGCGGGCCCGCGGGCTCGTCCGCATCGAGGCCGGCGCCCGGGTGCGCGGCGACATCACGGGCGAATCGGTGGCGCTCGAGGAAGGCGCCGAGTTCGTCGGCCGCCTCGACGCGGCGTTCGAGCTACCGGCAGAATTGGGCGGCACGACCGGCGGACGCCGCCGCTAAGGCATCGGAGGACGACATGGCGAGCACGGTCATCGGCGCAGGCATCACGATCGAGGGCGAGGTCACGAGCGACGAGGACGTCGTCGTGCAAGGGACGCTCCGCGGGAAGCTCGTCGCCAAGGACGCGGTCACGGTCGAGCACGGCGGCACCGTCGAGGCCGACATCACGAGCGGCCCGGTGGCCATCGCGGGCGCCGTCACCGGCAACATCAACTCCAGCGACCGCGTCGATCTCCAGAACGGCGCGAAGGTCGTGGGCAACGTGAAGGCCACGCGCATCACGATCGCCGACGGCGCCCAGTTCAAGGGCAACGTCGACATGGACGTCTGAGATGGCGAACAGCTCAACGCAAACCACGCTCATTGGCAGCGGCACCTTCGTCCGCGGCCGCGTCACGGGCACCGGCGATCTCGAGATCGCCGGTCGCATCGAGGGCGAGGTCACGTGCACCGGTGACGTGACCGTCGAGTCCAGCGGGCTCGTCGGCGCCAGCATCTCGGCGCATCGCATCGTGGTGCGCGGCGCCGTGAAGGGCGACCTCACCGCGGAAGAAGCGGTCATCCTCGAGGCCGGAGCGCGTGTCGTCGGCGATCTGCGCGCGCCGCGGATCGCCATCGCGCCGGGCGGCCTGGTCCGTGGCCACGTGCAGACGGGCGGCGCCGGTGCGGCACGTCCGCGCTCGGCCGCCGCCTCTGCTGGTGCCAGCGTGAATCGCGTATCGTCGAGCAGCGCGGCAAAGCCGGCCGCGAAGGCCGCGCCGCCCGCGCCCGCGCCGCCGCCCGCGCGCGTCGAGCGCGTCGAGCCGAGGAAGCCCGCCGCCGCCGCCACCACCACGACCGCCGCCGCCACCGCCGCCGTCGCCGTCGCCAACGGTCGCCCCGCGCCCCGCGCCGCCGCGCGCGTGGGTCCGCCGCCGCCGGTCGTCCCTGCCCTCAAGAAGGGCACCAAGGCCGTCGCACACCACAAGAAGCGATGAGCGCGAAGGCGGAGCGGCTCTGCGCGCTCCTGCGGGAGCGCTCGTTCGCGAAGAAGCGCGTGGTCCTCGCCTCGGGCAAGGAGAGCGACTTCTTCATCGACTGCAAGCAGACGGTCCTGACCGCCGAAGGTCACGTGCTGGTAGGCGAGCTCATGCTCGATGCGCTCGCGCAGCTGCCCGCGTGCGACGCCATCGCGGGCGTGGAGCTCGGCGGCTGTCCGCTCGCGAGCGCGGTCTCGCTGACGAGCCACCTGCGCGATCCCGCGGGCGCAAAGGACGCGGTCTACGTCCGCAAGGACGCCAAGGACCACGGCAGCAAGCGCGTGCTCGAAGGTGACACGCGCCTCGCGCCGGGCGCCTCGCTGGTGATCCTGGAGGACGTGACGACGACGGGCGGCTCGACGCTCAAGGCGGTCGAGAAGCTCCGCGCCGCGGGCTACGTGGTGGCGGGCGTGGTGGCGCTGGTCGATCGCCTCGAAGGCGGCCGCGAGGCCATCGAGGCCGCGGGCCTACCGTTCGTTGCACTCTACACGCGCCGCGACTTCATGGACTGAGCGCTCCTCGCTCCTCGCTCCTCGCGCCGAGAGCGCTCGCCCCTCGCTCCTCGCGCCGAGAGCGAGATCACTGAAGCCTCGGAGCGATTTCGAACGGTGTGACCGGCCAGGTCTGGATGACCTGCGCGGTGGCGAACGACCTGCGTGACACTCTCTCCGGGGCTCCGGGGCTCCGGGGCTCCGGTGCTCTCGCTCTCGTCTCGCGCTGCGTGGGTTACGGCTTGAGGCCCGCGCCGAGGAGGTCGTTCAGATCGCCGCCGCCTGCGGGCGCGGCGGCCGGGGCCGGCGCGGCCGGGCCGTCGTCGGCGGAGCGCGTGGCGCGGCGCGGCGGGGGCGCAGGGCGCGGGGCACGCGGAGGCGGCGCGGGGCGCTGCGCGACGGGCTGCGGACGTTGCGCGTTCGGGAGGTTTGCGGGGCTCGTCGCGACCGGCGGCTGCGGAAGGCCCACGACCGGCGGCTGCGCAAACGCGGCGTTCGCGACGGGAGGCTGCGCGAACACCGGCTGCTGCTGCGGGGCCTGCGCTTGCGGGGCCTGCGAAGCCTGCGCGGCCTGCGAAGCCTGCGCGGCTTGCGAAGCCTGCGCGGCCTGCGTCATCGTCGGGACGGGCGCGCCGGGCTCGTCCTTCGTGGACTTCGCGGAGCCGCTGAAGAAACCCGTCGCGAAGAACGCGAACGTGACGCCGAACGCCGCGCCCGCAACGAACCACGCGAAGTGACCGACATTCGCGCTCGTCGAGACCGGCGCGAGCTGGGCGCCCACCGGCCGCGCGACCGACGTGAGCGGACGGCTCGACGGCATCGGCATCGGCGTCGCGTTGCGCTGCGGCTGCGGGTAAGCCTGCAGCTGCGACGACGGATGCTGCGACGGATGCTGCGGCGGATGCTGCGACGGATGCTGCGACGGGTAGTAGGCCTGCGGGTCCTGCGGCCACGGCGGCCCCTGCGGGGGCGACGGCCACGGCGGCCCCTGCGGCTGCGACGGCCACGGCGGCCCCTGCGGCTGCGACGGCCACGGCGTGGGCTGCGCGACGCGCCCCTGCATGACGTACGGATGAACCTGGTTCGCTGCGACGCCGTAGCCCGCGGGCATCGCCTGCTGCATCGCCTGCATGGGCGACGGGACGTAGCCTTGCGGATGACAGCCCTGCGGATACGGTTGGCCCTGCGCCTGCGGCGTCCCCCACGCGTCGGGCGTCGCGGTGCGGATCGGCTGCACGCCGACGACGAACGCGGGCACGCCGCGCATCTCCTCGGGGAGACGCGGCGCGACCGCCACCTGCTGCTCCGGCTCGTAGCTCGCGTAGTGGCCCTGCGGCGGGTGACCGGGGTAGCCGAGGGTCACGGGCGACGGCCCACCGAGCGGAGGCGGCGGGTCACCCCACGGCTGCGAATGCGAATCGTCGTCGTACGCGGGAACGGGCGCCGCATAGGAGCGCGGCGGGTCGGGCAGCACCGGGCGCGAGCGCGGACCCGACCCCTCGCGACGACCCCAGAGCTCTTCCTCGTCCTGCCGCACCTCTGCGTGCGCGCCATACGACGGATCGGGCTCGCGGTACGAAGCGTCCTCGCGCTCGCGCGCATCGACGCGGCGCACGTGGGCCGACTCGCGGATGGCGGCCTGCGTGATGGGCTCGGGATCGCGCTCCGCGATCTCGTCCTGCAACTCGTAGACGGCGCGGACCTCGAGCGAGGGCAGCGCGTCGTAGTCGACGGCAAGGTCGGCCTGCACGGGACGCAAGGGCGTGACGACGGCGTCGTAGCGGAGCTTCTCGACGAGGGGCGGCGCATGCAGAGGCACGTACGCGTCGATCGGGCGCGCCTGCGTCTCGTCGTCGAGCTGGAGGTGCATGACGTTGCCGCGTCCACCGCGCGGCGTTGCCTGCACCATCTCGCGGGGCACCGTGACGGGGCCGCGGTTCAGCGTCGACGACTCGCCGATGCCGTTCGCGGTCGCCATGTCGAGCTCGTCGTCCCCGAGCAGCCGCTCGGTCTCGATCGCCGCCTGGCTCTCGACGACCGCTTCGCTGCGGCGCGGCGGCGAAGGGACGGGCGGCGCCGGCGAGGCCTTCACCGGACGGATCAACGGGCGGACCGAGGCGGTGAGCCCCAGCGTGGCCGGTCGAAACTTCGGGAGCATTCCTCGGTTGGCCATGTCGTCGTCGCGCGGCTCGACCCCGGTCTTCCAGAGAGGAGGCGGGGGCTGGCTGGGCATTGCAGGTTCCGTGCTCGGCTCGGGAGAGAGCGCTGGAAAATTTGACCCTGGATCGAGGCCTCCACGAGCCTAGCTGGCAGCGGAGCCACGAACCACCGGGATCGAGTCGGATCCACCCATGGGTCCATGCTGACCTCCCGAGGTGGTGCTACCGGTCACACTGCCGACCACCTGCGCGCTACCTCTCGTCCGCGAGAGCGTGATAGTAAATCGGCGTGCCCCTCGACGCGAAACGCATCGACGTTCTCTCGGATTCCACGGGAGAGACCGCGGAGAAGGTCGTTCGCGCGGCGATGTTGCAGTTTCCCCACTCAGGGGCCCAGCTGCGGCTGCATACGCGCGTCCGCACCAAGGACGCCGCCCGGCCGATCCTCGAGCGCGCAGCGCGAGAAGGCGCGCTCGTCGTCTTCACCGTCGTGAGCCCCGAGCTCCGCGAGTACATCCATGCGGCGAGCTACGAGCTCCAGGTCGAGGCGCTCGATCTCATCGGCTCGCTCATCGGCAAGCTGACCGTCTATCTCGATCGCCAGCCGATCAACACGCCGAGCGGGATGCTCCCCCTGAGCGACGAGTACTTCCGGCGCATCGAGGCCGTGGAGTTCACGGTGAAGAGCGACGACGGCAAGGAGCCGCGCAACTTCAAGAAGGCGGACCTGGTGCTCGTCGGCGTGAGCCGCACCTCGAAGACGCCGCTCTCCACGCTGCTCGCGCAGCGCGGGCTGAAGGTCGCGAACTACCCGATCGTGCTCGGCGTGACGACGCCGCCCGAGCTCGAAGAGGCGAACCAGGAGCGCATCGTCGGGCTCACCATCGGCCTCGAGCCGCTCGTCGAGATCCGCAAGGCGCGCCTCAAGCAGCTCGGCATGAGCGTCGATGCGAACTACGGCCTGAAGGATCAGGTGAAGGCCGAGCTCGAGTACGCGCAGAACATCTTCCAGGCGCACCCGGGTTGGCCCGTGATCGACGTCACGGGCCGCGCCATCGAAGAGACCGCCGTCATCATCCTCGAGTCGCTCAAGGAGCGCGAGGAAGCGAAGGCGATCGCGAAGCAGATCGTCTGAGCGGCTACTGCTTGCCAATGGCGAAATCGTAGTTGTCGCCCGACGCGCCGTTCTCGTTGTCCCACTTCTCGCGGACGAGGATGCGCTCGCCCTGCTGGTACTTCCTCCAGCCGACGGTGGACCACTTGGCGTAGTCGACCACCAGGAACGTGCGCACGTGGAAGTAGATCTCGAGCTTCTTGCCGTCGCTGGGGACCGTGACCGAGCCCTCGTACGCAACGCGGCCGTTCGACGGCATCAGGCGTGACTTCGCGTTCGCGGTGAGCGGCTGCTCGCCGGTCCACACGCCGTCGACCGCCGACGCACACGTGATCTCGTGCACCAGCTCGCCGTAGTTCGGCATCTGGAAGCTGCCGAAGCGGCCGAAGCCCGTGGCGTCGCCGATGGTGCGATCGATCGACGACCAATCGACGAGCGTGGCCGCGCGCCAGTCCG
>JAYTHX010000011.1:0-20491 GCA_043732195.1 Polyangiaceae bacterium
CAGCGTGACGCGCACCTCCACGAGCATTCCCGGGCGAAGGAGCGGACGGGCGCGCTCCAGCTCTGGCGCGTCGTCGAGCACGAGATCGATCCGGTAGACCGAGCCCTTCGCGACGTGATCGTCGCCGAGCAGCACGGTGAGCTCGGTGGCGCGCGCCCGCGCGATCGCCACGCGGGTGACGTGCGCGCTCAGGTCGAAGCGATCGATCGTGACGTGCGCGGCGAGGCCCGCTGTGAGCGCGAGCCGATCGCTCTCGGACACGAAGGCGACCACCTCGGTCGGCCCGCCGGCCGGGCTCGTGCACCCCCACGCCATCGCCACCATCTCGACGCGGCCGAGCGTCAGCAGCGCCAGCGCGACGATCATCACGCTCGTGAGCGCAACGAACAGCGTGCGCGTGCCCGGCCCCGTCGCGTGGAGAAGCCGCCCCCCCCGATAGGCAGCGACCACCTGCTCGCCGAAGCGCGGCGACAGCATGTCCGCGACCTCTCGCTTCATCGAATCCATGATGGTCAGGTCCTCGGGGTGAGGCGGCAGACCTGCGCGAGCAGCTCGAGCGAGCGCGTGCGCCGCGCGAGATCGGGCGCGAGGTCCAGGAAGAAGATCTCGTCCACGCCGTACATCGCGCGGAGCTCAGCGAGCCGATCCGCGCACTGCTCGGGCGTACCGATCACGTTCGGCACGTAGTGACGGCGATGCGGAAAGAGCTCCTGCATCTCCTGGGCCTCGGCCTCGGTGTCGGCGCACACCCCGCAGACCGCGATCGCGCCGTGCGGCGCGTCGAGGCTTCGCGATGCACGGAACTCCGCGCGATAGCGGCGCATAGCGGACGGGCCGGGCTCACGGCCGTGGAAGAGCGTGCAGCAGAAGTGAGCGCCGCGCCGCGCCGCCTGCGCCGCCGCGGTCTCGGAGCCGCAGATCCACACCTCGGGCGCCACGTCGAGCATCGGGATCACGTCCGCCGCAGCGTGGGCATGGCCCTCGGGCAACGCGCCGTGCAGGAAGCCGAGCAGGTCGTCGAGCTTCGCCGAGTACTGCTCCTCGCCGAACATCCCCGGCTCCTCGCCGGCGCGCCCGTCGAGGAGCGCGCGATGCGAGGCGTCGTTGTCGGCGCGGCCGCGTCCGAGGCCGAGATCGATACGACCGAAGATCGTCTCGAGGAGCCGGAAGTCCTCGGCCACCTTCAGCGGGCTGTAGTACTGGAGCAGGAGCGCGCCGATCCCGATGCGGATCTGCTTCGTGGTGCTCGCCAGGATCGCGGCGAGCACCTGCGGGCTCCCGCAGGCGTTGCTCTGGATGTGGTGCTCGCCGACCCACACGCGGTGGTAGCCGAGGCTCTCCGCGCGACGCGAGATGGCGAGCGTCTCCTTCAGCGACTGCACCGGCGAGCGCTGGCGCGTGACCCAGCTGAAGTCCAAAACGTCGAGGCGGAGTGCATCAAGCATCGGCGACCTCCGCCTGCGGAGCGGCCTTGCGTGCCACGTACTCGGCCAGGACCTCCCTCAGGAAGCGCGCCGGATCGGATACGCCGCGGCCCCGACAGTGATGGGCGAGGGGCGCCTCGAGCTGGCGGAACGTCTTTTCGTACCAGCTCAGCACGTCTGGCATCGTCGTCCCCACGTCCTCGGGCGAGGGGAAGTGGAGGCCCAGCGACGCGAGCGCGTTGGCCTTTTGCACGACCGCACGCGCGGCCGATCCGAGCCGACCACGGCGGAGCAGCTCGGCGGGCAGGAACGCGGAGACCTTGCTCCGGTGGTGCTCGAGCGTCGCCTCGAGCGTGGCGAGCAGCTCCATGAGGCGGGAGAAGCCAGCCGCGTCCAGGTGATTCTCCAGCAGCCACGCGTGCGTCGCGGCGGCGGAGACGAGCGCATGACGCCGTCGAAAGCGCTCGGCGGTGGCGGCGACCGCGGCAGCATCCGGCGCGAGCTCGAGACGATGCGCCTCGGCGACGACGAGATGGAGGAGCAGCGCGCCCTCCAGGATCGCCGAAGGATCGGCCTCGACCACGGCGACGTGATCGTGGAGCGCGTCGATACCGACGTTCGTGTCGCCGCTCACCGGCACGGCGCGCATCGAGAATGCCAGCTCGCGAAAGAACGCCGTCGACTCGAGCTCGAACGTCGGTCGATGTGGCGCAGGGTGCTCGCTGGTGAACGCCTGCACGTGCGCGAGCGCCTCGATGGTGTCGAGGCGTTTGAGGTTCGGGCGCGTCGTGCGGACGAAGTGGAGGAGGGCGGCGATCTCGGGCACGGGCAGCGCGAGCTTCTCACCGAGCTCGGGGAGCAGCGCCCAGGTGCGCTCGGGGTAGTGAACCTGCTTGAGCGCACGCACGAGCGCGTCGTGCGTAAACGCGGCGATGAGCGCACGCTCCCGGGCCTGCGCGAGGCCGTAGCGCACGTTCACCATCGCCTCCGAGAGCGGCCGGAAGCCGGAGCCCGCGGGGCCGTGACCGACCGTCACCTCGTCGTCATCGGTGTAGATGCCGTCGCGATAGCCCTCGAAGATGCGACCGACGCCGATCATCCCGAACGGATGCAGCTCGGCGGCGCGCAGCGCGCCCATGCTTGACGCGCCGAACACGTGCACTCCGCACGAGAGGGCATGCAGCACTTCCTTGTGCCAGACCGAGGGCACCTGCTCGAAGAAGCCGTCGATGATCACGATGGTCGTCGCGCCGCGGTCCACCAGCTTGCAGACGTCTCCAGCCTGCGCCGGAGGGAGGAACGTGGCGTCGAGCAGCGCGCGGGCCTCCTCGACGGGCAGGCTCGGTCCGAGAAAGACGTACGTGCTCACGACAGCACCATTGAGGCGCGGACCGCGCGCGCGCCCTTCGTGTAGTCCGGGCTCGCGACCGGCCCCTCGAGCCCGGGGACGATGACTTTCACCACGGGTATCCCCATCGCCGGGCGGGTCAGATCGACGACGACCACGCGCTCGATTCCCACCCGGCGTAGCGCTGCGAGCATGATCGCGATGTCGCCCTCGAAGCTGTCGGTCTCGAGCCCCACAGCCGCGACGTAGGTCCGGACGGCGGGACTGGCGAACACGGCCTCGCGGGAGCGGCCGAGGGACGCCGGGTCCTGGATCGCCGCGTAGTGGTGGGGAGGAGCGTCGTCGCGCGCACCGGCGATGATGGTGATGCGGGCCTGCGCGGCTTCGGTGAGCGCGCGGGACAGCGCGACCACCGGCGCGACGTGACAGCCGTAGCCCCAGCAGACGCCGAGCCGGCGCCAGAAGCTGCGGTCCTCGCGGTCGACGACGGCGCAGGCGTACGCCGGCAGTCCGAGATCGGACTCCATCTCGAACACCGCGACATCGAGCTCGGCGCGGCGCAGGGCCTCGAGGAGCGGCGCGAGCTCCGGCTCGCGGATCGTGGCGAGATCGACCTTCGCGCGGCGGGCCGCCTCGGGACCGCGCGCCATGAAGAGCGCGTGGGAGTCGCGCTCGATTACCTCGCAGAGCGCGTGCTCGATGGCTTCGAGGATGTGGTTGCCTGAGGCGAGGCCGTTGCTGCTGCTGCTGAAGGTCTCGCTCCGTGCCCCCTGCCCGACCGCATTCATGCTCACCAGCTCGAACGGCACCCACGTGGGCTCTGCACCGAGGAGGTCGAAGCCCTGGATCCAGGTGCGCTGGAGGTCGGTCTCCACCTCGGCCCCCTGCGAGCGCGGCAGCGTGTGGATGTCGACCACCGCCGCCGACCGCCGGAGCGCAGCGTAGGAAGACGCGCGCAGCGGAGCCTCGATCCGCTCCGCGTGCCAAAGCTCGATCGACTCCATCAGCGCCGAGGCCTTCGCGGCGTCGCGATCCACGCCCTTGCCCTGGGACACCGACAGCGAGCGCGAGTTCGGCCGCACCGCCTGGATGACCGGGATACCGACGTAATCGAGCCCCGTGAGGTCGGCGAGACGCGTGATCCCCACCTCCGCCATGAAGCGCCGGTAGTCACGCAACGTGTCGGCGGGGCTGCGCGAACGCCGCGTTCCCGGGAGGAAGCACTTCGCCTGATGATGTTCGATATCGAATATTCGCATGGTTAATTACCGGATTATCAGGTGGGATTCGACTCGACTCAGGCGGCGGAGTGGCGCCTCGAGGACCAGGCACGCGTCATCGCGCCGTACATGCGCTGACGCTCGGCGAGCGCGAAGCCGAAGCGATTCCAGTGAAAGAGCGCCACGTACGGCAGCACCAGGCGGCGTGCGTCGAGGAGCTGACCGCGCGCGTGCAGGCGTCGAAACGCGCTGGCGAACGACCGGTTCGCGCGCTGGTAAGCCCGGAGCACGACCTGCTCCGCGGCCGACGCCCGCGCTGCGACGTGTGCGATCCCGACGCGCGGCAGCGCCGCGCCGTCGTCCGCCGGGCCCGCGCCGTGGGCCGCCGCCAGGTGGCACCACACATCCCAGACCTCGCCCGCGTCGTCGTCGAGCACGCGGCAGAAGAGGTCGTTCAGGACGCATAGCGAGAGCACGGTGCTGGCGATGTTGCGAGAGGCGCGCCGCTCCCACTGCCACCACGCGATAGCATCGGCCGAGGCGTGTGCGTGGACGACCTCCATGGCGGCCGGGCCGCCGAACTGGAACGTCTCCGGCTCGTAGCAGCTGGGAAACCAGCGACTCACGGCCCCGACGTGGTTCAGATGATCCACGATCTCGCCCTCCCCCGCCCTCGTCTCGCGATCCGGGAACGCGAAGCGCAAGCGAAGGCCCGGCGCCTTCCGCATGAAGAAGAACCCGTCGAGCAGCCGGCGACGCCGCAGGTCGCGGACGAGCGGAACGAGGCCGCCGAAGAGGGCTTGCGCGCTTGCCTCATGGCTCCCCCCGCGCTTCCGGAGCTGGACGTTCGCCTGCAGCCAGGCGCGACCAGGCGTGCTCGCTCCGCACGAAGGGCACGATGAGCTCCGTCGCGTAGCGCTGTCCGTCTCGGTCGGCGAGCCAGGTCTGGTCATCGGGTTCCTCGATCGTCACGAACGACACGCCACCACCGATCCCCTCGAGCGCCGCCTCGACGGCCAGCAGGCTGTCGCGCACGACGAGCAGCGGCGGACCGCCATCACGGCTGACCACGACCAGCGGCGGCCACCCATGGCGCTCCGCGAGCGCGTGCCAGAGGGCGAAGCGCGCCTCGTGCTGCGCGGCAGCGAGCGCCTCGAGCTCCGCGCCCACGATCGTCGTGCGCCGGGCGCGGACCACGTTGCCGCTCGCCAACGAGAGCTGCGGCGCAGGAGCAGCGCGCGTGAGCTCGCAGTTGAAGGGGAGAGCGTCCGAGATCCAGGTCGGTACCTCGCGGAAGGACGTGAGGAGCAGCCGCTGCAGCTCGCGCTCGGCCCGCGCCACATCGGCCGGCGCGAAGCAGGCGACCACCAGCGGCCCTTCGCTCGCGTCGCCGACCTCCCACGCACGGAAGCGCGACGCGGGGCGAGCAAGCGCGTTGGGAGCCCACTCGCACGGGCTTACCAGCGCGACCACCTCGAGCCTCGCCTTCCGTGCCTCGCGGGCGAGCCGTGACTCGTACCAGTCGTGCAGCGCAGCGTGCGGCCCGGGCTCGCGCCACAGTGGTCCAAAACGACCGTACGCGGGCACGACCTCGGGCGTCGACCCGAGGACGGCGAAGCCCTGCGGCACCGGCCGGAGCACGGTGACCGCGACGGGCGCGAGGCGGAGCCCCTGCGCGGGATCGCGCGCGGCCTCGGCCTCGCCAATCGTGATCCATCGCGACCACGCGGCGAGGCGACGACCGAGCTCAGCATCGCCGCCCGCGCGTAGCCACGCGGCTTCCTGCGTAGAGGGGTCAGCGGCGCCGACGCCCCTCGGCGCCACGATCGGGAGCTCGGGCTCGAGCAGGCGCGCGCGATGGGCGGCGCGGACCGCGGCGTCGAGGCCGGCGGTCGCCTCGAAGGCGTCGTACTCGGCAACGGTCTGCGCGATCGCGTCGCGCGCGTCGGGTCCGAGCACCACGTCGAACGGCAGCCGATGATCGCAACGCAGCACGGCGCGCGGCAGCGGAGGCACCGGTACGTCGAGCGCTGCGGCGAGCTCACGGATCACGGCTCGCACCGTCGCCTGGGCGTCCTGGATGGCCGCGACCGGCATCGTCTCGATCCCGCGCTCCAGCCGCAGACACCGGCGACGCAGCTTCGCGAACATCCATCGCCACGCGCGCGCGTGCGTCTCGGTGAGCGTGGGGACGACATCGCGGAGCGCGTCCCAGGCCGACGCGAGCTGCATCGGGAACGAGAGACCGCCCACCAGCATCCCGGCGTCGCGCAGCGCACGCAGCACCTCGTGAGCCCGCGCCGGCTCGACGGCGCGCTGCAAGAGGACCGCCGCGAACGTCTCGAACGTGGCGCCGGTGATCCCACGCAGCGCCGCGAGCGAAGCCTCGAGCCACGGCTTGTTCGGCCGCGTGCAATCCGTGAGGACGCCGTTGCGCCCGCGCACCGCGTAGTGCCACTGCTGGTCGCGCAGCTCCAGCGTCGGGTTGAGGCGAAAGCTCCCGCGAGTCCGGTACGGCTCGGTGCGCGCGAGCGCCTGCACCATGGCCTGGAACGGCCGCAGGTCGGGCGTGATGGCGTAGCGCGCAGGCTGCGCGACGAGACGGGTGGCCTCACCCCAGCTCGCGAGCGTCATGCCGGCCCACAGATCACACGGCTCGGTCCGCCACACGGCGCGCGCGAGATAGCGATAGAGCGTGGTCTCGAGATGCCGCGCGCGCTTGTTCCGCGCGGAGCGCAGAGGCTGGTCGACGACGCGCTGCGCGAGGCCCTCGTGTGTGAGCGCGAGCGCGCGCACGAAGCACGGGTCCTCGACCGTGAGCGTCCAGAGCACGCGGCGCTGTCGCTCGGCGCTCGCCTGGTAGGCGACGAGTCGCTCCGCAGGCGTGCCACCCGCGGTCATGGCGGCGACGAGCGCCGGGTCGGCAAGGGCCTCGAGCGCGCGCACCGGAAAGCGCGCCGCGCGAATCACCACCGCGGGGCCGAGCTCCGGCGCGCTCACGACGCGCCCATCGTCCGCATCGAAGCGAACGCGAGCTGCGCGTCGAGGCGCTGCGCGATCTCCTCATCGAGGAGGAGCTCGAGCTGCTGGACGCTGCACCACTCGAGCAAGATCTCCGAGTACTCGTTCATCGAGAGACCGGCGGTCTCCAGCCAGCCGAGCATCCGCTCGCGATCGACGAGGTCGTGCTCGCGGCGAAGGCTGTCGCTGAACGCCTGGAGCTGCGGGGGCGTGATCTCGGCGCCGCGACGACGAAGCTCGTCGATGGCGAGGAGACGGAGCATCACGCGCTTGCGCGTGATCGCCTCCGGCTCCACCCACGTCTCCGGCGCGCTGCGCGCCGCGTCGACGTACGGCCAGCGATGACCCTCGTTCGCGGTGACGACCGCCGGGTCCTCGCCGCCCAGCGCGAGCGACTCGCCCGGGCGCATCAGCACGCAGCGGGTCGGCGAAGGCACGAGGTCGGGACCTGCCGAGGATCGCGCCTCGGCGGCGCGCTCCACCGCTTCGGGACGTGGATCGAAGTGGGGATTCACGGAATTAGAGGGCTGGTCGAGGCGCGGCCCGAGCTCCAGCTGCCAGTGCCAGGGCGCTCCGCCGTCGGCATAAGGCACGACGTGACGCGCGTGCCAGCGCTCCGCAGTGTCGAGCAGCGCGTCGGCATCGTTCATGATCGTCTGACGCACTGCCCACGACGAACGCGGCACGAACAGCAGATTGAACGGCACCGACGTCATCGGGTATTGCACCGGGTAGAGCGACCAGGAGCGATAGCCGCCGAACAGCACGTCGATCGCGCCGTACTTCGCGCAGGCCTCAGCCGCGACGTTGCGGATGTCACCGCACGGGTCACGTCCCGCGTCGGCCACGAACGCGAACCGCGAGGCGGGGCTCTCGACGAGATACGTGTTGCCCGCATTGCGCGGCTGCGTCGTGAGCGCGCCATCCGAGATCGGCTGCTCGCCGTAGAAGGGGAGGGCGACGATGCGGTAGTCGCCGACCGTGGTCTCCTCGAACCAGCGCAGGACCCTTACCTGCTCGAAGCCGAGCTCACGCAGCCGGTAGGCCATGTCGATGGCGAGGATGGACTCGCGCGGCACGTCCGGGACCACGATGACCGTGTCCGTTCCGAAGCGGAGGAGCGTGCCGAGGTCGAAGTGGTCGGGATGCGAATGCGTGATGAGGACGACGTCGGGGCACACGTCGTCGTGGCCCAGCGGCTGGTAGCTCGCGGGGAACGCGGGATCGCGAGGGAGCAGGAAGGGATCGACGAGGAGCTCGGTGTTGCCCGTGGAGAGGCGCACCGTGGCGTGCCCCACGAACGTGATCTCTCCCGCCGGCGCTCGACGGACCCCACGGGCCGCGCGCTCCTCGATGAAGCCGAGCTCGCGCAGCTCGTTCCAGAGCGCGCGCGCGGGGCCACCGGTCGGGGCGACCGCTCCGCGCTGCCACTCGCCGAGCCATCGCGGCAGGTCCTTCCCGATCCCCAGCGTGGAGAGGAGGCGCGCAGCGCCCTGCGCCGGCAGCACCTCGAGCGCAACGGGACGAGCACAGGAAGGATCGGGGTAGACGTTCTCCTCGCGCAGCCGCTCGGGGCCGCTGAGGTACGCGCCGAGCTGCGCCGGCGACAGCTGCTCGGCGAGCAGCTGTGCGCTGCGCCCGATGGCCTCACGGATCCCCAGCGCGTGAATCTTTGCCACCAAGGGCTCGAAGCACGACGCGATCAACGACTCCGCGCGCCGCGAGGAGAGCGTGCCGCACGCATGCGTATCCTCGTAGGCGACCCGGAATCGATATCCATAATCGCAAAATGCAAAATTGCTCATCGCGCCATACCTGATTGAGCGAGCAGCCTTCCGGCCGTGGCCAGAAGGCTGTTCGCGTTTTGGTTAACTGCGAATCGGGCTTACTGGCCCTTGATTACCGTCCAGTCGTTCGGATCCTTGGTCGGCTCCTTGAACCGGTAACACATGATGGTATTCGACGGAAAAGTGAACTCCGCAGACGCGTTGTCGCGATCCTGGACTGCCAGATCAGCGCCACCGCCCACGAACTCACGCAGATCGTCGATCTCAACCACGATGGGTTTCTTGTTCACGTTGTCTCCTGTGTTCCGCCGCTCGCGTTGGTGCGAGACGACGCGGAGCAGACCCGGAGCAAGCGACATGCCTACGACCGGGCGCGCTCCGGACGGCGTTTCGGGCCCCACCGTGCTCCGGAGCGGCGCGCTCGCGCACTCCGGCAGTGCGCGCGCGCAAAGGCCGAGCAACGATTCCCAGCGCACCTCGCCTGCATCACCCGGCGCCCCTCGAGCATCATCGACGACGTGACCCCGCTCGCGATCTTCTACTCGGCGACCCCCATCGGCGCCGCGCTCGGCGAGTTCGTCTTGCACCGCTGGAGCTGGCGGAGCGCGTTCTTCGTCGCCGACCGTCGCGATTCATACGCGAGGTCGAGGCGGCACTCGCACAACGCCTCGTCGAAGTCGCTGAACCGAACGAGGTCACGGGAGGCGCACACCAAGAACTGGTGGTAGCCTGACGTCGTCTCGGGTCCGTTGAAACTTGATGGTGACGGCTCCACCGGCTTCGGCGAAAGTCGAGGTGCCTACCCGCAATGAACCGCCGATGAAGGTTTCTGCCAGGAAGACGGCACGCCGCCAAGAGGCGAGGACGCCGCAGCTCGCGCTTGCGCGCGATGATCCTAGCTACCCGTTCGCCGCCACCCAAATTATCGCCGCGTTCATGTTCACGTGCGGCGTTCGCGCGGGCACGGCCGGAATCGTCGCGGCGGCCAGCGGCTATCTCGTCCTCGCGCAGGATCGTTTCGCGTTCATCAACTCGCTGCATGTGCTGTTTCTGGGAACGTTCGTGCTCGCGCTCACGGCCGCGCCTCTCGTGCGTCCGTCGTCCAGCGTGCGCCTGCTAGGCCTGTTCCTGGCGTCGATCTATCTCTGGGCCGGGCTGGCCAAGATGCAGCCGGAATGGCTGTCGGGGCATGCGCTAGAGAGCCAGGCGCGAGCGGGCGCGTTTGCGGGACCGCTCGGCGCGTGGGTCGAGCACGCGTGGTTCCGAGGCGCCGTGTCGATCGCCATTCCGCTCATCGAGCTGGCCGTCGCCGGACTGCTCGTGGCGGATAGACGGCGACCCGCGATCGCCCTCGCCCTCCTATTCCACCTCGCCGTCGAGTTGACCGTGAAGCCGGACACGCTCGGCCTCCAGATGGCGGTGCTCCTTTTCGCGATCTGGCCCGTCGCTACAGGTCGAGTTGCTTCGCGATGATCGTCTTCATGATCTCGTTTATGCCGGCCCAGGGTGAGCGCTCACTGGGCGACCTTGCCCTCGGTGGCGCACGCGGTGCTCGCGGCCGGCGAGATCGTCGCGCCGGTCAGCGTGGCCTCCGCGCTCTTCGTGTTGATGCGGATGCGGCCCGCGCCGCCGCCGCCACCGCCCGCCGCGTTGAAGTCGGTTGCAGTGAACGATCCCGCGGTGCCCTTCACGGACGCGCCCGCGCTTCCATCCCCGCCCGACGACGGGCCGACGCCCTTCTTGCCGCCCGCAGCCGGCGTCGCGTTCGGCGTCGCGTTGGCGCCGCCCGGGTCCTGCGGCGGCGGAGAGCCGACGCCATTGGAGGTGCCCGCACCACCACCACCTCCGTTGGCGGCGAGCGTTCCGGCGACCGTCACCGCGAGCGACTCGAGCAAGATCGATCCGCCGCTCCCGCCGCCATCCGCGTTCTGCGTGCGGACGCCGCCGAAGCCGCCGCCGCCCGCACCCGCGTGCACGAGCCCCCCGGCCCCAATCGTGATCGAATTGCCAGCGACGAGCTGCACCGCACCGCCGCCCGCTCCGCCGTGATCGCCTCCCGACGATCCCGCCAGGAGCGGAGAGATCTCCGCAGCGCCGTACGCTGCCCCGCCCGATGCCGGGCCGCTCTCCGCGCCACCCGCGCCGCCGAGACCGCAGTACGAGCCGCCGCCCGATGCCGTGGTGTCGGTTCCCGCGCCGCCGCCGCCAGGACCTGCGCCCTTGGCGCGTTCCACCATCTCCCCTCCACGCGTGTGCCCGCCGGCGATGCCGACTTCCTCACGCGAGTTGACGTTCAAGCTGCCCGCGATGGTGATCGTGTCGAGCGCGATGAAGACGAGCGGGAGCGATCCTTCCACCGTCAAGCTCTTGCCTGCGAGGATGGTCATCGACCGCGCGACATACACGCCGACCTTGCTTCCGTCGCTCTGCGTCGCCAGCTTGAAGCCGAGGACGCCGGCGCCGTCACCGCACGACGCGAGGTTGTTGTCGGTGTTGACCGAGCATCCTTCGGCGTCGACCACGAAGTCACCGACCTTCGTGAGATCGATGCCGCTCAGGTCGACGACGTTCGACGGCGTGAAGGCGAGCGGTCCCTTGACCGAGCCGTCGGTCGGCGTGCCGCCTTCAGGGGTCGTGCCGCCATCAGGGCTGACGGTCGAGTTGGTCACCGTGCAGGCGCTGGTCGCAGCGCTCGCAACACAAAGCAAACCGCAACCAATGAGCCCACGAGCGATCCTTCGAGCCATCTGAAACCTCCTACGGATTGAGCCAAGACGAACGCCTTCGTGCGCTCGCTTCCGGGGCTCGCTACAAGGTCCGCGCCGTACCGTTTCCGTGAAATTATGGAGCTTTTCGACGCAGAATCGGTGCGCGCACAACAGCCCGCGTGCGCGCGCACACGCTCACTTCGGGCAGGCGAGCGCCGTCATCCGGGCTCTCGCCTTCTCGGCGCTGATCGATCGCGGCTTCGCATTGCCCCAGCGTTCGACCACCTTCTTGTATGCGCTGCACGCCCCCGGGGCGTTGCCCTTGCGCTCGAGCGCGTCGCCCAGCTGGAGCGCCGCGCGGGTGTGGACGAACGGATGACGGAACGCGACGCACGTCGCGACGGCCTTCGTGAGGTAAGGAATGGCTTCATCGACCCGCCCCGCGAGCAGGTACGTGCCTCCGACCTCGGCGTCCGGAATGCCGGCGTAGTGCACGAACGACGAGAGCGGCAGGTACTCGGGCAACACGCGAAGCGCTTCGTTCGCCTCCTCCGCGGTCTCTGCACTGGATGCGAACGCGTACGTCCACGTGAGACCGGGGTGCGCCACATTTCGGCGCTCTTCATCGATCCACGCCGTGCGTCTCGCGACGAGCTCGCTGTAAGCCATTCCGCCCGGACGCACGGCCTGGCGCTCGACCGCCCGCGATCCGTCGATTCCGGTATCGCCTTGCGTCGACTTGCTCCACGTGTCGCTGCGGCTTGCGAAGTCCAGCGCGACGCGGAACGCCAGCGCATCATCGCCAGTCTCCCGCGCGATGCCGATCAGCGCCTCCGCTGGACGCAAGTGGTCGCGGAAAGGGGCATGGGGCGTGGCGTCCACCAGGGCCTGGTACTGCTCGGCGAGCGTGCGGGCGCCCACGAAATCGCCCGTGATGAGCGCGACCCTCACCTGATCCATGGCCGCCTGCGACGGGCTCGACGCGCCGAACGTCGTCGCCGATTGGTCGATGATCTCGCGTACTGCCTCGACCGGGCGTCCTGCGCCGTACATCACGCACGCTAGATTCGCGGCCAGGTGGGGATCGCGATCGACCGCGCGACGCGCATCGCGCTCTGCGTCGGCGCATCGCCCCTCCGCGGAATCGAGCCAGATCAAGCCCAGGAAGCACTCGGCAGACGCCGGAGAAAGCGCGCCGCAGCGCTCGTACGAGGCGCGCGAGTCTTCCGTTCGGCCGAAGGTCGCGAGGACGTCACCACGGGTCTGCCAGGCCTGGCCGTCCCTGGGGTCGAGGGCGATTGCCCGGTCGGCAGAGACCAGCCCGGCGACGTTCGTTTCCTGGAGCATCGCGAGCCAGACGTGGATCTCGACGTCCGCCGGGTACCGTTCGCTCAGCGCGCGAAAACGCTTCACCGACTCGGTGCGATCCTCGCGAAGGCGCTGCAAGACCGGCTCGAGCGCCTCCAGCATCCCCTGGTCCCGCGGGCTGAGCTGGCTCCGCAGCGTGACCGCCTTTGCGTAGTGGTCACGGCGGATCGACTCGTCCAACGTCCCTTCCGCCGCCATCGCGAGCCGCAGCTGTCCGACCGCCAGCAGAGGGTCGAGCTCCACCACGCGTGAAAAATGCGCCTGGGCGGTTCCCCAGTCGTCGTCACGCAGCGCCTGGAGGCCGGCGGCGTACTCGGCCCTCACGGCAGCGTTGCTGGAGGGCGGCGCCGGCTGATCGGTCACCGCGGTCGCCGGCGGGCTGGTCGGCGCATGCGGCTGCATGATTCTCGGGCCGAACCGCGCGGCCGTCGCGACCAGGGCCGCCGCCACGATGCCAAGTGCGACCATCCAGAGACGAGCGCGACGTCGGCGTAGCGGACCCGCGCTGACGACCAGCGACGCTTCGGTCGGCAGGCCACCGGCATTGCTCGGATGCGAGGTCGGCGCGGCGAGGCGAGGCGTCGTCTCGCCGACCTCGCCTAGCGCGTCGAGCGCGTGCATCAGCTCCGGTGCGTCCGCGTAGCGGGCGTCGGCGTTCTTCTCGAGGCAACGCAGGATGACCCGTTCGAGCTCCGCGCTCAATCCGACGACGAGCCTGGACGGAGCAGGGGGCTCGTCGCGCGCGGCCGCGATGATGATGTCGATGGACGATGGACCGGAGAACGGGCGGACCCCAGTGACCATCTCGTAGAGGACGACGCCGAGCGCGAAGATGTCGGTCCTGCCGTCGAGCGTGCGACCCGCGGCCTGCTCGGGGGACATGTAGCCGGGCGTGCCGAGCAGCGTCCCCGCTTCGGTGATCACCGACGAACCAGGAGCCGTGTTGTCAGGAGTGCTGTCCTCGACGGGCTTGGCGAGCCCGAAGTCGAGCACCTTCACCTCGAGCTCCTCGCTCACCATGATGTTGTCGGGCTTGAGGTCGCGATGGACGATGCCCAGCTTGTGCGCCTTGATGAGCGCACGCGTCAGGTCCTTTGCGATCCGCACCGCGGTCGCACTACCCAGCGCGCCCCCCGCGAGCCGCCCTCGGAGGCTGGGTCCGGCGATGAGCTCCATCGCGATGTAGATGTGCCCGTCGTCGGTCTCGCCAACGTCGTGCACGGCGGCGATGTTGGGATGCGTGATGGACGCTGCGATGCGTGCTTCGCGCAAGAATCGCCGACGGCGGTCGGCATCCTTCACCACGCCGTCGCTGAGCACCTTCAACGCCACCGATCGGCGCAGCTTCTCGTCGGTCGCCCGGAAGACGACCCCCATGCCTCCCTGGCCAATCTTCGCGTCGACCCGGTAGCGGCCCAGCGTCTTGCCGACGAGGTCTCCCTCCATCAACGCGCTCCTGCCATCGACCGCATTCTACTCTTCGCGTGCCCAAAGGGCGCGCCGTTCGCAGCGAACAAGGCAGCCCTCGAATCGAAGCTCGGTCCTGCGGATGAGGAATCGGGCGGCGTCATGCACTGGTACGGCAGCGGCGCCGGCCACGATGCGAACCCGCTGCACTCCGCGCGCGACGAGCTTGTCGGCTTTGCAGCCGCTCTCGGCGAGGCGCTCGGTGCTGACCACCTCGAACGCGAGCGGCTCGATCTGTCGGCCGCCGGTGTTCGCGTCGCGGCTCACCGGAAGGACGTTCACGTCGGGCGCCATGTCGTCCGTCGCAGTGAGTCGCGTCAGCATGTCGCTGGCGACGTCTTCGCCCACGTGCGCCTCGACGAGCGCGGAGATCTTCGAGTGCCGGCTGGCGTGAGCTTCGTCGGCCGGTGGCCCCGAACATCCTCTCCATCGCGCACCGGGACCAACTCCTTCGCGGCGCGCTCTATGCGCGGCTTTCCCGCGTGGATTGGGCCGACCGCCTTCTCGCCGCGCTGCGTCGAGCGCGCGACGTGACCCATCGCCATCGCCTCCTGACCTCGCCTCCGTCCAACGCGCGACACGGCGCGCCGTGGCCGCCTCCCGTAAAGGCGCCACCGAAGCGGGGCAGGATCGTACGAGGTCTCGCGCTCGCTCCAAGCGGCGGAGCTCACCGTACGTGTCCTCGATCGGTGGTTGCAGGAAGACCCTTTCATCGTCGGCATCGCGCCGACGTTGGCCGACATCCATGCTATTGCCCGTCCTGCGCTGCTTCTCTCTGACGCCCGAGGGTCTGGCGATGATCTCCGACCACCCGAACGTGCGGCGACGGTTCGACGTGATACTTCGCCGCGAAGCGGTGATCGCGACCGCATCGCGGTACGAGCAAGCGCCTACGTGAGAAGCCTTCTGCATCCCTGGTGAGGTCACCCATGCTTTCGGAATTCATCCAGCGGAACGCGATCGTCGTCGGCCTGCTCGTCGCGATGGGCGGCGCCGGCGCCTTGCTGGGCGTCATCGGCTGCGCCTTGAAGAGGGGAGGCAAGGCGCTCGGCGTGGCTGCGCTGCTGCTCGCGCTGCTGGCGGTGGGGATCGGTGTCGCCCAGCGACAGTCGCTGATCCGCGCGGGCAAGTTCCTGGTGACAATGCCCGGCCTCTCGAGCGCCGACCGGGCGCGCATCGTGGCCGCGCAGGCCGCGGACGCCGGGTACGCGCTGGGGCTCTCCATCGTGTTCGCGCTGCCCGCGCTCGCCGCCGGTGCTCTCGCGGTGTTCCTCGCGGTACGCCGGGGCAGCGCGCGTTCGTCCTGACCTCGGTGGGCACGTCCGGGCTCGTCCGTCTCACCGTGCCGTGGCGGGGGCCGCCGCCGCCGCGCGACAACCGCCCGCCCTACGTCCAGCGACAGCGGAGTCTTGGCCGCCCATGCTCCGCCCCCCCTCCCCCGCGCCGCCGTCTTGCGAGCCAACCCCCACTACCGTCACCGACTCTCCCTCCCCACCGAGTGATGGGAGGCGTGGTCGGAAGCGCTTTTATCCGTCCGTCGCCACGTTGCGGAGGCAATAGCTCGCGGTCACCGACGCGATCAGCAGCGCAAAGCCAAGGCCCACCGAGGCGACGCCCCACTCCAGGATGGACGCCGGTGCCGACACGAGGCGTGCTTGCACTGCGAAGTGAGCGTACGTCGCGGCGAGCGGCGCCAGTCCGACCCTCACACGCGTCCGCGCGACGGATATCAGCACCAACGCGGTCACCGATAGGTCGAGAACCAGGAGGTGCATCGGCCATGGACCGCCGATCCAACCGAACGTCCACACCGCGAGATACGAGGCGAACAGCGCACCGGTGAGGAGTCGCCTCCGCGCCGCCGGGGTCGGGGGCGCCACCGATGACGCCCGTAAGACGGCTGGAAGTGGAGACGCGTCGGACTCGACCGCACGGTACGGCGAGCGCGTCACCTCCGCCTCCGCGGGCGGCGTTACGACCGGTAGCCGTACGGCTCTCAGGCCGAGAGCCGCCGCGACGAGCAGCGCACATACCGAGAAGTGCTCCGGAAGAGCCGCCGCGACGAGCAGCAGCGCGCCGCCCGTGACGGCCCACACGTGAGCCTCGCGACGGATCCAGCGCGTCCCGAGCAGCAGCGCCGCGGGGACCATCACGGCAATCCGGATCGGATAGTTCATCGACCAGAAGGCAACGTGGAGCACGAGGAGCAGCGACCAGAGGAGCCACACCGCGCGGAGTGAACGCCGGAGGACGGTGCGGCCCCAGCCATCGAGCTCGACGGCGCTCACCACGCTGCGCGAGCCATGGATGCCCAGGGCGAAGAGCGCGAAGAGCCAGACCGCGACGAGCGCGCTCGCCCCGCGGGTGTCCATTCGCTGCAGGAGATGCGGAAGGATCGCGAGGCCCGCGGCGCCGAGGGTCGCGATGGCACCCGCGGATATCGAGACCTTCAGTCGAACGGCCCAGGCCAGCGCATAGAGCTTCGCGACGAAGACCAGGACCCAGACGGCCGCTGCCGCGACACCGATCAGCCCGAGGCACGCGCAAGCCTCGGTGTGGAGGGTCAGATCGCACTGATAGACGGCGGTGAGCAGCGCGAGCAGGACGGCGGGCCGCCGTTGGCCGATGCGCGTCAGCAGCGCGGCGCCACCGATGAGCGCCACGGCGTAGAGCTCTGCGATCGCCGCGACCTCCAGCTCTCCATGCAGGCTCGCCTCGCGAGCGAGGCCGCGCGAGCAAAGGATCATCCCCGCAAGACAGAGCGATGCGCTCAGCAGATAGAGCGGGTTGTACTGGACCAACCAGCGATGGAGGAGGCGGCGCCAGAAGTGCGCGTTGGCGTCCGAATCCGCATCATCGTTCGTTGCGAGGGCCATGGAGCCACTGCCAGCAACGCCCGTGCCTCTCGTCGCGACGCACGGAACCACGGCAATCGCGCTCTCGGCGCAGCGGATGAGACAGAGTGGCAATCGGCGCTTCGCCCGTCGCCCAAACGTCAGACGACTCGCAGGGATCCGCGCCGCTCACGTGTGCGCGATCCCGCGCCGAACCCCGGGCTTCCGTGCCCGGACGGATACGTCCCGCCAGCTCGCCTGCATCGCGAGCACGACGCCACTCGAACGAGATGGGACGAGTACAGAGGGTGGAGTTCTCATCGTGACGCCTTCACGTGCGGCATTTTAGGCGCAGGCGGCGGCTCGAGCGCGATGACGTTCGCGAGGACGGTGACTTCGACTTCGAGGGTGGCGGCGATGAGCGCCCACGCCTCGTCGAAGCGGTCGCTATGGTCCCATCCCCTCGGAGTGAGAATCGCTTGCGCGCCGCTGACGCTCCGCCGCATCTGCGCGCCGCTGACGCTCCGCCGCATCGTACAGGAGGTCCTCGTTGCCGCAGTCACGCACGGTCGTGTACCCGGCCTCGAGGATCGCGCGCGCATGGGCGGCGCCCTCGAGCGTGCGGTCCGCTTCGGTCCTCGTCCGGAGCAGCAGGAGGTACCCGCCGCCGCTGTTCGCCATGACGTGCTGCCGAGCGCGCCCGCGACGAGGAGCGCGAGAAGGGGAAAGGCGCGCATGCGGCAGCGCGGACATCTTCGCGCTCGCGACGCCTGAGGGTCGCGCTCGTTATCGCGCCGCAGCACGCCGGACGGTCGGCGCGAGGGCGGGCATCCTCCTCCGGCTCGCGCCATGGGCGCCGCAGCGTCTGCTCCTTCCCATCGGTCTCGCGATCCTCGCGATGGCTCCGGCGGGCGTGGGGCTCATGATGGGACCGCATTCCTTCCAGGAGCTCTGGCTCATGGAGGACCTGACCACGAGGTGGGAGGGCCTCTCGTATGGCGCATCACGATGATCGCGCTCGCTGCGGTCGGTGCTGCGCTTCTCGTCTTCATCTTCCTTGCCATGCTCGGTCGAGCGTCCGCCAAGCCGTGCCCGACACACGCGCCGCGGGATCGCGCGGCGTGCGTCGGTCGAGATCGCAAGCGTCGTCGCAGGCGCGCCATGCCTGCTCTTCGGACTCACGGGTGAGGTCGGCAACGCGGACATCGCCGACGCCGATGGAGGCGACTTCGACCTCGAGCTGCCCTCGGGAGAGCGCGTGATGATCTCGCTCGAGCACGCCATCCTGACCGCCGACGCGCGCCCGGCCGGTGGAGAGCCGCTCGGCGAGATCGGCAGCGCCCTCGCGGCGCTGCTCGAGAGACGAGGCGTCGTCGACGCGGAAGGAAGGGCGTTCCTCCGCGAGCACCTCGTGCGCGACGGCGACGAGGTCACGGTGATCGGAGACGTGCTCGGCGGAAAGGTTACCTCGGTCGCCTACCGCGGAGCGAGCGGCGCGCGTGTCCTCGCGGGCTCCGAAGGGAGGCCGCTCATCGTGCATCCCGCGCAGTAGCCTCCGAGGTCGAAGGCCGCTTCTGTCGCGCACGCCCACGCGGTGGCGAGCGCGAGGCCCCCGAGCACATCGGTCGGCCAGCGGACGCCGAGGTACGCGCGCAGCGACGGCTGCGGCGAGCGTGCCATCGCTCGCTGCGGGACGCCACGAAGGCGAGCGTGAGATAGAGCGACGCCGCCTCCGCCTCCCGGCGGAGGTCAGGCGGCGACGGGTGCGTCGCGCGCGCGACGCAGCGCGGCGAGAAGGCGGTCGATGGGCGCGGGGGCGGTCATCGACGACCTCGAGCGCCTCCGCTGGGCGCCGACCGCCGACCGCCGACCGCTGAAAAGCGAGCTTTTCCCCGGCGGCTCCAGCGCCGCGCCTCGTACAGGATGTCGAGCCGCTCCTTCAGCCACTCTCGCAAGGGCTCTGCGACCAGCGAGCCGCGAGCAGCAGGAGCCGCGGTCGCGCTATTTCTTCACGAACGCGAGCGGTGGCCGGGTGTTCTTGCCGGTCTGCGCGCTCTTCGGGATCCCTGCCAGGTCGAGGGCCGTGGCGTAGACATGCCCCGCGTCGGGCACGAACCCTGCCGGGTTCGCCGTCATCCCCGATTTAAGAACGCCGGTCGTCGCATCATAGGCGGGGTCCATGCTCCCGTCGGGCAAGAGCGGGATCGCGTCGAGCGAGGAGCTGCCCACGCGACCGAACTGGGTTCCCGCCTTGACGGTGCCGCCCAGAAAGGCGACCGAGCTCGTGTTCCAGTGCTGGCAGACGTCGTCGTCCCCGCCACTCACCGAGCGACCCATCTCCGAGGCGAGAACGATGGTCGTGAAGTCCCAATAGCTCTTGCCTGTGGCGGCATAGGGCGTGGTCTTCAGTTTTGCGGCGAGCGCCTTGAGGGGGGTCCACAGATTCTTGTCCATCGCGCCCAGCTGGTCCGTTTGCCCCTTCCGGCCGAGGACCCCGGCGCGGTTGCTGTGGCTGTCGAAGCCGCGAATCTGCCTCGACTCGATCCAGAACGCGATGGACGCCCCCTTGGTCATCATCTCGTAGGTCATGAGCGCCTGCACGTTGGTGTTGGGCGAATTCTTCGAGCGCGCGGGCTGGTCGTTGATCGAGGAGGCGGTAGTCAGCAGGTCGTCGGGCTGTACGTTGAAGGCCGCATTGAGGGCTGCGTCCTTGAATAGCGTCGCCGCATTCAAGCTCGCGCCGCCAGTGACGAGCGCCTTGTGCGCCGCCACCGCCGCCGCAAACGCCTTTACGGACTGGCCGTTCTTGTCCTTCAGAAAGTTCGCATGGAGATTGTCGACGAAGGCATGGATCTGGGCGTCTCGACCCGTACCCGCGCTCGCCGCGATCTGGGCGATTCGCTGGCGCATCGACTCGGGTGTGCCGCCGTAGATGGTGTGGGCGTGCACCGGTCCCAGCTTGTCGCTATAGCCCGTGCCCTCCGGGTAGTTCGCGGGCGACAGCTCCCCATCGGCAAGCCAGTTGTGCCAGCTCACGTGGGGGAGCAGATGTCCGGTCCCGTAGCTCTCGGCAAACGCCTGCAACACCGAGCGCTCGTCGGGCGCCCGCTGGGCCGAGAACGACATGGGGTACATCCCCATGTGGTACTGGAGCCGACTGCCCGAGTGGAAGGTCCCGCCGTGATGGCTCGAGACCACGGCCATATCGTTGAAGAGCGACGTGCCGGCGTTGGCGAGGTGGCCGTAACGGATCGCCCCCTGGGTGCTCACGGGATAGAGACCGTTGACCAGCGGGATGTTGGGCCGGTAAATCT
>JAYTHX010000012.1:0-7312 GCA_043732195.1 Polyangiaceae bacterium
CGGCCCATCGGCGCCGACGGTCCCGTTGCCGACGACGACGTGTCGGCCTGCGTCGCGCTCGCCGACCGCCTCGACTCGCTCGTCGGCTGCTTCGCGGTCGGCCTCTCGCCCACGGGCGCCGCCGATCCCTTCGCGCTGCGGCGCGCGTGCATCGCCACGCTGCGCACGCTCCTCGATCGCTCGAAGGTCGCGCCGGCGTACGCGAAGCTCTCGCTCGCCGAGCTCTACGGCTGGGCGTACGACGGCCTCGAGGGCAAGAAGCTCGACCTCTCGAAGGACGACACGCTCGCCAAGGTCCGCGACTTCACGTTCGACCGCATCCGCGGCCTCGTCGCGACCGCGACGTCGAACCAGGTCGCCGACGCGGTGTGTGCGAGCGGCAACCTCGACCGCCCCGTGTACGCGTTCGCCCGCGCCCAGGCGGTGCACCGCGCCGTGACCGAGGGGAAGGCCTGGCTCGCGCAGGCGCGGACCGTCGCCAAGCGTCTCTCCGGCATCTCGAAGGAGTCGAAGCCGGTGCTGCACCCGAAGGACGTCTTCGAGAAGCCCGATGACGCGGTGGTGGTCGATGTGGTCGCCCGCGTCGACGCCGCGACCATGGATCTCACGAGCGAGGCCGCGGTGAGCGCCGCCCTCGCCCAGACCGAGGATCTCGCGGCCCGCCTGGACGACATCTTCACGCGCACCCTGGTCAACGACCCGGCCGATGCCCGCACCCCTCAGCGCCTCGAGCTCCTCTCGTACGGCGCGCAATGCATGCTCCGAATCGGCGATTTCTCGAAGCTCGCCTAGGGATTCGCCGTACGATTCGGCGCTTGGCTGGCGATCCTCCCTCGAAGCCTCCCCCACCGGAGACCGGCGCGCCCGCGCCGACTCCGGGCTCGGTGCCGCCGCGCGCGCCGCCGCGTCCGAATCCCGGACCGGGCACGCCCGCGAGGATGGTGCCGCGGTCGGTCCCGCCGCCGTCGGTCCCGATGCCGCCTCCGCGCGTGATGCCGCCGCGTCCCCACGGATCGCCGATGCCCTCGCCCGTGTCCTCTGGTCGGCTGCCCCCTTCGAGCAGGCCGCCGATGCCCGCGACGCCGCCCAAGCCGTTCCCGCTCTCGCCGCCTCCGCCCGCGGTCGCGCCGCGCTCGGTGCCGCCGTCCTCCGGCATGAAACGCCCGCCGTCGCGCACGTTCCCCGCGCGGCCGACGAAGTTCGGGCGCTACGACGTCGTCGCGAAGATCGCCGGCGGCGGCATGGCGTCGATCTACCTCGGTCGCGCGCTCGACACGGGGGACGTCGTCGCGCTGAAGGTGATGCGCTCCGATCGCGCCGAGGAGGACGAGGAGCTGGTGAAGATGTTCGTCGACGAGGCGAACCTCCTCGCGCGCCTGCATCATCCGGCGATCGTGCGGACCATCGAGGTCGGCGTCGACAACGGGCAGCGCTTCATCGCGATGGAGCTGCTCCAGGGCATGACGCTCGCGAGCGTCTACGAGGCGTGCGTGGCGCGCGGGCTGCGGCTCGAGCCCGAGCTCATCGCATGGATCGGCGTGCGCATCGCGGGGGGCCTCCAGCACGCTCACGATCTCCTGGACGACGCGGGCGCCCCCGTCGCCCTCATCCACCGGGACGTGAACCCCGCGAACGTGTTCGTGACCTTCGACGGGGAGATCAAGCTCTTCGACTTCGGCATGGCCAAGACGATGATGCGCACCACCGCCAAGACCGCGCCCGGCGTGGTCAAGGGCAAGCTCTCGTACCTCGCGCCCGAACAGATCATGCAGCTGCCGCTCGACCACCGCGCCGACGTGTTCGGCCTCGGCACCACGCTCTGGGAGCTGTGCGCGATGAAGCGCCTCTTCCAGCGCGAGACGGACGTGGAGACGGTGCGCGCGGTGCACGTGGGCGCCATCCCCGACGTCCGCACGCTCGTCCCCGAGGTCCCGGCGCGGCTGGCGGCGATCGTGCAGCGCTCGCTGGAGCGCAACCGCGATCATCGCTACGCGACCGCCGCCGACCTCGCGAAGGATCTCGAGGAGCTCGCCGGACCGCGCGCCGCGGCTGCGCCGAAGCGCCTCGCCGCGATGCTCGACAGCCTCTTCCCCGACGAGCGGAAGCGGCAGCGCGGCTGGCTGAAGCCGGCGATCGCGCCGCAGCGCTAGCTCACCGGCGTCGGGTTGCGGGCACGCATGCACGCGTTCGTCCTCTCGTGTAGAGTACCGCGGAAATGAAGCTCGTTTTCTCGTTCGGCGAAGGCAAGGCCGAGGGCGATCCGACGCGTCGAGACGTCCTCGGAGGCAAGGGCGCGGGCCTGGCGGAGATGACCTCGCTGGGGCTCCCCGTGCCCCCGGGATTCACGATCTCCACCGACGCGTGTCGTTCGTACACGCAGGACGGCAAGATCGGAGACGACCTCGGCCCGCAGGTCGACGAGGCGCTGGAGCGGCTCGAGAAGCAGCTGAAGATGAAGCTCGGCGATCCGAAGATGCCGCTGCTCGTGAGCGTCCGCTCCGGGGCGCGCGCGTCGATGCCGGGAATGATGGACAGCATCCTCAACCTCGGCCTGAACGACGAGACGATGCGCGGGCTCGGGGAGCTGACCGGCAACAGGCGGTTCGCGCTCGACGCCTACCGCCGTTTCATCGCGATGTATTCGGACGTGGCGCTCGGCGTCCCCCGCGACAAGTTCGAGGCCGCGCTCGACGAGGCGCGCGGCCGCGTCGGCAAGGAGAAGGGCATCGACGCGACGAGGCTCAACGGCGAGGAGCTCCGCCGCAAGGTCACGGACGCCGACATCCCGGAGGCCGAGCTCGAGATCGTGGTCGAGCGCTTCAAGCAGATCGTCAAGGAGAAGACCGGCGCGGACTTCCCGGCCGATCCCCGGGCGCAGCTGTGGGGCGCGATCCGCGCGGTCTTCGAGTCGTGGGGCAACCACCGCGCCATCGTCTACCGCAAGATGCACGACATCCCGGAGAGCTGGGGCACTGCGTGCAATGTACAGGCAATGGTCTTCGGCAACCTCGGCGACACGAGCGCAACGGGCGTGGCATTCACCCGCGACCCCTCGACCGGCGAGCGTGCGCTGTACGGCGAGTGGCTACCGAACGCGCAGGGCGAGGACGTGGTGGCCGGCATCCGCACGCCGATGCCGCTGCTGCTCGCCTCGAAGGCCCCGGACGACGCGCTCGAGAAGCGCATGCCCGAGGCGTTCCAGAAGCTCGTCGAGATCGGCAACAAGCTGGAGAAGCACTTCCGGGACATCCAGGACCTCGAGTTCACGATCCAGGACGGCAAGCTCTACATGCTCCAGTGTCGCTCCGCCAAGCGCACCACCAAGGCCGCCGTGCGCGCCGCAGTGGAGATGAAGAAGGAGGGCCTCATCACCAAGGAGGAGGCCCTGATGCGCGTCGATGCGTCGTCGCTCGACCAGCTGCTCCATCCCACGCTCGACCCGAGCGCCCCGAAGAAGCTCCTCGCGCGCGGCCTCTCCGCGAGCCCGGGCGCCGCGCAGGGCAAGATCGTGTTCTCGGCCGACGAAGCGGAACGCCGCGCGGGCCAGGGCGAGGCGGTGATCCTGGTGCGCGTGGAGACGTCCCCGGAGGACATCCACGGCATGAAGGCAGCGCGCGGGATCCTGACAGCGCGCGGGGGGATGACCTGCGTCGCCGGCGAGACCCGCGTCCTCACCGACGCCGGCATGCTCACCGCAGAGGAGGCGTTCGGACGCCTCGAGCACGGGGCCGCGCTCCGCATCCTCTCGTTCGACTCGCGCACCATGCGCCCGGTGTGGCGCAACATCATCGCCGCCGGGAAGAAGCCGGGGGAGGCGATCACGGTGTCCGTCTCGCAGACCGGCCGCGTCGACGAGAACCTCCTCCGCATGACCGCGGACCACAAGATGTTCACGCTCGAGGAGCGGAAGCTCGTCAAGAAGCCGCTCGCCGACTTGCTCGCGAGCGAGGGCTTCGTGACGGTCGTGACGGATCTCCCGCCGCTCGTCGCGACGTCGACGCAGACGGCGCTCGCCTACACCGCGGGCGCGATCCTGTCGGACGCCTACGTGATGCTGAAGCCCCCGCAGGGCTCCGTCACGTTCATCCAGAAGCCGGCCCTGGAGAAAGCCGACTTCATCGCGGCGGTCGAGGCCTCGTTCGAGCAGGCGTTCGGCGTGCCCTTCAGCGACGTGCGCGAGCGCGAGCCATCGAGCGTGCTGCGCGGGCGTGAGATCCAGGGCTCCGTCGAGGATCGCATGTGCTTCCGCCGCGGCCCGGCCGAGCGGCTCGAGGAAATCCAGGACGACATCGCGTCCTGGGTGCTCACGCTCGACCGCACCTCGCTGCTGCACTTCCTCGCCGGCTACGTCGATGGCGACGGCAGCTACGCCGAGGAGCCCTCGGCGGTCCGCCTGCAGATCACCATCTTGGCGGCCAAGCCCGGCAACCTCGCCGGCGTGGCGCTCGCGTGCCTGCGCCTCGGCATCGTCCCGCAGATCACGATGAATCGTGATGCCTACGACCTGCAGATCGCCGAAGGCGTCGACGAGATCGTCGCCTACACGAACCGCGTACGCCCCGAGGTCCCGCCCCGCGGAACCACGGCGCGCTGCCTCGCGGTGCGCGGCCTGTTCTCGGACATCGTCGAGGACGTCAACTTCATGGGTCGCATCCGTGAAGGTCTGAAGCGCAACATCATGTACGGCAGCGACAAGATCGCTCGGGACGTCCTCCCGCTCTGTCCGCCGCACGCTCGCCGCGATCTCGAGGCGGTGCTGGGCGCGCCGATCCGGTCGTACCGCGTCAAGCAGGTCGGCGAGGCCGAGCGCACGACCGTCTACAACTTCGAGGTCGACGCGACCGACGAGATCGACAAGTGCTTCGTCGTGTTCTCGAGCCGGCTCACGCCGGTCCTGGTCAGCAACTCCCACGCTGCCGTCGTGGCGCGTGGGATGGGCAAACCGTGCGTTGCCGGATGCTCGGCGCTCAGCATCAGCTACGGCGAGCAGACCGTCACCATCACGCAGTACGACGACGAGGGGCGAAACTCCGAGCAGGTCACGCTCAAGAAGGGCGACATGATCACGCTCGACGGCGGCGCCGGCCACGTCTACCTCGGCGCGCTCCCCACCGTCTCCGCCGCGCTCACCGGCGAGTTCGGGGAGCTGATGGGCTGGGCCGACGAGGTCCGCACCATGCGCGTGCGCGCCAACGCCGACACCCCGCTCGATGCCCGCACCGCGCGCGCGTTCGGCGCAGAGGGCATCGGCCTGTGCCGCACCGAGCACATGTTCTTCGAGGAGGAGCGCATCCGCGCGGTGCGCGAGATGATCCTCGCCGACGACCACGAGGCGCGCGAGAAGGCGCTCGCGAAGCTGCTGCCCGAGCAGAAGCGCGACTTCGTCGAGATCTTCCGCGAGATGAAGGGGCTGCCGGTCACCATCCGCCTCCTCGATCCCCCGCTTCACGAGTTCCTGCCCCAGGAGAAGAAGCAGATCGAGGAGCTCTCCAAGCTGCTCAACGTCTCGGTGGCGCGGCTCGAGCAGCGCATCAAGGATCTGCACGAGTTCAACCCGATGCTCGGTCATCGCGGCTGCCGGCTCGCCATCACCTACCCCGAGATCTACGCGATGCAGGTGCGCGCGATCCTCGAGGCCGCGGCCGACGTCACCGAGGAGGGCTCGAGTGTCATCCCCGAGATCATGATCCCCCTCGCCATGACGCGCGAGGAGCTCGTGCGCATGCGCGGTATCGTCGACAAGGTCGCGAGCCAGGTCTTCGCCTCGCGGCCGCGCGTGCCGTTCGCGTTCGGCACCATGATCGAGCTGCCCCGCGCCGCGGTGCGCGCCAACGAGCTGGCCGAGGTGGCCGATTTCTTCTCCTTCGGCACCAACGACCTCACGCAGTGCACCATGGGCCTCTCCCGCGACGACGCGGGGAAGTTCCTCCCCGCCTACGTGGAGAGCGGCATCCTCGCGAAGGACCCGTTCGTCACCATCGACGTCGACGGCGTCGGCGCGCTGGTGAAGCTCGCCGTGGAGCGCGGCCGCGCCACGAAGAAGAACCTCAAGCTCGGCGTGTGCGGCGAGCACGGCGGCGATCCGGACAGCATCCGCTTCTTCCGCGAGGCGCGGCTCGACTACGTGTCGTGCTCACCGTTCCGCGTGACCATCGCGCGCCTCGCCTCGGCGCAGGCCGAGGTGCTTTCGCGCAAGGGCAGGCCCCTGTGAACAACCCCTACGCCTCGCCCGCGCCGGCCGCCCCGTACCGATCCACCGCCGAGCCGTACCGCACCGACGAGCGCGCCGAGGTCACGCCCCTCGCGGTGATCTCGTTCATCGGCGTCTACATCCCGCAGCAGAAGTCGTTCGGGAAGATCGCGGGCATCGCCACCATCGTGATGATCGTCCTCTACGGCATCTTCATCGTGGGCTTCATGGTGGTCGGCATGGCCGCGATGGGGCGCGCGACGTGAGCCGGCCGAAGGAGTCGGTCTGGGACTACCCGAGGCCGCCCCGCCTCGAGCACGTCGAGCGCCACCTGCGCGTCGTGTTCGGCGGCGTGGTCATCGCGGAGAGCCGCCGGCCGGCGCGCGTGCTGGAGACGAGCCACCCGCCCGTCTACTACGTGTCGCCCGAGGACCTGGTGCTCGAGCACCTCGTGCGCGCCGCGGGCGCGAGCTTCTGCGAGTGGAAGGGCAATGCGTCGTATTACGACGTGAGCGCGGGCGGCAAGGTCGCGAAGGCCGCGGCGTGGACGTACCGCTCGCCCACCCCGGCGTTCGCGTCGATCGCCGACTGGGTGGCGTTCTATCCGGGCCGCATGGACGAATGCACGCTCGACGGCGAGGCGGTCCGCGCGCAGCCAGGCGGCTTTTACGGCGGCTGGATCACGAGCGAGCTCGTCGGCCCTTTCAAGGGCGAGCCGGGCACGAGCGGCTGGTAGGTCAGGCGTCGCCAGGCTCGCCGCGAGCCTCGCGGATGCGAGGCGGCGCCGTGTGCAGATCGTAGAGCCCTGGGAGTGAGCCGGGCGGATCGAGGACTGGCGTCACCCGCCGCAGGATCATGTTCGGCAGGGCGACAGCCCCCGCGCCGCCACGAAAGAGCCTCGACGAGGGTGTCCTCGGCGTAGCCGCCCACCGAGCGGAGCACGTCACGGCGCCAGCCCCGAGCGCGCCCGGCACCACGCGCACGGCGTTGACCGCACGCCGGTCCAGATTCTGGCCCGTCAGGACGAGCATCCGGGCGGCGTCCGGCGCGACGATCGTGTCCGCGTCGACGCTGACGATGATTGCGCCGCGCGCCTGCGCGAGGCAGCGGACACGCGGGTCC
>JAYTHX010000013.1:0-48530 GCA_043732195.1 Polyangiaceae bacterium
TGATCGAGCGCCATGGCAAACGCGAAGCGACCGCGAGCCGTCGTCAGGCTATTCGGGCCGTGCTCGGCCAGCCGCTTCGCCGCCTCCTGCCGGCTGAGGCCGTCGGTTGGGCTCGTGCCGAGTCGTCGAACGACTTCCCCGACCTCGAGCGTGTGCCACGCCGCGTCGTCGACAGCGTCGGTCCACGTTGGGGGTTTCACCGACACGGCTCGATGCTCGCGGGACTCGTGCAGGACCTGCGGACGAACGCACGGTTTGCGCTAGTGGGAGGGCCGATGGTCGTAGCTCGCGGCTGGGCAACGCCGACCGCGAGACCGATGCACGTGTTCATCACTCACCTTCGGGGCGCTCTCGAGCATGCCGCGTGCCGTGACGGCCGTGGCGTGGGCGCGGAAACGATGCGCTCCTCGATTTCGCGTTGGTGCGGCTGGCTCCTTTCGCGCGTGAGGGTTCATGCGACCCAGGTTTTTTCTGGGGCGCCGCAATTGCGGCGCGCCTCTTGATGCTCGTGGAAATTCCAGTACGGGTCCCAATTGCCGCTGGAGTTCAGGGAGCGGAGCGTGAGGATCGCCTCGGCGCCGACTACGTTGGCCTACCCTCTCAGCGCGTCCTCGCCCTACGCGGTCACCCCCAGGCTCGGGATCCAGGCACCTGACGGCGAGCGCGCGCGCGCCGCCGCGCGGGGCCTCACGCGACGGGCAGGCGTTCCTCCGTCGGGGCGACGAGGCGCTCGCGAGCCCACTCCGTCACCATCGTCTTCAGGGCCGCCATGTCGATGGGCTTGACCAGGTGCACCTCGAAGCCGGCCTCTCGCGAGCGCTGCCGGTCGGCTTCCTGTCCGTAGCCCGTGACCGCGACGAGGTGCGTCTGCCGGAGCTTCGGGTTCTGCTGGAGCAGCTGCGCCAGCTCGTAGCCGTCCATGATGGGTAGCCCGATGTCGAGGAAGGCCACCTCCGGCGCGAAGTCGGTCAGCGCGCGAAGCGCGGAAGGTCCGTCGTAGGCGACGCGAACCGTGTGCCCCAGAGCGCCGAGCGCCAGCGCGAGCAGATCCGCGGCGTCGTTGTTGTCGTCGACGACGAGTATGGAAAGGGCCGCGCCGTGCTCGTGGTCCGCGAGCGCGGACGCCTCGGGCGAAGCCGTCGCGGATCGAAGGTCTTCCGCCCGCGCGGCGGTCGCCGCCGGCAAGCGGATCGTGAACTCGCTGCCTTGCCCGAGCCCGGCGCTCTGCGCGGACACCGTTCCTCCGTGGAGGCGCACCAAGCTATGGACGATCGCCAGCCCCAGCCCCAGCCCACCCTGCGAGCGTGATAGCGCCTGCTTCTCCTGCGCAAACAGGTCGAAGACCTTTGGCAGCATCTCGGGCGCGATGCCGATTCCCGTATCCCGGACGCGAAGCTCGATGCTCTTGGCGACGCGCTCCGCGAGGATGGTCACTCGCCCGCCGGCCTCGGTGTACTTGGCAGCGTTCGCAAGCAAGTTGGACAGGACCTGCGCCAGGCGCGTCACGTCGCCGTCGACCGCGAGACCGGGACGCGGCACGCTGACCAGCAACTCATGCCGCCGCTGCTCGAGCAGCGGACTCGCGAGCTCGATCGCCTTTGCAACGACGTCGGCGATCTCGACGCACTCGCGCCGCAGCACGATCTTGCCGCTCGTGATCCGCGAGACATCGAGCAAGTCGTCGACCAGCGTGACGAGGTGCGTGACCTGCCGCTCGATGATCGAGCGCTCGCGCTGGTTGCGGTCTCCATCGCGGAGTCGCAGGAGGTGGAGCGCGGTCACGATGGGCGCCAGGGGGTTACGCAGCTCGTGGCCGAGCATGGCGAGGAACTCGTCCTTCGAGCGGTTGGCCCCCTCGGCCTCGCGGCGTGCTTCGAGCGCCCCCTGCGTGAGCGACAGCCGCTCCGCCTCCGCGGTCTTGCGCTGCGTGATGTCGACGACGGTACCGAACATACGCTTCGGTCGGTCCTCTCCACCTTGCCGGAGCTGACCTCGAAGCTCGATCCAGCCGATGGTGTCGTCGGCGCGCTTGATCTCGCATTCGACCTGCCAGGTGCCGGCGGTGCCCAGGTCAGCCCCGAAGCTGCGATTCACGGCAGCTCGGCCTTCGGGAAGGACATGCTCGAGCAAGTCGGCAAAGCTCCAGCTCGTGGGGGAAGCTCGGTAGCCGAAGATCTCGTCGAACTTGACCGATCGCCCGATCTCTCCGGTCTGCGGGTCCATCTCCCAGTCGCCCATGTTGCTCGCTTCGATCGCGAGACGCAAACGCTGCTCGTTGTCGCGGAGCTGATGACGCGCGCGCACGCGCTCGGTGACGTCGAACGCCAGCACCATGATCCCGTTGACCGTCTCGTCGACGCCGCGGAACGGCTGATAGATGAAGTCGAAATACGAATCGGTGGGCGCTGCGGCCGGTGCTCGCGACATCCTCACCGGCGCCTCGCGCGCCTCGAAGGTTTCTCCGGTCTCGAATACCCGGTCGAGGAGCTCGAAGTATCCCTGCCCTTCGAGCTCGGGAAGCGCCTGGCGGATGCCAAGCTGCAGCAGCGGGCGATCCCCGGACAGGCGCGAGTAGTGGCTGTTGGCGAGCACGAAGACGTGCTCCGCTCCTTCGAGCACCGCGATCGCGGCGGGCGCTTGCGCGAAGAGCTCGGCGAGCTTGCGGCGCTCCAGGACGGCCGCGGCGGTGCTCGCTTGCTGGCGAGCGGCTTGCTCGGCGCGATGCTGCCGCTCCCCGGTGAGCTGCGCGTTCTCGAGCGAGATCGCAAACTGCGTCGAAACGACCTCGAGCAAGGCGAGGCGTTCGGAGGAGAACGCGCCGGTGATGAGGTTGTTCTCGAGGTAGATCAGGCCGACGAGCTGCGAATGGACGAGGATCGGAAAACACAGCACCGAGCGCGCGCGGGTGCGACGGACATAGTCATCATCGGCAAACGTGGGGTCGGCGGTCGCGTCGGCGAGGACGATCGGCTCGCAGGTGCGCTGGACGTAGTTCACGACCGATGCGGGCATTTCCTCCGAGTCGCCGCCATCGATCGACGCAGCGCCGGACGGACGGAGGAGGCCGTGGTCGAGCATGCTCACGACCGCCCGCTGGGCACCCGCGTGAGCGAGCGCGATCTGGAGCAGCGCCTGCGTGAGGCCGTCGACGGCGGTCTCGCGCGAGAGCGCCTGCGACGCCTTGACCGCGGTGAGCGCGTCGAGCTTCTCGGAGTGCGCGAAGAGGCTCTCCGCGCACGCCGGCGCGCCGCGTAGCTCGGGGTTCGAAGCGGCCAGCGAGCTCAGGAGCGCGGTCGCGCCCCACTGCGAGAGCACGGCGTGCTGGTCGCCGAGCCACGAACGCGCGGCGCGCGTCAGCTCGAGCGACCCCGCGAGCCGCGCCGCGAGCTGCGCCGCGATGCCCTCGAGCGGAAGGCGCCCTGCCAGGCGCGCCGCGTTGGAGGCCTGTTCGTAGCCGCGGAGCGCGTCGAGCGTGCGAGCCTGGAGGCGCGCCACCTCGGCGACGACGATCCCGTGCTCCGCTCCGAAGTTCTCGGGGCAGCTCGCTGCCCAGCGGCGGAGGCGCTCCTCTGCGCGGTTCACGCGGGCCGCGAGCGCCGGGCGAGCGGCGGCGCCCGCCGCGTCCCACCGAGCCGCGGCGGTGAGGGCGTCGAAGAGCGCCCAGGCGCTCTCGAGCGGCAAGCAGAACGCAGCCGGCAAGCTCTCCGCGCCTCGGACGAGCCACGACTCTGCCTCCGCGAACTGGCCGTGATGCCACGCCAGCATCACGCGCAGGAGATCGTGCATCACCAGGCCCGTATCGAAGCCGGTGGCGGCGATCCTGCTTCTTGCCTGGTCCGCGTCGAAGTGTTCGTCGGAGAGAAGCAGCGGTCCCTTCGTCAGACCCCCGAGCGCGCGCACGAACTGCCTCTGGAGTTGCACCGTCAACTGGGCTGCGTCGTGCTGCGAGGCCTGGGCAAGCTCCTCGAAGCGCGCGAGCGCGCGATCGGTCGCTCCGTTCGGCTGTCCGCGCGCGAGGCACTGCCAGCCGCCCATGAAGCTGACGTACGCCGCGATGGTGAGATCGCCGACCTCCATCGAAGCGGCGTACGCCATCTCTTGCAGCGCGACCGCCTCGGAGTATGGCCGGCGCCAGAACAGGATGTGATTCGCGTGGACGTGCAGGACCGTGCCGCGGAGCCGCGGATCGCCGAAGCGCTCGTTGAGGGCGATCGAGGCCTCGGAAAGGGTGAAGGCGCGCTCCGCCTCGCCTTCCGTGCCCGCCAGCACCATGGCGTAGAGGCTGTAGCCAAAGCACGAGTGCTCGCTGTTGCCATGCTCCAGGCTGAGATTGACGATCCTCATCGCGAGGACCGGGAAGAGCGGGGGCCGGCGCGAGTACACGGGCGGAGCCAGGCTGGCGAGGAGGCTGATGAGCGCGCGCGCCTCGGCGTCGGCGATGACGGGCAGATCTACGATCGAGCCAAGGTCGAGCCCCGCGAGGTTCACCGACAGACGCTCACGCTCGACGACGAGCGCGCCCGCGACGGCCTCCACCGCCTCCGGCATCGCGTCGCCGAGGCGCGTGAGCTCGGCGAGGCCGAGGCGAAGGGCCTCGTCGTAGCGGCCCATGACGACGTAGAGCTTCACCTGCAGAGTCGCGACGTTGCCTCGTTGCGCGCGCGAAACGGCGCGCTGGCGAAGCTCGTCGAAGCGCGCCTCGGCTTCGTCGAACCGCCCACGGAGGAACTCGCACTCCGCCAGCTCGCCCAGCACCGCGAACGTCGTCGCGTGGTGGGCCGTCCATGCGTCCTCCCCGAAGAGCGACTCTGCCGCCTTCAGGTAGACGCGCGCCGCCTCGTGAGCGATCGCCGCTTTGGCCCGCCGACCCGCCAGCAAGTTGAGCTCGACGAGCCATTGGCGTTCCCCCTCGTCGAGGATCAACGAGATGCCGTGATCGAGGTGCTTGACCGCATCGAAGAGGATGGTGTCTTCGCCGGCGTCGAAGCGGCTGCGCAACGTGCGGCCGATGCGCAGGTGCGTCGCGGCGCGTTCCGGGCCGGACGCGAACGAATACGCCGCCTGCTGGATGCGGTCATGCTGAAATCGGAGCGTGCGCCGCGCGCCGACCGAGTCGTCCGTCGCCACCACGAAACCATCGGCGAGGGCCTGGTAGAGCGCAGCCTGCATGACGTCGAGAGGCTGGTCGAGCACGCCGGCCAGCGACTCGACGTCGAAGCGGCTGCCGAAACAAGAAGCGACGGTCAGCGCGCGGCGCGTCGCGTCGCCCAGGAGGCGGATGCGACCGATCAAGAGGTCGACGACGTTGTCCGTGACTTCGACGGCCCGGATGGCGTCGTCATCCCACGTCCAACCGCGGGTCGCGACGTCGAATGTCAGCAGTCCCCGCGCATGGAGCGCCTGGAGCAGCTCGCCGACGAAGAACGGGTTGCCCCCTGTCTTCGCGCCGACCAGGGCAGCAAGCGACGCGACGTCCGCCGGATCGCGCCACACCGTGTCGGCCACGAGCTGCAGCACGTGACGCGGCTCGAGATCGAGGAGCGTCATCGAGTCGACGCTCGCCCCTCCCGCCCGCATGGCGTCCAGGGCGAGCGGGAACGGATGCGTCGCGTCGGTCTCGTTGCTACGGAAGGCGAGGACGAGCTGGAGATCGGGGACTTGCCCGGGCCGCGCGAGCGCCTTCAGGAGGCCCAGGGTCGCTTCGTCGGCCCACTGCATGTCATCGAGAAACACCACGAGCGGATGCTCGGGCTGGGCGAACACACGAATGAACGCCGCGAAGACGAGCTCGAATCGGTTTCTTCCTTCGTTGGGATCGAGCTCCGCGACCGGCAGCTGCGGCCCCACGATCAGCACGAGCTCCGGGATCACGTCGCCGATCAGGCGGCCGTTGATCCCCAGCGCCTCGCGGATGCGGCTCCGCCATCGGGCGAGCGATACTTCCCCCGTGGCCAGGAGCCCCCGGAGCAGATCACGAAACGCCTGAACGATCGTCGCGTAAGGAATGTCTCGCTTGTACTGATCGAATTTGCCGGAGATGAATCGCCCCCGCTCGCGAACGATGGCGCCGTAGAGCCCCCCGACCACCGACGTCTTGCCAACGCCAGAAGCGCCGCCCACCGAGACGACCGCGCACGAGCCCGAGGACCTCGCTCGTTCGAATCCAGCGAGGAGCTGAGCAACCTCGGCTTCGCGGCCGTAGAGGCCACTCGCCACGCGAAACTCCTCAGGCGTGTCCTCCGACGCGAGCTCGAAGGCCGCGGCGTCGCCCCGGGCGAGCGCCGCCGCACCGCGCTCGAGGTCGCGCTGCAAGCCATTGGCACTTTGGTAGCGATCCTCGGCGCGCTTCGAGAGCAACTTGAGGACGATCGCGTCGGCGGAGGAAGGAATGCGCTCGTCGAGATGGGAGGGCGGTCGCGGGACCTTGGCGATGTGCGCGTGAGCCCACTCGAGCGGATCGCGAGCCTGGAATGGAAGGCGACCGGTCAGCAGCTCGTACAGCACGACGCCGAGGGCATACAGATCGGCGCGCCGGTCGACGGACCGGTTCATGCGCCCCGTCTGCTCGGGCGCCATGTACTCGGGGCTCCCTTGCATGGTGCTCGGGGAGCGATCGATCCGCAGGAGTGACGCGCTGCGGAATCCCGTAAGCCGCACGCTGCCGTCGTCGAGGACGATCACCAGGTGGGGCTTCAGGTCGAGATGGATGACGCCGCGAGCGTGCACCTCGGCGAGCGCGGCGGCGATCCTGGCGCCCAGCGCGAGCGCGCGAGTCGGGTCGCGGTAGCGGCCTGCAATCCGGTTGAGTGCCTGGCCCCCGCAATCCTCGAGCACGAGCCACGGCCGGCTCCCTGTCTCCACCATGCCGATCGCCCGCGCGACCGGCGTCCCCGAGAGGTGGGTCAGCACGGCGAGCTCGTGGATGAGCTGCGCGATCTCTCGTTCGGTGGGGCGTTGACTGCGGGGAGTCTTGAGCAAGACTCGCAGGTTGTCGCTGGTGCGAACCGCGTCGTAGAGGATGGCGCGTTCGCCGTCCCGGGCCACGCCAGCGAGGCGGTAGCCGTCAGGACCGGTGAGATCCGCATCCGCGACGGACGCGGCGTTGCCGGTCGGCGCGGAGGGTACGTTTGGCTGGTTCACGATGGAGGGGGGCGAATTGCAGGGCGCTGCTGCATGAGAAATACACCCGACGACACGGCGAGACGATCGCGAACCGCGGAAAGAGATTGCGGCGCTAGACCGCATGACAATCGCCGTGAAAGGCGCTCCCTCACCACTCCGGGTGCGCGGGTCATGCCGGTTTCTCGGCCTCGCGCCAATCCTGGACCCGCTGCCAGAAGAGCTCGGTGAATTTCTCGAGCTCGTCCGGCGGGAAGAGCGCGGTCCCCCAGGGGAAGTGCCAGTGCAGCGACGTCACCTGCGAGTCCGGGCACGGGTTGGCGAAATCGATCGGGTGCCAGACGCCGTCCCTGCGCAGCGCCTCGCAGGAGTTGAACTCCCAGTTGAAGAACGCGTTGATGGTCAGCGTGACCTTGCGGAGGTGCACCTCCTCCTACGCCTTACTGATGAAGTCGGTCTTCATCGTGTAGCGATCGTGGCGCGGCGCCTCGGGATCGTAGAGGACCCCGATCGTCACGATGCCGAGACCGAAGAGAACGCCGAGTGCAGTGGATCCCGAATCTCGGACCAGTGGCCAAGGTGGTACGGGAAGCCTGCTCCAACGTAAGGGGACATGGCATTCATGAATTACACGTACCAAACATTTGCCGTATCTGCTTAGCGGTCGCGCCGCGTCCGCTGGCAACGAGCTCCTCCGCGCGCCACGCGAGGTAGCCCAGTGCCGTGACGGCGTGGGCGAGGTCGATCTTTTCCGCGGACAGCGCGACGCCGCTCTTCGTGCGGTCGCGGTCGCGGTGGCGTCGGCGCCGTACGAGGGCAGAACCTTCAGGTCGACCCAGCGCGGCGCGCGCCCCATGTCGTGGAAATCGAAGACGCCGTTTGGCATGCTCGCGCGCTCGTCGAAAGCGAAGTTGTGCGAACCGAAATCGCCGTGAACGAGCACGTCCTCGAGCCGGTCCCGCGCGACATCGAGAGCGCTCCAGTGTTCTGCAATGGCGCGCGCGGCTTCTCTCGAACGTCCTTCGAGGTGCGCGTCGATGCCCTTCTGCAGGCGATCGTGGCGATGGGGCCACGTGGGCGAAGGAACGCCAAGCGCGTCCACTTCGAGCCGTGCCCGCGCGCCATGAAGCTCCGCGAGAGTCTCGCCCATCCACACCGCGACGCGGAGGCGAAGCGCGGCGTCAGCCATCTCCGTTCGTGCGTGAAGCGGCCCGTCGCCCCGCGCGACATACGCCATCACGACGCTCCCGCGCCATCGCCGAGGCCCGCGGCCCGCGACCTGAAGATGCACGGCTTCATCGCCTGGCTGGCGTGGCAGGTCAGCCACATCTGGTACCACTTCAACCGGGTGGGGCCCCCACCCGAGCGCGAGTGAAGCGCTCGCGACAGGGGCTACCCAGGTACCGCCAGGCGAGCTGCTGGATGGCGTGATTCTGCGCGCGACGCGAGATCTCGCGAGCGCGGTCAGGTGATCAGCGAGCCGGTTTGCTGAAGCACAGGACGGACGTGCTGTTATCACCTGAGGGATAACCGCCGATGGTCGGTTCTCCCGCGAGGTGAAGGGTGTAAGCGTCGTGCGCGTCGCCGCTGGCGGACCAGATGTCCAGGCCGAGCCCACCCTTCCGGTGTTTGAAAATCGTCGGAAACTTGCTTCGTTGCGCATACGCGAGCAGCTCGCCGATGGGGACGAGTCTCATGCCCCTCGAGTCGCAGAACGAAACGGCGTCCAGAAAGGGCAACTGAAGGGCGTGCCCGTTAGGGGTCGCGAGATTCATCGCAAGAACGGTTCCCTTGCTATCCACGAATCCGATGTCGAATCCATTGACCTGAATTTTTTTGAACGACTGCGTCTCCGTGCGGCAGCTCGATCCCACTGGCCTGCTGATGAAGTCATAGGTGAGGAACCCGCACTGAGGCAGGCCTCCCCCGGCGGCGGAAGAGCCCGAGAGCGCTTCGGCTTGGTCGACGCCGTCGCTCGAGGAGTCACCCGCGCCGGGCGGGTCGGCGGCGCAGCCGGACACGAAAGCGGCAAGAGCCGCAGGAACAATGGACGCTCGAACGAGAGTGGAGATCATCGGTTTTCTTTCTGACGTTGGGGAGTGCGCGCACGGTTACGCAAGAGTGAGCCGGCAGGCCGCGGGCCTCACTCTCTCGGCAGCCGCCGTTCGATGTCGGGGATGTATGACAGGGTAACGCGACACGCCACACGAGATATTCGAACGAGCCGTTCGAATGTTTCGCGCATTCGGCGTCTAGCGGCCCTGCCCGGCGCAGGTTGCGGGCCGGCCGGATGGCCCGGCGCCTGGCCATGCGAAGACGCGAGCGCCCGCGCTTCTCGAAGTCGGAGAGAAGGAAGTCGTAGCCGGGTTGGCTGGGCAAACGACCGACCCTGCGAGTCGACGAGGTACCTCTTATACGAAATTGCGCTCGCACTGGAACCGCCGACCGTGGTGGCCTGCCCGACTAACCCTGAGGCTCCCACGCGCAGCGACAACGCGCGATCGAGCCCGGGTTCTTCGATGCGTTCAACTCCGAGGATCAGGGTGTACGAACGACGCTACACGCGAAGTTGCCCTGGAGGTTGATGGGGGAGATATGGGCAGACCCCAACCGATCGGTGGTCCCGGCGAGACCGCCCTCCAGATGGACGCCTCCGCCGCTTTCACCGACAAGGCGGAGCTGCACGTTCGCGATCTCATCGGCGCTGTCGAGGCTGTGGAAATACGTGACGTTCACGACGCCGCCCGACGCGAGAGTCGCCAGGCGGGTGGTGGGGGTCTTCGCGAAGTAACCGATGCTCGCGCTCGACCCACCATGACCGCCACCTTCTAATCTGAGAAAGACGCTGTCGGCCCCGCCGCACCGCGACGCGCTGACGCTTCCGCTCCACACGCCATTCGTCGACGTGACCGGGCAGGTGACGGAGATATCGGTTTTGCAGGGATGCGAGTGGTAGGCCGACGACTCGGAGGACGTCTCGGGATCGCTCGAAGGGTCGCTGACGGGGTCCGCAGCGCAACCCACGGCTGCGAACGCCAGGGGCAGAGCGACAAGAGCGGAAATACGAACGTAGGCGGTGAGCATCATGAATTCTCCAGGTGAGGCGGTGACACCACAGCGTATGACACCTGCGCCGACACGCGACCACGCGCGATTCGGGTACGCCGCGTTGCCGTACCGGAAACGGGGCGCTGAGCGGCGGCGTCACGGTGTGACGACCGGCGGAGCCGGCACGAGCGGCGGCGCGACGACGACGACGTTGACCCTTCGAGGACGTCGCTTGGCGATGCCGAGGCGGATCCTCTGGTCGCGTCGCGTGACGACGGTGCGCGCCATCTCGCTCCAGGCACCAATCCATGCATGAATCTCGCGCGAAGCTGCTTCACGACCTCCTTTAGCCGGGTTGGCTGTGCAAACGACCGACCCTGCGAGTCGACGAGGTACCTCTTATACGAAATTGCGCTCGCACTGGAGCCGCCGACCGTGGTGAGCTCGTGGGTCACATCGCCGAGCGCGCGCGTGCGCCTCCTCGCGGCGCATGCGCTGCAGCGCCCGTTCGTCGTCCTCGGCGCACGGAGCGCGCTCGAGCTCCTCCGGAACGACAGCGACCCCGACGTGCAGACGGCCGCGAAGATCGCGGCGGTCGTCCGGCGAATGCCCGTGGGATGACGCCCACGCGGCGGCAGTCAGTCACGGCGCGTCGGGCGTTCCCGAGTCTGGCAGGCGCTCCGGGGCTCCCGCGTCGACGCGATCGGCGGCCGGACGGCGGCGGGTGCTCGCATACGCCGCCAGCTTCGGTGATGCGTTCATCGCGTTCACGATCGGAATGGCGATGAGGTCCGGACTCTCGATGGGAGCATCTCGCTGACGCTCGTGTAGCTCGTATCGCCGCCCCTCGTCGTGGTCGTGAAGTTCCAGCGAAGCCGGACGTCGCAACGTCCCTTCTCGACCAGCTTGTACCCGGCGCCCTCGAGTCGTGTGCCGAGCGCCCTTCGCAGCGCGGGGCCTCCGACGGTCTCGTCCTCGCTGTCCTGCTTGTTGAAGCAGACGCTCAGCCCGCCGGTCGCGTCGGCGTGGTTGGACGCTTGAGGTGCCGGCGCACACGCCAGCAACGAGGCGAGCGCGAGCGCGGGAGGCAGCCCGAGAAGCAGCGGAAGTGATCGAGTGCGTGAGGGACGGATGAATATGCGGAGAGCTCCTCAAGTAGAGAGCGCTGGTGTACCGATGGTTCCTGGTCCGTGCAACGCATGTCGTGTCGTTCGCGCAGAGTCGCCATCAGGCTACAGCCGCTTGCACTTGCCAGTGCGCGCGAACGGCAGTCATGGATTCGTTCTTCCGTTATTGGCTGCCGCCGGTCGGAGCTCCGGGCCTGCGCCTAGTTGCTGGCGGCCGGCGGTCGCCGCTTGTTGGGCGGGCGGCTTCTTCGTGAACGTGAGCCCCTCCGGCGAGCGATCCACGACGACCTTCGTGCCCGGCGGGTACTCACCGCTGATGACGTGCTTCGCGAGCGGATCTTCCAGGAACTTCTGGACGGCACGCTTGAGCGGCCGCGCCCCGTACTGCGGATCCCAGCCCATCTCCGCGAGGTAGTCCTTCGCCGCGGGCGTGAGGTCGATCACGAGCTCGCGCCGCGCCAGGCGCTCGGCGAAGCGACCGAGCTGGATATCGATGATCCGGTGCAGTTGCTCGCGCTCCAGCCGGTGGAACACCACCATGTCGTCGAGCCGGTTCAAGAATTCGGGGCGCATCGAGCTTCGCACCTCGGCCATGACGGCGTCCTCGATGAGCGCGCGCTTGTCCGCCGCCGGTAGGTCGCGCTCCTCGATCTCCTGAATGTGCGCCGAGCCCATGTTGCTCGTGAGGATGACGATCGTGTTCTTGAAGTTCACCGTGCGACCTTGACCGTCGGTGAGCCGTCCGTCGTCGAGCACCTGGAGGAGCACGTTGTACACGTCGGGATGGGCCTTCTCGACCTCGTCGAACAGGATGACCGAGTAGGGACGACGCCGGACCGGCTCAGTGAGCTGTCCGCCCTCCTCGTAGCCGACGTACCCGGGCGGGGCTCCGATGAGGCGGCTCACCGTGTGCTTGTCGTGAAACTCGCTCATGTCGAGCCGGATCATGGCCCGCTCGTCGTCGAAGAGGTACTCGGCAAGGGCACGCGCGAGCTCCGTCTTCCCGACGCCCGTCGGGCCGAGAAAGAGGAAGCTGCCGATGGGCCTCTTCTCGTCGCCGAGCCCGGCGCGCGAGCGGCGTACCGCGTTGGCGACGGCGACGACCGCCTCGTCCTGCCCAACCACGCGCTGGCGGAGGCCGCTCTCCATCTCGAGCAGCTTCTCCATCTCGCTCTCGAGCATCTTGTTCAGCGGAATGCCCGTCCACTTGGCGACGATCTCTGCGATGTCCTGATCCGTGACCTCCTCCTTCAGGTACGAGGTCTTTTCCTGGACCTTGGCGAGGCGCCGCCGCAGCTCGTCGATCTGCTTCTCTTGATCGGGGATCTTGCCGTAGCTGATCTCTGCGGCCCTGCCGAGGTCGCCCTTGCGTTGGGCCTCCTCGGCCTCCGCGCGGAGGTCTTCCAGGTGGGGAGTGAGCTTGCGGATCTGGTCGATGACCTCCTTCTCACGCAGCCACTGGGCCTTCATCGCGCCGAGCTGCTCTTCGAGATCGGAGATGCCCTTCTTGATGACGTGAAGGCGCGCCTTGCTCGCGGGGTCGCGCTCCTTCTTCAGCGCCTCTCGCTCGATCTGAAGCTGCATCAGGCGGCGCTGCACGCTGTCGATCTCGGTCGGCATGCTGTCGACCTCGATCTTGATCTTGGCCGCAGCCTCGTCGACCAGATCGATCGCCTTGTCGGGCAAGAAGCGATCGGCGACGTAGCGGTCGGAGAGCGTGGCTGCGGCCACGAGTGCCGAGTCCTGGATGCGAATACCGTGGTGGACCTCGTAGCGCTCCTTCAGACCGCGGAGGATCGCGATGGTGTCCTCGACGGTCGGTTGCTCGACCACGACCGGCTGGAAGCGGCGCTCCAGCGCGGGGTCCTTCTCGATGCGCTTCTTGTACTCGTCGAGGGTGGTCGCTCCGATGCAGCGCAGCTCGCCGCGTGCCAGCGCGGGCTTCAAGAGGTTCGCCGCGTCCAGCTGGCCCTCGCCGGCTCCGGCGCCCACGATGGTGTGGATCTCATCGATGAACAGGATGATGGATCCGTGCGCGGCCTCGACCTCCTTCAGCACCGCCTTCAATCGATCCTCGAACTCGCCGCGATACTTGGCGCCCGCGATCAACGCCCCCATATCGAGCGCCACGACGCGCTTGTTCTTCAGCGACTCGGGGACGTCGCCGTGCACGATGCGCTGGGCAATGCCCTCGGCAATCGCGGTCTTGCCCACGCCTGGCTCGCCGATGAGGCATGGGTTGTTTTTCCTGCGCCGCGAGAGGACCTGCATGACGCGCCGGATCTCGTCGTCGCGGCCGATGACGGGGTCCATCTTGCCCTTGCGCACATCAGCGGTAAGGTCGCGACAGTACTTGTCGAGGGCCTGGAACTTTCCCTCCGGATCGGGGTCGGTGACGCGCTGCGCGCCTCGCACGCTCGCGAGAGCCTGCATGAGCCGGTCGGGCGTCACGCCTCCCGCGGCGACGAAGGCCGCGGCCACCTCGCGATCGTGCTTGGCGAGCGCGAGGACGAAGTGCTCGACCGAGACGAAGTCGTCCTTCAGCGTCTTCGCCTCGTCCTCGGCCTTGCGCAGGATCTCCATGGTGCGACGCGCAAGCCCGGGCTCCGCGCTGGCTCCGCTGACGCGCGGGAGCTTGTCGAGGTACGTATCGAGTCGTTGCTCGAGCGCCGCAGGGTCACCTCCAGCCTTCGCCAGCAGGGGACGAAGGACGCCCCCGTCCTGCGCGAGCATGGCCTTCACCAGATGCTCGGGAACGAGCTCGGGGTTTCCACGTCGGCTCGCGAGGTCAGCTGCCTCGCGAAACGCTTCCTGGCTCTTGGTCGTCATCCGGTCGGGTCGCATTCGAAGCTCTCCTGCAAGGTCGGAGCCTGAGCAGAAGAGGCCGTGAACACCGGCAGGGGTGCACGGCGCTCGGCAACGATTGCGCCCCCGCGCAGCGCGTGCGCGAAGATCAGGATCCGCTCGAGCTACTCGTCCACGGAAGCGCGGGCTCCGAGGCTGCCGGGATGCCGGAGCCATGCGCTCGATGGCCGCGGACGTAGATAGAGAAAGGCGATCGCCGACCAGCCCGCGAGGGCCGCAAGCGGCCATGCGATCGCGCGTGGCGCGTACAGCGCGAGCGCCGTCGCGCCCGCCAGCACCGCGGCCCCGTCGAGCAGCAGATCACCCCCCGCCGCCGCGCGCTCGGACAGCGCATCGCGGAGGTGGTGGAAGACATCGCTCTCGTCGAAGATGTAGTTCTCGAGGAAGATCGAGCTTCGCGCCGCCGTGATGGGAGAGGCCCACGCCTCGAAGTTCGCGCGACCATCGATCAGTAGCTCGACGGCGTTGCCTCCGACCAGCGGAGCGCCCGCGACGCGGCTGAGGGTCTGCCGAGGCGCTGGCGCATGGAGGTCCGGATCGCGGTGGGGCGCATCGGGTCAGGGTCGGCGGCGTGCTCGCGAGAACGAAGCCAGCCGGCTGCGCTCCGCGGTTCGGCGGATCTCCTGCGCGGTCCGCCTCAGCACGTCGGCCTCGTGCTGGAGCTGCTCGAGCGCGAGCCGCGCATCGCGCGCCTTCGCGATCTGGTCGTCTCGCCCCGTGGCGGTCACTTGCACGCCATCGCGTTCATCGCCGCGGCGCGCTCCCGGAGCTTCGCGCGGAGCTCCGTCTTGTCGGTCTCGGCGGACGGTACGAAGTGGATGCTGGCGCCGCCTTCGATGTCGGTGGCGACGGAGCGCGAGGGAGGTGCCTGCATCAGCTGTAGCCCGTGCGCTGCGCCGTCGCCGTGCCGGCCGTCGTGCCCAAGGCCCATACCCTGACCGGGCCCGTGCTGCGCGGCGGCATCGTTTGCGCGCTCGCGCATCTCCTTCGCCTTGTCGGCCGAGGTGAAGCGCAGGACGATCCCGTCGGGGACCTCCTCCGCCGACACCTTGGCGCCTGCCACGCCGAGCGGACAGCCGACCACGGCCTCCTCGCGAGAGGCGGCCGGCGGCGGCGTCGTCTCCGCCGACGTGCATGCGATGGCGACCACAACGATCACCAGCGATGCGATCGCAAGACCGAGGCGTGAGCTACGAGGTTCCATGAGCCGACGGCGAGCAAGTCGCGCGCCACCAGATGGCGGCCGCGGTCTCCAGCGAGGTCTCGAGCTTCGCGAGGTCGATAGGCTTGTGCTGGAAGTCGTCCGCGCCGGCCGCCGCGCCCGCAGCAAGATGCGCAGCGTCGTCGAACCCGCTGAGGATGATGAAGTAGATGCGGGAGATGTCCTTCGCGTCCGCGCGGATGTGCCGGCACAGCTCCACGCCGTTCATTCCGGGCATCTCCAGATCGCTGATCACGACGTCAGGCCGATGGTCGGCGATCGCCGCCAGCGCGGCCGTGCCGTCGTGCACCACGCGGCAGTTGTGGCCGAACGAGCGCAGGGCCATCTCCATCAGCTCGGAGGTCAGCACATCGTCCTCGACGAGGAGCACGGCGAGCGGCCTAATCGTTTGCGGCAGGGCCTGTTGGGCAATCACGACCGAGCCACTGCAGAACGCGTGCCCGGCGAGAGCCGCAGCGTTCGCCCGCCGAGCGGCAGTGGCGGCGCACGGTCTGCGCGCCCGTGAAGGCCTTGCGCCGCACCGCCCCTGCGACGCCCTCAGATGGCGACGAGCACGAGCACGTCGTCGTCCTCACGACCGAAGCGCTCCGCGAGCTGATGCGCGATGCTGACCGGGTGCTGCCGGAGCAGCGTCTCGTCCGCTGCCACGGAGATGCGCGACTGGATGCCGTCCGTATGGAGGACCAGCAGATCGTGCGGATCCATGGCGACGACCTCGACGTGCGGTCGCCAGGCAGGTTGCGCCGCGCCGACGACGAACGACGTCGCGCCGAAGCGCCGCTCGGATCGGGCGCGGACGAGCGCCACCGTGATGTTGCCGACGGACGCGAGGTCGAGGCTCGGCGCCGGGCCCTCCTGGACCGCGACGACCGCCATCACCGCGCCGCGCGTTGCCGCGAGCGCGGCATGCGCTCGTTCGAGGACCGACCGCGGCGACCCCGTACCGTGCTGCGCGAAGACGTTGATCGCAGCGTCGGCCGCCTCGCGGGCCTCACGGCCGTGGCCGAGGCCGTCGCAGACCGTCACCAGGAGGCGGGCGCCATCGCGCAGGAAGCTGGCGTGGTCGCCGCTCCGCCGCTCGTCACGGTAGGGCCGGCCGAAGATCCCGACCTCGCGACGGCGCGTTGCGAGGCGCGCGAAGACCCGGGCGCGCACGCAGGTCCCCTCGCCGAGGCGTACGTCGACATCGAGCTCGTGGGCGTGCTCGCGAACGGCGGCCAGCCCGATCCCGAGGCTGCCCTTCCCGCGCGGCATCCCCTGCAGCGCGCGACTGGGATCGGCGATGCCCGCGCCGGCGTCCGCCGCCACGATCTCGACCCCCGTGTGCCCATCGCGAACGATGGCGTTGACCGCGAGCTGACCGTCACGCCCGTGCGCCAGCTGGTTGTGCGCGAGCTCGCTGGCGATGGTGGCGAGCCGCTCGGTGTCCACGGCGGAGAGCGACTGCTCGCGAGCGACCTCGCGCGTCCGCTGACGCGCTGCCGAGACCGACGCCTCGTCGAGGATCGGGATGGCGCCCCCACCGCCGGCGCCGCCGAGCCAGCCCTCGATCAGAGGCGCTTCCACTTCGTCACCGTGACCTTCGTCCCCTGGCCGACCGTCGACAGCAGCTCGAACTCGTCCACGAGGCGGCGGCTCCCGGCCAGACCGAGCCCCATCGAGCGCTTCGTGGTGTAACCCCCGGCGAGCACGCGCGGGATGTCGGGGATGCCCGGGCCGGCGTCCTCGAAGAAGATCCGGACGCCGGCGCGGGATCCGTCGAAGACCTCGTCGATGGTCGCGGTGCCGTTGCCGCCGTGCACCAGCGTGTTGCGCGCGAGCTCGGACGCGGCGGTGATGATCGCCGCGGCTGCGAACGAGTCGAACTTCCGCAGCTCGACCACGTCCCGGACGCGACGACGCACCGCGACGATGTCGTCCTCGCGGTCGATCCGCAGGCAGTGGGTGGCGCTGACGTTCACCATACGATCAGCGCCTCGGGACCACGTGACCGAGCAGGGCCAGCCCGTCGTCGAGATCGAGCGCGGTGCGGATGCCTTCCATCGCGTAGCCCATCCGGACCAGGGTGGCAGCGACCTCGGGGCGCATGCCGACCAGCACAGTCGCGGTCCCCATCAGCTTTGCCATCCGCCCGGTCTCGGCGAGGATGCGCGCGACGTAGGTATCGACCATGTCGAGGCCGCTGATGTCGACGACGAGGCCGGTGGTCCCTCGCTTCTCGATGGCGGTCAGAACGTCGGCCTGGAACGCCTCGGCCACCGCGTCGCGCAGCTCGACCTGGATGCTGACCAGCAGCGTGGGGCCGAGCCGCAAGATCGGAATGGCGCCGTGGTTGCTCACGCGGAGACCTTCGCAGTGATGCTCTTGCCGACCATCCCGAGCGCCAGCTCGATCCCGTCGCTGAGGCGGCTGACGGTGTGCATCGACGAGACGTCGACGCCGAGCTGGACGATGGTCCTTGCGACCTGCGCGGTGATGCCCGTGAGCACCGTCTCGGCGCCGAGGAGCCGGACGGCGGCCGTTGTCTTCAGGAGGTTGTCGGCCACCCGCGTATCGACGACGGGGACGCCCGCGATATCGATGATGATGCAGCGCGCCTGCGCCTCCACGACATTCGTGAGCACGCTCTCCATGATCTGCTGCGCGCGATGGCTATCGACCGAACCCACGAGGGGAAGGAGGAGAACCCGCTCGTAGACCCGAATCACGGGCGTGGAGAGCTCGCGGATCGCCGCCTGGTGCCGACCCAACGCATCGAGATTGGCAGCAATGTAGGTATCGATGGCCAACGAGATATCGAAGAACACGATTCGCTTGAGGCTGAAAAATGCCGCTTTCGACTCCTTGGGATCCGCGAGCTCGGCGTCCAGATGTTTATGAATCAACTCCAGGTAATGCCGGTACGCCCCCAGATACCACTTCGGTGCGAGGCCGATACGCTCGTGGGCCGCTCCGACGCGCAATCGATCCTCGACATACGCGAGGTCGCAACGCCCGGCAAAGAGGCCCAGGAAGTACTCGTGCTGCGCCCGTTTGACACGGCGAATCGTGCCTTCATCGCGGAAGAACCCCCTGGTATCGGGATGAGTGAGGAGCAGTGAATAGAAGTCCTCGACGAGGGCCTCCGTGATCTTCTCCGCCATCGGTCGCAGCGATGCAAGGCGCGCGAGATCCTCGTCGGTGAGAGAAAAGAAGACGCGACGGCTCGTGATCTCGGCCTGATCGAGCTTCAGGATGCTCATGTACTTGCGATGATCCATATCAGTCGGACTTCTTTCCTTGACTCCGGCGTTCACGAATCACATAGAGTCAAGGGGGCGATGGAACGTATTCGCGCAATCGAGGCCCTCGTCCACTTCGCCCGCCTCGCCTCGGGCGCGACCACGCGTGACGAGATCCTGCCGCTCCTCGCCGACGCAGTCCGCGACCACACGCGCGCCTCGGGCGTGTGTGTGGTGGAGGTCGCCGCGGATGGCAGCGCGAGCATCGCCGCGACACGCGGGCTGCCTCCGCTCGCGGCGTCGTTCGTCGTCGACGCCGATGCGCTGGGCGAGGAGCTCGGCCGCGCCTTGCTCGAGGCGTGCGCGCTCACGTTCGTCGCGTCGGAGACGCGCCTCCTCGTGGCCGGCGGCAACCTCTTCGGGGCAGTGGTGATGCTCTTCGGGAGCGAGCTGCCGCAGGTCTTCGCGATGCAGACAGCGGACGGGCTCGTCGATCTCGCCGCCGTCGCGCTCGAGACCGCCGCCCAGGTCGCGAGGCTCACTCGCACCAACGCGGAGCTGCAGTCGTCGCTGGGCGTGCTCGCGCGGACCGAGAAGCTACGCGCGCTCGGCCAGATGGCCGCGGGCGTCTCCCATGATCTGAAGAACATCCTGAATCCGCTCTCCATCCATCTCCAGCTCGCGGAGCGCGCGATCGCTCGCGGCGACGTCACGCTGGCGCGCGAGAGCATCGTGACGATGAAGCAGGTGGTGGTCCGCGGCGTCGAGACGGTGGAGCGGCTGCGCGCGTACAGCGGCCAGCAGCAGGACGCGAAGACGACGCTCGTGAGCCTCGACCGGCTCGTGTGCGAGGCTGCCGGCATCGCCCGGCCCCGCATGGCGGCGACGGGACGGGCCCTCACCATCCACGAGGAGCTGGGGGCGCCGCGGCCCGTGCCGGCCGTCGCCGGCGACCTGGTCAGCGCGCTGGTGAACGTGGTCGTGAACGCGATGGATGCCGCGGTGGCAAGAGGCACGCAGATCATCTTGCGGACGGGCGAGTCCACGGGCGGCTGCTTCGTGGAGATCGAGGACGACGGGCCCGGGATGTCCCCCGAGACCGAGCGGCGGATCTTCGAGCCGTTCTTCACCACCAAGGGAGACGACGGCACCGGGCTCGGCCTCGCCATGGTGTACGCCACCGTGCAGCGGCACGGCGGGCGCATCACTGTGGACACCGAGCTCGGCCGGGGTACGAGCTTTCGGCTCTGGTTTCCGGATGGTGCAGCGGCAGATCGAGGGTGAACACGCAGCCCTTGCCGGGCAGATCGCGCACGTGGAGCTCGCCGCCGTTCGCTTGCGCGGCACGCCTGCAGATCGAGAGGCCGAGACCGAGCCCGCTCCGATCCTTGCCGTGCTGCTCGAAGGGCGCGAAGAGCTGCTCGCTCAGCCCGGCCGGTAGGCCGCCGCACTCGTCCTCGACATTGAAGTGCACGCGCTCGGCGACGATGATCGCGGTCAGGCTCACGCGGCCCCGGCGATGGGTGAACTTGAAAGCATTTTGCAAGAGGTTCGCGAGCGCGGCCGCCAGCAGCGCGCGGTCCCCGTAGATCGCCACGGCCTCGTGCACCGGGGCCACCACGAGCCGGATCTCACGCGCCTGCGCCTCGAGCGCCGAGCCGATCTCCAGCTCGGCGAGGAGCTCGGAGATCACGATACGCTCGAAGCGCTCGATACCGGCATCGAGCCGCACCTGAGAGAGTGACCGATCGATCAGGTCGCGGAGCCCGAGGAGGCTCCGGGCCAGGAGCTGACCGGTGCTGCCGCCCGCCGCGACCCGCCCGCCCCTGATGCTCTCGAGCGCGAGGACCGCGGTGTTGAGACGGTTCCGCATCTCGTGCGCGAGCACGCCGAGCCGCTCGGTCCCCTCGTCGACGGTAGCCCGATGATTCGTCCGCTCGTAGGCGCTCACCGCCTCCGCCGTCGCGTCATCGAGGCACAGGTTGAGGGTCTTGAACTCCTCGGGTGAAAGCGCGGCCGACTGCTCGATCGCCAGCTCGGTGATGGTCTGACACACGTCGCCGTACGTGCGGACCACCTGCGCGATGGTGAGCCCGGAGCGCAGCAGATCCTCGCCGTGCTTCGCTCCGCTCTTCGCGATCTGGTCGTGGTCGGTGACGTCGGTGGACCTTGCGCGGCGCAGCGCGACGACGAGTTGTTCCAGGAACGCGGGCACGCCGTTGGCGTGCTGATCGACGAGCGCTAGCGCGGGCACGCCTCGCGCCGCGGCCAGCGCTCGGGTGCGCGCGATGATCGTCTGACGATTTACGGTCAGGAGCTGGTCGAGCGTCACGCCGCCTCCCGCACGCCGAGATCCGCACGCAGCGCGATCGCGTCGGTGATTGGCTTCGAAGGTGCGGTGGGCATGCGGCCGCGCCAGCAAGAAAGGTGCCGGAGCCGGGCCAGTGGACTCGCGTGACCACGCTCGCGCGATCAGCGGCATCGGGGCCGAATATCCCAGCATGCGAACGCCGAACATGCGCCGCCGCGCAAACCTTGCACCGTCTCGGCGGCGCCGACGTCGTCGCCGAGGGCGAGGCAGCGCGGTACGGAAGGTGCCCGGCGCGAAGCGAGAACGGAGATTTCCAATGAGCAAGACCGACATGCAGCTGAAGCAGGACATCGAGGACGAGCTACGCTGGGATCCGAAGATCAACGCGGCGCACATCGGCGTGAGCGTGGACAACGGCGTCGTGTCGCTTCTCGGCGCCGTCGACTCGTTCGCGGAGAAGTGGGCCGCCGAGGATGCGACGAAGCGCGTGAGCGGCGTGCGCACGGTCGCCCAGGAGCTCACGGTGAAGGTGCTCGCCGAGCACGCCCGCACCGACGCAGAGATCGCCGCCGCGGCGCAGAGCGCGCTCGAGTGGGACATCTACGTGCCAAAGACCGTGATCGTGAAGGTCGACCACGGTGCGGTCACGCTCTCCGGACCGGTCGGGTGGAACTATCAGCGCGAAGCGGCGGCGCGCGCGGTGCGGCACCTGACGGGCGTCGTGACGGTGCACAACTTCGTGAGCCTCCAGCCGCAGGCCTGCGCGGACGCCGTGAAGGAGAAGGTCCAAGCTGCCCTCAAGAGGCAGGCGATGGTCGATGCAGAGTCGATCCACGTCGAGACGTCGGGCGGCAAGGTGACACTCACTGGACACGCCTCGTCGTGGCAGAACATCGAGGACGCGGCGGCCGCGGCGTGGGCCGCACCGGGCGTCACCGAGGTCATCGATCAGGTGAAGATGACGATGAGCAACTGACCACCCGGCGCGCCGACGGAGCAGTCGCCAGCGCAACCGCGAGCGCGCGCGCAGTCTCGGCATCCAGGCGCACCGCTTGCGTGCCTGCCGCGGGCCAGTGAGTTCCGCCACCGCATTTTCGATGCTGGTGGCGACGGCACGGTCGGTGCTCGGTGGATCGCCATGGTCCCTCACCCGCGTCCCGGTCGATTCGATCGTCTCCTCGTCGGCGCGCCGACGCTCGCGAAGTACGACGCGGCGCTGAAGGTCGAGGTCGAGGGCGAGCTCGACGCGGACGAGGCCGTCGATGCCGCCCAGATCCTCGTCACCGTCGACGGCGGCGTGGTCACGCTCCTCGGCCGTGCGGACAGCCACGCGGCGCGATGGGCGGCGGAGAAGGCTGCGCGACGCGTCAGCGGCGTGCGCTCCGTGGCGCAGAACCTCACCGTCAGCGTCCTCGACGCGAGCAGCGCGCTGCGATGACGCCCGCCGCGGACGAGCCCACCGTGTACCTCGTCGCGGTCGATGCGAGCGCCGCGGGGGCGCACGTGCTCGAGGTGGCGTGTGATCTCGCCGCGGCGCTCGGCGGCGCGGCGGAGCTCCACCTGGTGCACGTCGTCGCCGATCCTTCGGAGATGCCCGGACGACGCGAGGCCTCCGACCAGGAGCTGGCGCCGCCGTACCTCCGCGAGGCGCAGCGGCTCGTGGAGCGGTCGACGGCAGAGGCCGCGAAGCGCTTCGGAGGGAGGACCGCCGGCCATCTCGCCACGGGAGAGACGTGGCGTGAGATCGTGCAGATGGCCTCGGACATCGGGGTGGACCTCGTCATCGTCGGCACCTCCGGCCGCACCGGCCTCGCGCGCTTCGCGCTCGGCTCGGTCGCCGAGCAGGTGGTCCGTCACGCGGGCTGTCCCGTGCTCGTGGTGCGGCCGCGTGATCACCAGGGCAACGCATCGGTCCCGGTCGAGCCGCCCTGCGAGGACTGCCTCGCGATCCGCAAGCAGACGAGGCGCGCCACGCTCTGGTGCGAGCGCCACGGCGTGCATCACGAGCGCGGCAGCAGCGCCACGAGCTTCCGGCCGTGACCCTCGAGCCTGCGCGCGCCCTCGACGAGCGCGAGCAGCGACTCCATCACGCGAAGACCGATCCTCACGTGCGAGGTCGATGGCTCGAGAGCGTCGTGCTCGGCGCGCAGGACGGCCTCGTCAACACGCTCGGCGTGGTGCTCGGGGTGGCGGCCGCGAGCGCGGACGCGCACGTCGTGTTCGCCTCGGGCATCGCGGCGGGCATCGCCGAGTCGCTCTCGATGGCCGCGGTCGGCTACACCACCTCCGTCGCGCGCGGCGATCTCTACCGCAGCGAGCAGGCCCGTGAGTACCGCCACATCGCCTTCACGCCTGCGGTCGAGCGCGATGAGGTACGCGCGCTCTACGCGCGCAAGGGCTTCGAGGGAGAGCTCCTCGAGCGCGTGGTCGACACGATCTGCGCGAATCCGGACGTGTGGGTGGCGCTGATGATGGTCGAGGAGCACGAGCTGGCGCCGGTCGACAAGGCCGCGAGCCGTCGCTCGGCTGCGATCGTCGGGGTGTCGGCGCTGACCGGCTCGATCGTGCCCGTGCTTCCGTTCGCGCTGCTCGGCGTGGGCGCGGCGGTGGTGAGCGCGATCGCCCTCGGCGCGGTGCTCCTGTTCGCGCTGGGCGCGTTCAAGGCCTCGGTGACGGCGGGGCGCCGCGTGCGCAGCGGCTACGAGCTCGCGGCGATAGGCATGGCGAGCGCGATGGCGGGCTACGCGGTGGGTGCGATCCTCGCGCCCGCGCGCTGAGTGGCGCGCGACTTGCGAGGCGATCATGTCGATGACCGAGCCGAAGACAATCCTGGTCCCTACCGACTTCTCCGAGGCTGCGGAGGCGGCGCTCGACGTCGCCCTCGAGCTCGCAGCGCAGGTCCGCGCGAAGGTCCACCTCATGCACGCCATCCAGCCGCCCTACGTCGGGTTCTCGGACGGGCTGGAGTTTCCTACCGCTGACCTCGCGACCCGCATCCAGGCCAAGGGGGCAGCGGACCTGGCCGCCTCTCTCGCGAAGCGCAGCGGGACCACGGTGGATCTGGCCTCGATCCTCGTCGAGGGTGATCCACGCGAGACGGTGCTCGAGGCAGCCGAGGAGGTCGACGCAGACCTCGTGATCATGGGGACGCACGGCCGGCGCGGCCTGCGACGCGCTCTGATGGGCAGCGTCGCCGAGTCGGTGGTGCGCGAGTGTGCTCGCCCCGTCATGACGGTGCACGGGCCACGCGCCGTCGCGGGTCCCTTCCGGCACATCCTCGTGCCCACCGACTTCACGGATACGTCCCGGAGGGCGCTCGACGTCGCGCTCGAGCTCGCCCGCGCCTCGGGTGCCAGCATCACGCTGCTGCACATCTGGTCGCTCCCGATGATGGGCTACGGGGAGTCGCTGATGTGGCCGCGCGAGGCGCTCGAGCGCGCGGCGCAGGAGGCGCTGGACGACCTGCTGGCCACCACCAAGAAGATCCACGTCAAGACGGACGCGCTGCTGCGGCAGGGCAGCGAAGCGACGGTGATCATCGAAGCCGTGACGAGCGCGCGATGCGACCTCGTGGTCCTGGGCACCCATGGCCGGCTCGGGCTCGCGCGCCTGCTCCTCGGCAGCGTGGCCGGTGAGGTCATTCGCCGCTGCGCGACCCCGGTACTGACGGTCGGAAACCCCAGCGCAAGTGACGGCGAGCGGCGGGCCCTCCGCCAGGCGTGACCGCCGCGGGGTGGCGCACGACTTGCTCGGCAGCGGAAGGGGAGGACCTCGCAATGAAGGAATCCAATACCGATCAAGTCGAGCTCGTGGACCGCGCGCTCGCGGCGCTCGCGACGGAGGAGGGAACGCGGCGCCTGCGCCAGCACTTCGCCGCGTCGAATGGCGAAGGCGGAGGCGTCGGGCTCGACGACCTCACGATGGCGTTCGTGGAGCTCCGTCGCCGAGCGCTCGCGCATTGACGGCCTTGGCGCCGGAGCTGCGCGTCGGCGCACTTCCTGCGCCGAGACCGATCCGGCGCATCGCACGCAGAGGAGGCAAAGCACGCCGCCCGGCGCGGTCGCTGCTCGCGGCCTTGTCATGATGTTTCGCTCGGGGACCAGCGGCATCCATGCCGCGCTCGGTCCGCTGCGGATCCGACCCGTGAACCTCACCCACAAGCTCTGCACCCGCGGGTGCCCGACGACGCCGACGTAGCGCGGATACCGCTGCACCCTTTGAGGGAAGCGGCGCGAGATCCTGCTCGGTGACCATATCCTGCGGCGTGGCGCGCGCGAGACCACGCGTCACCTCGCGATCGAGCTCAGCGCGGAGGCTCAGCGGCCCGATCGCCAGGAACGCTTCGACCACGCCGAGCAGCACCAGCGCGTTGGCCGCGGTGCCGAAGCGCGCGTCGCGCCAGGCGCAGACGATGACGGCCTGCGACGCCACGACCGCCAGGGCTCCGACGACCCAGAAGCCGCGCGGCCAGGCGTGGAGGGCGACCGCCGCCCCGAGCATCGCCATTCCCGCGCCCAGCCAGAGCACGCCGAGCGGCCGTGAGATGGGCAGTGTCAGCTGAGGCAGCTGCGCCAGCCCGAACGCCTTGACGAAGCCCAGCGCGTGGATGAGCGCGTGGACCAGTAGCAGGATCGTGAAAGCGGTCTTCATCGGGTCGTCGCTCCGTCGTCGTCGGCGCGCATCATCCGATCCACTTCCGTCGCACGAGCAGCGCCTTGACCAGCTGCGTGAGGATCACATAGCCGCCGAGCGTGAGCAGCAGGAACGGCCAGTAGAGGAGCGGCAGCGGCGTGAAGCCGAAGTAGCGGCCCACGCGCGTCGTCGCGATGGCGATCCCCACCACGATGACGAGCCCGCTCGTCATCAGAAGGGCCCGCGAAGGCCTGCTCTGGAGGAACGGGATCTTGTTGGTGCGGATGATGTGGATGATCACCGTCTGCGTCACGAGGCTCTCCACGAACCAGCCGGTCTGGAAGAGGCTCTGGCTGTGCGCGGCGATGGCCGGGGTCGAGACGTCCCGGCAGCCGAAGACGTGGAGCATCACGATGAACGTCAGGAGGTCGAAGACCGACGAGCACGGACCGAGGAAGAGGATGAAGCGCTCGAGCTCCTTGAGGTCCCAGGTGCGCGGCGTCGTGATCCGTTCGGGGTCGACGGTGTCGGTCGGGATCGCAGTCTGGCTGACGTCGTAGAGCATGTTGTTGACGAGGATCTGCATCGGCAACATCGGCAGGAACGGTACGAAGACGCTCGCGCCGAGCACGCTGAACATGTTGCCGAAGTTGCTCGATGCGCCCATCCGCACGTACTTGATGATGTTGGAGAACACCTTGCGCCCCTCGAGGACGCCCTCGTCGAGCACGAGCAGCGACTGCTCGAGCAAGATCAGGTCGGCCGACGCCTTCGCGATGTCGACGGCGGTATCGACGCTGATGCCGACGTCCGCCGCGTGGAGGGCGGGCGCGTCGTTGATGCCGTCGCCCAGGAAGCCCACCGTGTGCTTGCGCGACTGGAGCGCGCGAATGATCCGCTCCTTGTGCGCGGGCGACACCCGGGCGAAGAGCGTGGTAGCCTCCACCGCATCGGCGAGGGCGGCGTCGCTCATGGTCTCGACGTCGTCGCCGACCAGCACCACGTCCGTGCGAAGCCCCACCGCCTTGCACACCTTGCGCGCGACGAGCTCGTTGTCACCGGTGACGACCTTCACCGCGACGCCGTGCTCGGAGAGCCGGCGGATGGCGACGGCCGCAGACTCCTTCGGCGGGTCGAGGAACGCGGCGTAGCCCTCGAGGATCAGCTCGCGCTCGTCGGCCTTGCCATAGGGCGTGGCGCCGCGTGGGGTGGCGGCGTGCGCCGCCGTCTCCTTGGTCGCGATGGCGAGCACCCGGAAGCCGTCGGTGCTGAGCCGCTCGTATTCCTTCTTGAGGTTCTCGATGTGCGCGTGGTCCATCGGCAGGCGCTGCCCGTCGAGCGCGAAGCTCGTGCACCGCGGGAAGATGGCCTCGGGCGCGCCCTTGGAGATCATGAGATCCCTGCCCTCCGGCGTACGGACGACCACCGACATGAGGCGCCGCTCGAAGTCGAAGGGGATCTCGTCGACCTTCGCCAGCTGCGGGATGCGCCCGATGCTCTTCGCCTCCTCATGGGCCAGCACCGCGCGGTCGAGCACGCTCGCGAGCCCGGTCTGGAAGTGACTGTTCGTGTACGCGAGCGCGAGGACGCGGTCGTTCTCGCGGAGCGCGACGTCGCAGTGCCGCTCCAGGACCACCTGGTTCATGGTCAGCGTGCCGGTCTTGTCGGTGCACAACACATCCATTCCGCCGAGGTCCTGGATGGCCGCGAGCCGCTTGACGATGACCTTGCGTTTGCCCATCGCCACGGCGCCCCGGGAGAGACACACGGTGACGATCATCGGCAGCATCTCGGGCGTGAGGCCCACCGCGACGGCGAGCGCGAAGAAGAACGCCTGCGTCCAGCTGCCCTTGGTGAGCCCGTTGATCAAGAACACCAGCGGCACCATCACCGCCATGAAGCGGAGCATCAGCCACGTGAAGCGCGAGATCCCGCGGTCGAAGGCGGTCGGCTGCGCCGGCTCGGCGAGGGCCGTGGCCATGCCGCCGAGATAGGTCCCGTGGCCGGTCACGACGACCACGGCGGTGGCGGAGCCGCTGCCGACGCTCGTGCCGAGGAACGCGGTGTTGGTCAGCTCGAGCGGCGCGGCGGTCGCTGCATCACGTTGCTCGAGCTCGAACTTCTCGACGGGGAGGCTCTCGCCGGTGAGGGAGCCCTGCACGACGAAGAGATCCTTGGCGTGCACGATGCGGACGTCGCCCGGGATCATGTCGCCTGCGCAGAGGTGCACGACGTCGCCGGGGACGAGGCTCGCGACGGGCACCTCGCGGACGACGCCGTCACGCACCGCGGTGGTGTTCATCGTGATCATGGCCTTCAGCTCGGCCGCGGCGTTGTTGGCCTTCGTCTCCTGAACGAGCTTGAGCCCGACGCTCAGCGTGATCATGAGCGCCATCATGGCCGTGGCGCGGAGGTCGCCGCTCACGGCCGAGACCGCGGCGAGCACCGCGAGAAGGATCACGAGCGGATCGAGGAGCGCGCGTCCGAGCAACCGGGCGACGCCGACGCGCTGGTCCTTCGCGAGCACGTTGGGCCCGTGCTCGAGCAGCCGTGCCGCGGCCTCCTTCGTGGTCAGACCCTCGGCGCGGGTCTGCAGGTGGTCGAAGACGCCGCTCGCATCGAGCGCTGCGCACGTGACCACGAGCGGCGCAACGGCAATCGCGGGCGGCAGGCGGTGCGCGGGCGCAGCCAGTGACGGTGCCCGCGGCGCGCGAGCCGTCGATCGAAGGAACATGCTGCCGGCGCGAGAAGCACGCCGCGTGCCACGAATGGGCTTACGTGTAACGTGCGCCAGCTCGGTCGCGTGGACCGCAACGTCTCAACGGGCGCGCGAGCGCTTGCTCGCGCGCAGCATCAGGTTGGCCACCGGGCTGGGTCGGGGGACGAGCTTTCGGTCGTCGCTTCCCGATGGTGCAGCGGCAGATCGATCGTGAACACGCAGCCCTTGCCGGGCAGGTCGCGCGCGTGGAGATCGCCGCCGTGCGCCTGCGCGGCGCGCCTGCAGATCGAGAGGCCGAGGCCAAGGCCCGACCGGTTCTTGCCGTACTGTTTGAAGGGCGCGCCGAGCTGCTCGGTCAGCCCGGGCGGGAGGCCGCCGCACTCGTCCTCGACGTGGAAGAGGACGCGATCGCCGACAACGAGCATGGTCAGGCTCACGCGACCGCGGCGATGGGTGAACTTGAATGCATTCTGCAGCAGGTTCGCGAGTGCCGCGGCCAGGAGCGCGCGGTCCCCGTAAATGGCCACTGCCTCGTGCACCGGGCCCACCGTGAGCTGGATCTCTCGTGCCTGGGCCTCGAGCGACGAGCCGATCTCCAGCTCGGCGAGAAGCTCGGACACCACGATGCGATCGGTACAGTCGATCCCGGCGTCGAGACGCACCGCGGCCAGCGACCGATCGATCAGGTCGCGCAGCCCGAGGAGGCTTCGCTCGAGCAGCAGCCCCGTGCTGCCGCCCGCCGCGACGCGTCCGCGCTTGATGCTCTCGTGCGCGAGGACGGCGATGTTGAGGAGGCTCCTCATCTCGTGCGCGAGCACGCCCAGGCGCTCGGTCCCGGCGTCGTCGCTGGCCCGTCGATTCTTCGCCTCGTAGGCGGCGACGGCCCCCGCCGTCGCGTCGTCGAGGCAGAGGTTGAGCGTCTGGAACTCCGCCGGCGACAGCACGGCGGCCTGCTCGATCGCCAGCTCGGTGATCGTCTGGCAGACGTCTCCGTAGTCACGAACCACCCGCGCGATGCCGAGGCCGGAGCGCAGGACATCCTCGCCGTGCTGCGCGCCGCTCCTCGCGATCTGCTCGTGGTCGGCGACGACATCTTTCGACCTCGGGAGGCGCAGCGCCGTGACGAGCTGGTCGAGGAACGCCGGGACGCCGTTCGCGCTCTGCTCCGTCAGCGCCAGCTCGGGGGCGCCCCGGGCCACGACGAGCATGCGGGTCCGGTCGATGATGGTCTGACGATTCGCAACCAGGAACTGGACGAGCATCATGACCGCCGAGCAGGAAGAGTGCCGCAGGAGGAGTGTGAGACCGCGGGGTATCCTCGTGCGGCCGACCGGCGGTATCGCCCCGAAGGTGCCCCGCGCGTGCCCGCCGAATCTGCGTCGCTCCGCAAAGCGTGCACGTCCGGAGCTCGTCGTGGCAGACGCCGAGCGTCACCGAGGTCGGCTCACCTGACGCAGGGCGCGACTTTCATCGAAACATCGAGCCCCCCTCTCGCGGCGAGAGCGTGAGCCTCGTCGTCGGTCGCAGCGTCCTTTCCGACCACGTAGGTGACCGGCACTCCGCCGATCACGGCGGAGTACACGAGCAAGGCTTTGTCCAGCGCGGCAAGCGCCTGCCGCGTCGAGGCCCCGTCGGTGGACAGCACGACCGCCAGCTCTGACGGCGTCCGCGCATGCGATGACCTGCGGACCTCCAGGTACACGTCCCAGTAGGTCTTCATCCTCGAAGGCGAGCACGGGAGGCCGCGCGCGTCGACGCGTCGAATCGGAGAATCGGGGGACGCTGGAAGAGCGAGGTCTGGCCGACCGTGGCGGCGTCGAAAAGCGTTGATCGCTCGGAGGACGCGGGGGAAGGTCGCCGTCCAACGCATGAGCCTGCTGGGCGCGCAGACGAGCAGGCCGAGCGCGATCAGCAACACGCCGGGCCCAGGCAGCACGAGCAAAGCGACGCCCAGGGCGATCAGCGCGAGACCGAAGATCATCCGAAGAGCTCTGCGTGAGGCAGAGCGCGGCGGGCACCTCTCGTCGAGGACGTCGGGGGAAAGCTCCAGCAAGAATCGACGAACCGCCAACCCTCCCGCGACGGCGAGCGCGATCGTCGCGCCGATGGCGATCGGAATCAGGGGACGCGCGGCGAATGCGTGGTCGGCGAGGGGTCCCATGGTGCGCATGGCTCACTTCGCCGTGGCGCTCGTACCGCTGTTCGAGGATCGCTCGCTGGCTTGGCGCACCGCCTGGGCGGAAACCGTCAAGACCGGAACCGGCGATAGACGCACGATCTTCTCCGCGACGCTCCCGAGAACGGCGTGCGCCAGGCCCTGTCGACCATGGGTGCCGATGATGACGAGGTCCACCGCGCGGGCCTCGATGCACTCCAAGATCGTGGACCACGGCTCGCCGAAAGCCACGGCCGACTCGGCGGCTGGATAGCGCGCGCGAGCTCTCGCGAGCGCGTCCTCGAGCGTATTTCTGGCGGCGCGAGCGACATCATCGGCGTGCCAGTCGATCCCCCCGACGTGCGTGCCGTACGCCGCGTACGCGGCAGGCGGGAGCCAGCTGGAGTGGAAGAGCGTCAGCTTCGCGCCAAACGTGGCAGCGATCGGGATCGCGAGGTCGAGCGCGCGCTCGGCCGGCGCGCTGAAGTCCGTAGGGACGAGTATGTGTTTGAACGCGAGCATGCGGTGCTCCTCCGCGCTCCGCGACGCAAGGAGCGCGCCACCTCGCATTCTCGAGCCGACGTGCGAGCGTCTCCCCGTGGCCTCCGAAGGCTTGGTCAGGAGCAGCGCCACGAGCGTGTTGGTTTCACGTCCTGGATCACCAGGCCGTGAAGCCGCCGTCGACATAGAGCTCGGCGCCCGTGATGTACGACGCATCTGCGCTGGCCAGGAAGGCGATCGCGCTGGCGATCTCCTCCGCGCGCGCCATGCGGCCCATGGGGGTGCGGGTCTCGATGTAGTCGAGGAACTTCTTCGCTTCCGGCGAATCTACGCCGACCAGGGGCCCGACCATGGGCGTGTCGACGAAGCCCGGATGCACCGAGTTCACGCGAATGTTCTCCTTCGCGTAGCGGATCGCGGCGTTCTTGGTCATCAGGCGCACCGCGCCCTTCGACGCGTGGTACGCGAACGCTGTCCCGTCGCCGCCCGACGCGCCGTAGATCGAAGACAGGTTGACGATCGCGCCGCCGCCGTATTTGCGGAGCTCGGGCGCGACCGTCTTCATCCCGAGCCACGGGCCTGTCTGGTTGACCGCGATGAGCTTGTCGTAGCCCTCCTTCGTCTCGGTCTCCAGATCGTCCATTTCGCGCGATCCCTGCGTTGTTCACGAGCACGGCGATGCGCCCCAGCGTCGCGGCCCGATCGACGGCGCGTCGCCAGTCGCTCTCCGACGACACGTCGAGGTGCTCGTAGAGCGCATGACCTTCCGCCTTGCGGACCTCCTCAGCGAGCGCGCCGCCCTCCTCGTCGAGCACGTCAGTCACGAGGATGGCCGCGCCTTCCTGCGCGAGCCGGCGGACCGTCGCGGCGCCGATGCGCCGATCCACGGGCCCTGCATCGTTTGCGCGCGCCGTCGCGAAACAGCGGTCCTTTCTCGCGACGATCGGCGCCGCGTCGACGGCACGTCGGATGCTTCGTGGCGTTCATGGTCCCATCCCTGCCTCTCGGGCGTCCTGATCTCGGCCTCGTCGGCGTGCTACTGGCCGTCGGGACGAGTGGCTGCGCGCGTCAGTGGTCGCCAGCGGTGCCGCGTGACCCGCCGGTCGTCACCTCGGCCGTCGTGCCCCCCGCGGCCCCGGTGGTCATCTCTTCGAACGTGAGCGTGTCCGATGAGATCGCGACGGCGTGTCGGCTCACCCTAGCCCGCGTCGAGGACGCGACCTCCCGCGGCGAGCTCGACGCGACCGGGACCGACGAGGAGGGATGGAAGCGCGATCGCCGCGTGGACATCGAGCTCCAAGGAGCATTCCGGTGACGAGGTCCGACGCTCAGCTTCTCGAGCTCGCGCTGGAGCTGCGCGCCCGCGCACCTTCTTCACCGCGATGGAATCGCTCCACGAAGCAAGAAGGAGCAGCGCTTTGAGCGACCCCAGGACGTTCCTGGTCCCGACCGACTTCTCCGCGGGCGCCGAGGCCGCGCTCGACGTCGCTCTCGAGCTCGCGGCGGAGGTCCACGCGAAGGTCCACGTGATGCATGCCATCCAGCCGCCGTACGTCGGCTTTTCGGATGGCCTCGCGCTCCCGACGGCCGACCTCGTGGCTCGCATGCGCGAGCAGGCCGAGTCGGACCTCGCCGCTTGTGTCGCGAAGCGCAGCGGAACCCGGATCGAGGTGGTCTCGCGGATCGCGGAGGGCGATCCGCGCGACACGGTGCTCGAGACCGCCGACGAGATCGATGCCGGCCTCGTGATCATGGGCACGCGTGGCCGACGCGGGATCGCGCGCGCCCTGATCGGGAGCGTTGCCGAGTCGGTGGTGCGTACCTGTGCTCGCCCCGTCATGACGGTGCATGCCCCCCGGACCGTCGCGGGTCCCTTCCGACACATCCTCGTGCCGACCGACCTCACGGAGGCGTCCCAGAAGGCACTCGACGCCGCGCTCGACGTCGCGCGCGTCGACGGCGCGGTGGTCACGCTGCTCCACGTGTGGTCGCTGCCGACGACGAGCTACGCAGAGGCGCTCCTCTGGCCGCGCGAGGGCCTCCAGCGCGCGGCGCAGGCGGCGCTCGACACGCTGCTCGCGAGCACCCGGAAGCTTCACGCGAAGACGGAGGCGATCCTGCAGCAAGGCAGCGAGACCACCGCCATCCTCGACGCCGCGACGAAGGAGCGATGTGACCTCGTCGTCATGGGCACCCACGGCCGCCAAGGCCTCCCGCGCCTGCTCTTCGGCAGCGTCGCCGGCGAGATCGTCCGCCTCTCCCCGATCCCGGTGCTGACGGTGCGGGCGGCGCAGGGCTGAGGCGCTCGATCCCGCCTGGCCATGTTGTACTCGATGCGCGCGGAGCCCGTCACGCCGCCGGAGGCAGCCGCAGGCAGAACACGGCGCCGGGCGCGTTGTCCTCCACCCAGATCTTCCCGAGGTGCGCCTCCGCGACGAGCTTGCAGAACGCGAGCCCGAGGCCGCGGCCGGTGCGCGTGGAGGGAGGGGAGCTCCCGGTTCCCAGCTGCACGAACGGCTCGAAGATCGTCACGCGGAGCTCCGCGGCGATCCCGTCCCCGCCGTCGAGCACGCGCACCAGCGTCCCTTCGCCGTCGGTGGTGGCGGCGAGCGTGACCGTGCTCCCCGGCGGCGCATGACGCAGGGCATTATCGACGAGATTCGTCAGCGCGCGCCGCAGGAGATCCTCGTCCGCGCGCACCGGCGCAGCGGTGACGGCACATGCCAGCTCCACGCGCATGCTGCGCGCCGTCACGCCGAGCTCGCTCGCGACCTCGGCCGCGAGGGACGCGAGGTCCACGCGCGCCAGCTGCGGCACGAGCCGGCCTTCGTCCGCCTTGCTCAGGTCGAGCAGGTCAGTGATCATGCGCGTGAGCTGCCGCGCCTCGGTGCGGATCTGCGTGGCCGAGTCCCGCAGGAACGGCGTGAGACCCTCGGCGCGGAGGAGCACCTGCGCGTGCAGGTCCATCGCGCTCACCGGGTTCTTGAGGTCGTGGACGACGAACGCCATGAGTCGCTCCTTCTGGAGCTGCACGCGCTGGAGCGCGTCCCGTTGCTGCTTCAGCAGGTCGTAGTGCTCGCGGAGATCCGCACTCATCCGGCGCAGCTTCAGCGCGGACTGCACCCGTACCAGCAGCTCGGCGGCGCGGACCGGCTTCGCGAGGAAGTCGTCGCCACCCGCGAGCAGCGCGCGGTCGAACGTGTCGATGTCGCGCAGCGCGGTCAGGAAGATGACCGGCGTATCCGCGCCATGCGGGAGAGCGCGGATCCGCTGGCACGCACCAAAACCGTCGAGCCCGGGCATGCGCACGTCCAGCAGGATGCAGTCCGGCGTCTCGGTCGCAAAGGCCGCGACGCCCTCCTCTCCGCCCGTGGCGATGACCACCCGGTGGCCTGCGGCCTCGAGGGCGGTCGTCGTCGCGACGCGATTGTCCTCGTCATCGTCGACGACGAGGACGAGCTGCGGCCCGCTAGATCGCACGCGCGAGCCGACCACCACCGCTGGACGAGCCCTCGGTCGGCTGGCGCCGTGGCGCGTGGATCGACGTCGGCGGAGGCGGCTGCTTCGGCAGGTCGACGGTGAAGATGCAGCCGCGCCCCGGCAGGTCCTCGATCCGCAGCTCGCCATCCATGGCGTCCATCGCCTTCTTGCAGATCGCCAGCCCGAGCCCGAGGCCCGTGCGGTTGGCCCCGCGCTGGCTGAATGGCACGAGGAGGTCGGTCGACGCGCCGGCAGGCAGGCCACCGCATTCGTCCTCCACCGTGATGAGGACGCGGGTCGCCGTGCTGCTCGCGCGGAGCGAGACCTTCGTCCCGCGAGCGGTGAACTTCAGGGCATTCTGCAGCAAGTTCGCGATCGCTGCCGCGAGGATCTGGCGGTCGGCGGCGACGATCACGGTGTGCTCGATCGAGGTCACCTCGAATTTCAAGCCCCGGGCCTCCGCCACCAGCACCGCGCCGATGGCCACCTCCTCGAGGACCTCCCACACCGGGACGCGCTCCACGTTGTGGAGCCCCGCATCGAGCCGGACGTCGGCGAGCGAGCGATCGATGAGCGTCTGCAGGCCCAGGAGATTGCGCTCGAGCATCGCGCCGGTGCTGCCGCCAGGCGCGACCATGCCCCGCTTGATGCTCGCGAACGAGAGCATCACCGTGTTCAGCACGTTGCGCATCTCGTGCGCGAGAATGCCGAGGCGCTCGGTCCCCTCCTCGGCGATCGCGCGCTCACGATGGCGGCCGTACGCCGTCACGGCGCCGGCGATCGCGTCGTCGAGGCACAGGTTGAGCGTCTGGAACTCCTCGGCGGCGATCACCACCCGCTCCTCCACCGCGAGCCCGGTGATCACCTGACAGAGATCTCCATAGTCGTGGACGACCTGTGCGGCAGTGAGTCCCTGCTCGTAGAGCGTGCGACCGTGCGCCTCGGCGCTGTCCTGGAGGTCCACGTGGTCGGTCGGCTGGTTCGAGCCAGCCCGCGCGAGCGACGCGCACAGCTGATCGAGGAAGATCGGCAGCCCACTCGTCAGCTCCTCGCTCGTCGCGAGCGGCGCGCTCCGCGAGGACACGCGGCGCCGCGCACTGGCGAGGATCTCCTCGCGATTCAGCTCGACGAAATCGCGAAGCATTATTTGACGATAGACCTCCTGCTCTCAAATACAATGAGCGGCTGCCGATTCGTGCTCCGGCTCCTCCCGTCACACGCACGCCTTGCGCCCCGCCGCAGGGCGTTCGCGGCGACCCGGAAGCGAGGCCGCTGATCTTCAGGTGATCACCCACGGCACGGCCGATGCGTACGCACCGGCCATGAGCCGCATCATCGGGATCGATCTGGGGACCACGAACAGCGTCGTCGCGATCATGGAAGGCCGTGAACCGAAGGTGATCGTCAACGAGGAGGGCGCCCTCATCACCCCGAGCGTCGTTGCCTGGGGCGAGAAGGGCGAGGTCCTCGTCGGGCAGATCGCGAAACGTCAGGCGGTGACGAACCCCGAGAACACCATCTTCAGCGCAAAGCGCTTCATCGGGCGCAAGTACGACGAGATGAGCGACGAGATGAAGCGCGTCCCCTACCGGCTCGAAAAGGCCGCGAACGGTGATTGCGCCTTCTCGATCCGCGGCAAGTCCACGAGCCCGCAGGAGGTGAGCGCCAAGGTGCTGGTGAAGCTGAAGAAGGCCGCCGAGGACTATCTGGGCGAAAAGGTGACGGAGGCGGTCATCACCGTCCCTGCGTACTTCAACGACGCGCAGCGGCAGGCCACGAAGGACGCAGGCCGGATCGCCGGGCTCGACGTGAAGCGCATCGTCAACGAGCCCACCGCGGCGGCGCTCGCCTACGGGCTCGACAAGAAGAAGGACGAGATCATCGCGGTCTATGACTTCGGCGGCGGCACCTTCGACATCTCGATCCTCGAGGTCGGCGACAACGTCGTCCAGGTCATCTCCACCAACGGCGATACGCACCTCGGCGGCGACGACGTCGACCAGGTGGTCATCGACTGGATGGTCGCCGAGTTCCGCAAGTCGAGCGGCATCGACGTGAGCAAGGACAAGATGGCGCTCCAGCGGCTCCGGGAGTCGGCGGAGAAGGCGAAGATCGAGCTCTCGAACCTGCAAGAGACCTCGATGAACCTCCCCTTCCTCACCGTCGGGCCCGGCGGCCCCGTGCACCTCGACCTGCGCCTCACGCGGTCGAAGCTCGAACAGATGATCCAGCCGCTCGTCGATCGCACGATGGAGCCGGTACGGAAGGCGCTCGCCGACAGCAAGAAGAACGTCTCCCAGATCGTGGAGGTCGTGCTGGTCGGCGGCTCCACGCGAATCCCCATGGTCAAGGAGGCGGTCAAGAAGTTCTTCGGCAAGGATCCGCACCAGGGCGTCAATCCCGACGAGGTGGTCGCGGTCGGCGCCGCGGTGCAGGCCGGCGTGCTCTCCGGAGACGTGAAGGACATGGTCCTCCTCGACGTCACGCCGCTCTCGCTCGGCATCGAGACCATGGGCGGCGTCATGACGGTGATGATCCCGCGCAACACCACGCTCCCCACGCAGAAGAGGGAGACCTTCTCGACCGCCGCCGACAACCAGCCGTCGGTCGAGGTGCACGTCCTTCAGGGCGAGCGCGCCGAGGCGCAGTACAACCGCACGCTGGGCCGCTTCAGCCTCGACGGCCTCTTGCCCGCACCGCGCGGCGTGCCGAAGGTGGAGCTCTCGTTCGACATCGACGCGAACGGCATCCTGTCGGTGCACGCGAAGGACACCGCGACGGGCAAGGATCAGCACATCACCATCACCGCGAGCTCGGGCCTCACCGAGGCGGACATCCAGAAGATGGTGAAGGAGGCCGCTTCGCACGAGGCCGAGGACAAGACACGCCGCGCGCAGGTCGAGCAGCGCAACAAGCTCGACAACCTCTGCTACTCGCTCGAGAAGGCGATGCGCGAGAACCAGGCGAAGATCCCGGCCGCGGATCAGGCGCTCCTCGAGGGCGTGATCAAGGAAGGACGCGAGGCGTACGAGCTCCGCGACGAGGCGCGCATCGCCAGCGCCATCGCGGCGCTCGAGAAGGAGGCGCACCGCGTGGCGGCCGCGGCCTACCAGGACGCGAGCGCGCCGCCGGCGGGCGACGGCGCCCCGCCGCCCCAGGCGTCGAAGCCCTCGGTGGTCGACGGCGAGTTCGAGGACGCCGCGCCGTAAGGAGATGGTCGTCGGCGCGCCGGCGCCGAGCTCCTCGCGCTCACGCAACCCGTGCGCGTGGGTGCAGACCGTGCGCGCCAGCGATCGCGATCCGGCGCCATTCCCCGCAAGAAGCGGCGCCTCGCCACGAGGTACGGCCGATGCACCTCGCCGAGAGGTGGCTCACCTCGCGAACCTCGAACCGGAATTCGCCCCCAAGAAGGTGGTCAACCTCTACCACGACTTCCAGACACGGATGGGCTTCCCCACCTTACCGAACTTCATCAAGACCCAGGGCGCGTCCTCGTCGGCGGCATCCTGCCGCGCACGCTGAAGGAGATGATGTTCGTCGCCATCTCGCGAGACCGGGCCTGTCGCTACTGCGAGGCCGCGCACCTCGCGTGCTGCGGGATGCTCGGCATCGAACCGGGCGATCTCGAAGCGCTGGTGGCCGACGTGACCGAGCTCCATCCGCCGAAGGTAGCCTCCGCCAGCACGGCCTGGCAAAGTAGGAGATCATGGAGCTCATCGCGATGGCGGCGCTCGCCGTCTACGCAAACACCGTCGCCGACGCGACCGGAATGCCGGCGGGCGACATGTTAGCGCAGTTCTGATGCTTGCGTCCCTCGCCGACGTCGCGCGCCTGAACGTACTGCTCGAGCTCTTCTCGGAGGTCGCCAGCAGCCCGGACCTCGAGACGCTGCTGCGGGTCGTGAGCGGTCGATTGAACTGGGTCGTCGACTTCGATCGCTGCGCGTTCGTGATCGCTCGGCCCGAGGGGAGCATCTGCTGGCTGGCGTCGAAGAGCGAGTCCAGCGTGCGCAACGTGCCGATCGCCGAGCTCTCCGTGGCGGAGCGCGGGATCGTCGAGCGCGTCCTCGACAGCGGCGCGCCGGCAGCGCTCGCGCCGGGAAGGATCTGCGTTCCGCTCCAGGGAGGCAGGCAGACGCTCGGCGCGATCTCGTTCTCGCTCGACGCCGGGGCGTACACGCACCGGGATCTGCGGCTCGGGAACCACGCCGGCCAGTACCTCGGCTCGCTCCTCTCGCGGTTGGACCTCGAGGAGGAGACCCGCCGTCTCGCCGCCCGCAAGGACGACCTGCTCGCGTTGCTCAGTCACGAGCTCCGCAATCCGCTCGCGCCCATCGTCGCGGCGGTCCGGCTCCTGAAGATGCGCGCCAACGGGCAGCCTTCCGGCGAGCTGGACATCATCGAGCGCCAGGCACACCACCTCGTGCGCCTCGTCGACGATCTGCTCGACGTCGCGCGGCTCACCCGCGGGAAGGTCGGCCTGCGTTGCGCGCCCGTGGGGATGGCGAACGTCATCGCGCGCGCCGTCGAGATGATGAGGCCCCTGGTCGACGAGCGGCACCATTCGCTCCTCGTCGAGGTAGCGAACGTCGGGCTCGTCGTCGACGGTGACGAGAACCGGCTCGCCCAGGTCGTCTCGAACCTCCTGAGCAACGCGGCCCACTACACACCGTCGGGCGGGCACATCGCGGTGGTGGTCCGGAGGGACGGCGAGACGGTGGTGATCGCGGTCTCCGACGACGGGGTGGGGATCGCGCCCGAGGCGCTATCGCGCATCTTCGAGCTCTTCGTCCAGGGCGGCAATCGCTCGAGCGGCGAGGGCGGGCTCGGGCTCGGGCTGGTGGTCGTCAAGGAGGTCGTCGAGCTGCACGGCGGCACCGTCTCGGTCGCGAACGGCGTTGCCGGACGCGGCACGACGTTCACCGTGCGGCTGCCGGCTCTCCCGCTGAACACCGTCTCCAGCGCGCCCCCGCCCCTCGCCGACGTGGCGGCCACGACGGCGCGGCGCGTTCTCCTGGTCGACGACAACGAGGACGCGCTCGGCCTGCTCTCGGAGTTCGTGTCGCTGGCGGGCCACGAGGTCGTCACGGCCGGCAGCGGCCGCGAGGCACTTGCGGCGCTCGCGGGCTTCTCCGCCTCGGTCGCGCTGATCGACATCAACATGCCTGACATGAACGGCTACGAGCTCGCCGCGCAGATCCGTTCGAGCCATCCGATCGACCGACCGTACCTGGTCGCGCTGACCGGCTACGGGCAGGCCTCCGACCGCGCGCGCAGCGCCGCAGCGGGCTTCGACGAGCACCTCGTCAAGCCGATCGATCTCGACGAGCTCCTGCGCGTCATCGGCACCACGCGCAGCGGTCAGCCCTTCGCGTCGAGCGAGGCAACCGCGTGGCGCAGCGCGGAGACCGACGCCGACCGGAGATAGACCACCGGCGCATCGTCGGCGACGAGACCCTTCACCTGGTCGCGCAGCGCGTGCGAGACCATGCCGACCATGACGATGACCGCCGCCACGCGCCCGAGGATGCGGCGCGTGCCGTTCGGGACGCGGTTCTCGAAGTGGCGCAGCTCGAGGCCGCGCTCCTCGACGATCGCGCGGTAGCGCTCGGACATGCCGCCGCTCCCTCCGACCACGATCACGGAGCCCTTGGCATGGTCGGAAGTGCGGGTCGTCATGAGGAAACGTACAGCAAGAGAGGCGCCAGCCGGCGCGTCTGCCCCGGCGTCACGACATCCTGTCGTTGGCCCGACAGGCGTCAGCGCACCTGGGAGGTCGTCTCGTCGCCCACAGGGCGATGCCGACCGCGTTCATCGCCTTCGAGCGCGGCTCGCTGCCTTACATCACGATCGAGACCCGCTCCGGCATCGCGAGGCGCGAGCTCGGGACGAGCCCCTCGTCGAGGTCAGCCTCGACGTCGAACCGGCGATGGATCCGCGGGTCGAAGGGACGGAGCGGCGCGGCGGGCACGACGTCGCGCTCGTCGAGCTCCGACGTGGCCATGCCGAAGATGTCGGCCTCGCCCGGCACGAAGTCGTCGAACGCCAGCTCGCTGGGCGGTCGCGCCGAGGCACGCGCGAGGTTGATCGAGCGGCGGTGCTGGTCGAGCATCGTGCCGGCGACGCCGAGTACCAGGTCGGCCACCTGGTCGCGGGTGACGATGCGGACCATCGAGGCCTCGAGCGCGTCGTGGATCTCGCGCTCGCCGGTGCGCTTCGCCCCGCCGCCGTCCTGGCTCCGCGCGCCGTGGATGGCGTTGAGCGCCGAGCAGACGTCCATCACGATGCGCACCGCGACCGGCGCGCCGAGCGCGGTCCGCGACGCGAGCACGTGCGAGAGCCACGTCCCCTCGACGTCGTCCATGTCGAGGAGCAGCTCGCCGTCAGTCTCCTCGACGTCGTCGACGCTGATCACGTTCGGGTGCCGCACGGCCGACGCGTTGCGCGCCTCGCGGAGGATCGTGTCGCGGAACGCGGGATCCTCGAGGAGGTACGGATGCGCGCGCTTGATCGCGACGGGCCGCTTGAAGCCCGCGGCGCCACGCTGGATGCCGATGTAGACGGAGCCCATGCCGCAGCTCGCGATCTGATAGCGGGGCGACGAAGGCAGAATGTCGAACGAAGCGGTCATGTCTTGCTCCCCGCGGAAGACTTTTGCTCGCTCCGTGCCAACCGCGGCCGCGCGGCGCGGACAATGATCTCGAGGGTTTGCCCGCGCCCGAAGGTGAGTCGACCGCGACCCTGGGTCGGCTCCGACAACGCGCGCTGACCTCGCGCTGAGATGCGCTCGGTCGCGGCCGACCCCACGTCGCGCGCGAGGCGTTTTGTCTCGCGATACGGCAGCGGTGGCACCCGTACGCGCGACCACGCTCGGTTTCTGCGGTGAACCGCAGCGCTCGCGCTGGCAGGCTGTTTGCTCGGGGCCGGCCCATGGCCTCCAGGGTTGTGCGCGTGGATCTGACGGTGCGCACGGCCCTCATCGGTCTGGGGACCGCCGCCGCCGTCTGGCTGTTTCTCCAGCTCTGGCAGATCCTCCTGGTGATGGTCGTGGCCCTGATGCTGGTCGGGATGCTGAATCCGTTCGTCGACCGCCTGGAGCGACGCGGCTGGAAGCGCACCAGCGGCATTCTGCTCGTCTTCGCAGGTCTCTTCCTGCTCACGGCCGGCTGCGGCGCGCTCACCTTGCCGAGCCTGGTGATGCAGGTCGCAGACGTCCTCCAGAATTTCCCGAAGTCGCAGGAGAAGGTCGCGCACGCGCTCGAGGGCTCGCCCATCGGCTCCCAGCTCGCCCACTCGGTCCGCGCGGTGCACGCCGGCGATCTCACGGCGCGTGCGCAGGACCTCGGGCTCCTTTACGGGCCCAAGGTAGCGGAGATCCTCGCCTACACCGCGACCGCCTTCTTTCTCGCGCTCTACCTGATGATCGATCGAGATCGGATGCGCGGCGCGCTCTTCGCGCTGGTGCCCCGCGACTACCATCTGCGGATGTCACGCGTGCTCATGAACCTGGAGATGATCGTCGGCGGCTACATGCGCGGCCAGGTCATCACGTCCCTCCTCATGGCGGTGTTCACGTTCGCGGTGCTGGCCATCGCGGGCGTGCCGAACGCGCTCGCCCTCGCGCTGTTCGCGGGCGTCGCCGACGTGCTGCCCTACATCGGCGCGCTGCTCGCGTGCGGGCCGGCCTTCTTCGCGGCGCTCCAGCAGGGCACCACCGTGGCGATCGTCGTGCTCTTCGTGCTTGGCGCGTACCAGGAGCTCGAGAGCCGCCTGATCGTGCCGCGGATCTACGGCACGGTCCTGCGCCTGCCCGCCGCGTGGATCATGATCGCGCTGCTCGTTGGCGGCAAGCTGCTCGGTATCCTGGGCGCGCTGCTCGCGCTGCCCATCGCCGCCGGCATCCGGATGATCATCATGGAGCTCCGCGTGGAGCTGCCCGGCGAGGAGACAGCGCCGGATTCGTTGCGCGCGAAGGACGCACGCGCCGAAGCGGAGTTCGCCGAGCGTGCCGCCGGCCACCCGGCGGCCGAGGCCGCCGCCATTGCCACCGAGATCGCCGAGGTCCGCCGCGACGACGACGCGAAGCGAACCGGCGACCCGCTCGAGTCGGCGACCGAACCGCTCACCTCGGGCAGCTGAAGCAACGCGGAGGACGAATTATTACGGGAAACCCCAACCTGGGGATCACGGTCGCGATGCGCGGCAACTGCAGTTAGGATGATGGGATGGGGGGGGTGGGCATGAAAGCCCGGTTCCGGGCGCTCTCGAGCGCCAAGCAAGCGTTCGCGGGAGCTACTCAGGACGGGGATCGCCTGGTCGAGGCGATCGCGCGCAGCCGAGGCGCCACCTTCTGGTTCACACTCCCCACCCACGACGCGGAGCGATCATGAAGCGGGTGATCCTGCTGGTCGAGGACAACGAAAGCGATGAGAAGCTCACGCTCCTCGCCTTCAAGGCCTGTGGCGTACCCCACGACATCGTCGTGCAGCGAGACGGCGCAGCGGCGCTCGAATGGCTCGCGCACGTGCCGGCCTTGCCCGCGGTCGTGCTCCTCGACCTCAAGCTCCCGCTGATCGATGGGCTCGAGGTCCTGAAGCGCCTGCGGTGCGGCGAGCGCACCAAGCTGCTCCCGATCGTCGTACTGACGTCGTCGATCCAGGAGGACGACGTGGCGACCAGCTACGCGCTCGGCGCGAACGCGTACATGCGCAAGCCCGTCGACTTCATGGAGTTCAGCGACGGCGTGAAGGCTTTGAGCCGGTTCTGGCTGGTGCTGAACGAGGTACCGCCGAGGCTCTCGGAGCGCTCGTGACGACGACGCCGACGCTGCTGCGCGTGCTCCAGGTCGAGGACTCGCCGACCGACGCGAAGCTGATCCTCATGAAGCTGCGGAGCATCGGCCGCCCCATCGAGGCGACGCGCGTGCAGGACGCCGCCGCGCTCGAGGCAGCCCTCGCGGAGCGCTGGGACCTCATCCTCTGCGACTGGTCGATGCCCGGCTTCGATGCGCTTGCCGTCCTCACCATCGTGAAGCGTCTCGGGATCGACGTTCCGTTTCTCATCGTGTCCGGCACCGTCGGCGAGGAGCACGCCGTCGCCGCGATGCGCGTGGGCGCCCACGATTACGTCCTGAAGGACGACCTCTCGCGCCTGGCTCCAGCCGTCGAGCGGGAGATGGCCGACTGCGCGGTGCGGCAAGCGCACCGCGCGGCCGAGCGGGCGGCGCAGGCGGCGCTGCACGAGCGCGTGCAGCTCGCGGAGCTGACCGCCGAGGTCGCGTTCGAGCTCGCGAAGGGCGACGACCTCGCGGTCACCCTCCAGCGCTGCCTCGAGTCGTTCGTCGACCATCTCGGCGGCGGCGCGGCGCGGGTGTGGTCGTTCGACGCGATCGCGCAGGCGCTCGTGCTCCGCGCGAGCGCGGGCGACGCCGCGCTCGACGTCACGCCGCGCTTCACGGACCCGCTCGCCACCGACCTCCGGCTCGACCCGCCGCCTGGACACGAGGTCGCCGCGTATCCGCTGGTGTTCGGCAGCGAGCTCATGGGTGTGCTGGCCATGCTCTCCCCCGAACCGATCCGCAGCGCCGCGCGCGACGGCGTCGCCACCATCGCAGGGGGCCTCGCGATCGTGATGCATCGGGACGTCGTCCAGCAGATGAACGTCGGGCTCGAGGCGCAGCTCCGGCAAGCGCAGAAGATGGAGGCGGTGGGACGCCTCGCGGGGGGCATCGCGCACGACTTCAACAATTTGCTGTCGGTGGTGCTGAGCTACTCGCATCTCCTGCTCGATCAGCTCGGGCCGGCGGCAGAGGCCCGCAGCATCGTGGAGGAGATCCGCGAGGCCGGCCAGCGCGCCGCCACCCTCACGCGCCAGCTCCTCATGTTCAGTCGTCAGAACGTGATGGCGCCGCGCGTCCTCGATCTCGACGCGCTGCTCGGCGAGATGTCCACGATGCTCGCGCGGATCGTGGGCGAGGACATCACGGTCATCTTCACCAGGGGCGCCGTGACGGTGGATCCCATCCGCGTGGACCGCGGCGGCGTCGAACAGATCCTGATGAACCTCGTCGTCAACGCGCGCGACGCGATGCCGACCGGCGGCCGCCTCACCCTCGAGACGTCGAACGTCGTGCTCGACGAGACCTACGCGCGCGCGCACGTCGGCGCGAAGGCGGGCCCGCACGTGCGGCTGCGCGTGACCGACGACGGCACCGGCATGAGCGCGGAGGTGCAGGCCAAGGTGTTCGAGCCGTTCTTCACCACGAAGGACGCCGTCCACGGCACGGGGCTCGGGCTCTCCACGGTGCTCGGCATCGTCCAGCAGAACAACGGCTCGGTCTGGGTCGAGAGCGAGGTCGGTCGCGGCACCTCGTTCAACGTGTACTTTCCACGCGAGCAGGGCGCACGCGACGCACGGCACACGCCGGCTCCTTCGAAGCCCGTCGTCACGGGCACGGAGACGATCCTCCTCGTCGAGGATGCCGACGGCGTTCGTGCCGTGGCGCGCCGCATCCTGGTGCGGGCCGGCTATCACGTGCTCGCCGCGAGCGGCGGGGTCGAGGCACTCGCACTCGTCGCCGAGCACCCAGGGACCATCGATCTGCTGCTCACGGACGTGGTCATGCCCGGCATGAGCGGCCCGGAGCTGGCGAAGCGACTGCTCGGGCAGCGCGCGGATCTCAAGGTGCTGTGCATGTCGGGCTACACGGACGACAGCATCGTTCGCCACGGCGTGCTCTCGGCCGAGCTCGCGTTCCTCCCCAAGCCGTTCACGCCGGTCTCGCTCGCGTCGAAGGTCCGCGAGGTGCTCGACGCGTGAGCGACCCGCTTGCGCGCAAGCGAGCTGGCCCGACGACGCGTCTCCGCTCCCGCGGCGTCTCGAATCGCTGCTCGACACCGCCTACCACGCGTCGTTCCTGCGCGACGAGGAGCGGCCCGTCACCTGTCGCATCCGCGTGCTGCCCCGCGCCGAGCTGCCGGTGCACGAGGGACCGCCCTCGGGGCTCCTGCCGCTGCTGTTCACGGCGGCGCGCTCATCGGCGTCGAGGACACGGAAGCGCGCCTCGTCACGTGGGGCGTCAGCCAGCGCGGACCGCGCTGGCCCGGACACCTCGTCGGCTCGTTCGGGAGCAAGCTCGTCGCGGAGCAGGACGGCGGCGTCCGCTTCGTCACGAAGCACCGCGACGTCGTCACCTGCTGGGACCACGGCCCCGGCGACTCGCGCGTGAAGAGGAACCGGGGGCGGCGCGCTCTCGTCCGGCAGCGCGGCCTCGATCAGGCGCGCTCCTTCGCGAGGAGCTTGCGCTTGCGGTCCAGGCCCCAGCGGTAGCCGCCCAGCTCGCCGTCGGTGCGGACCACGCGGTGGCAGGGGACCACCACCGCGACCGGGTTCTTGCCGCACGCCGAGCCCACCGCGCGGACGGCGCGCGGCGCGCCGATGCGCTCCGCGAGCTGCGCATAGGTGTACGTCTCGCCGAGCGGGATCTTGCGGAGCTCCCGCCACACCTTCTGCTGGAACGCGGTGCCCATGAGATCGAGCGGAATGCTCGACGCGACCTCCGTGGCGTCGATCAGCGCCACGACGCGCTTGGCGAGCGCCTCGAGCGCGGCGTCCGAGGGACCGACGATCGCGCGCGGGAAGCGCACGCGCAGCTCCTCGAAGAGCGCGGCGGCCGAGTCGCCAAACGCGATCGCGCAGACCCCGCGCGCGGTCGCCGCGACGAGCACGTGCCCCAGCGAGCAGTGCGTGACGACCGCGCGCATCTCCACGCCCTGCGCGCCGCGGCGCAGCGCGGAGGGCCTCATCCCGAGCGCCGCGCCGCCGCCTTCGTAGAAGCGGCTGCTCGAGGCATAGCCGGCCTCGTAGATCGCCGCGGTCACGGGCCGGCCGTCGCGCAGCTCGCTCGTCGCGCGCTGGAGGCGGCACGCCGCGGCGTACTCGCCGGGCGTCATGCCGACGTGCTTCTTGAAGAGGCGATGGAGGTGGTGCGGGCTGAGCGCCGCCTGCGCCGCGAGCGCCGTCAGCCCGATCGGAGCCTCCGCGGACTCGAGCGCGCGCCGGGCCGCGTGCACGACCTGCGCATGGCGCTCCGCCTGCGAGACCTCACGCGGTTTGCAGCGTTTGCACGCGCGGAAGCCGGCACGCTCCGCGTCCTCGGGCGTCGCGTGGAACGCGAGGTTCTCGCGCAGCGCGGCGCGCGCGGGGCAGGTCGGCCGGCAATAGACGCCGGTGGTCGCGACGGAATAGAAGAATGCGCCCTCGGCCCGTGCGTCGCGGGTACGAACGGCTTCGTAGCGGCTCTCGGTTCGGGGCAGCTCGGACGATGCGCTGAACTGCACGATGGGCTCTCCTGGTGGAGCGCTCACTGTGGCCACGTCCCCGGACCCGCGCGTCCCGCTCCTTGCTCTCGAACTCGAGATCGTCGTCACCCCGCAAAATTAGCCCTCCCGCGCGCTCCCCGGCTCGCCGTTTTCGGACGGAGCAGCGCCGCGCCGCCGTCAGGCCGCGCGCGGGGTCTTGCGCCACAGCTCGAGGAGGCCGGCGCAACGCTCGCGTAGCACGAGCTCGTAGTCCTTCGGCATCGCGCCGCCCCATCCGCAGTACGTCACCACACGCGTGCCGTACGGCGCGCGGTGCAGGAAGCGCTCGGCGGCGGCGACATCCCGCCAGAAGACGTCGCGACCGAGCTCCACGGTCTCGTCGAGGTGGTCCTCGCGGTCCGCGAGGTTCTCGGCGAACGGGTTGAACATGTAGACGCCGTTGATGCTCGCGGGATCGTGGTCGGCGAGGGTGCCGTGCGCGTACTCGACGTCCACGCCGAGCTTCGCCGCCGCGACGCGCGCGATGTCCACGAAGTGCTCGCGATGCTCGATGCCCTTCACCTTCGCCGAGACGGTCGCCGCGGCGATGGCGCAGAACTTACCGATGCCCGCCCCGACGTCGAGGATCACCGGATGGGACACGCCGTCCGCGAGCAGCTTCGCGGCGCGCACCGCGACCTCCACGGGCGTCCAGTGGACGCTCGAGGCGCGGCGCACGGCGAGCGGGAACACGTCGTCGAAGACGCGGTCGTAGACGAGCTCGCCGCGACGGAGAGCTTCAGTGACGGACGTCGGCATGACGGTCTCCCCGGCATACAAGGGCCGGCCGGCGCCGTCGAGAAATGCGCTAGCGGCCGCCGCGGACCGGTCCCCGCGCGGGCGCGGCCGGGAGACTGTTGACGTCGACCTCGAGGACCGCCGGCGCGTGCGGTGACGGCGCGCGCGGCGCCGTCGTCGGCGCGGCGGCCGGGACCACGCCGGCATTCAGCGTCGTGGTGGCGACGACCGCGGGCTGCTCCGCGACGTCCGCCCGCCTCGAGGAGAGCCAGGCCACGCCGATCCCGGCGACCATGGCGCAGACCACCACCATCGCGACGACCATTCCGCGTCCGCTCTGGCGCGGCGCTAGCTCCGCCGCGAGCGGGCGGACGATGGGCGCCGCGAACTGCTCTTCCTCCTCCTCGACGAGCACGAGCCTCGGCCGGGCCGGCGCCGTCAGCCGGGGCAGCGGAGCGCGCGGCGGGGCCGTCGGGGTCAGGCCTGGAAGCGCGAAAGGCGCGGTCCGGACCTGCTCCGACCGGACGCGAGGCGTGGAGATGGGCCGACGACGGATGGTCGGCCTGCGCCCCATCCGCTCCTGTCGATCCGTGAGGCGTCCCTCGGGGTGGATCCCGTCGCCGCCGCTCTCCATGCCGGTACTCCTGCTTGCCCACGCTCCGTAGCGCTGGGCGAGGCGGAGCACGTCTTACCGCGTCTTTCGTGATCAGGCGAGCGGGCGCGGGGGTTCAGTGATCCGGCCTGTCCGCTCGTGTCAGGTCCGCGCTCACCATCGCCCTCGCCCTGTCCGCCGCCGCGCCGCTGACCGACAAGGGTCGGACGCCCTCTTCACGATCGAGATCGTGAAGGCCCGCGACGGCGGGGACCCGTCCGACACGATCAAGGTCGAGGTCACGCCCGACGGCAAGGACGCGTTCGAGGTCTCGTGCAGGGTGACCGACGTGAACGCGAACAAGACGCTCGACGTCGGCGACAAGGTCGTGTGCCTCGAGCCGGCGGACAACAGGCTCGGCCCCGACATCGCGGGCAAAGGA
>JAYTHX010000014.1:0-7271 GCA_043732195.1 Polyangiaceae bacterium
CGCCGCGCATCCGCCGCGTGGGCCGGAGCAGACGCCGCTGAACCTGGTGGTTCCGCCGGTGACGGCCGCGCCGAGCGCGTCCGCCATCGCTTCGCCGGCGCCGTCTGCGGTCACGCTCGCCTTCCAGCGCGCGCCCGCGGAGCTCGACCGCGCGTGCCGTTCGCGGCGCCCGCCGACGAGACGAACCTCGCCATGAAGGAGCCGGAGGCAGCGCAGGCGCGTGCCTGGTGCGTGGTCCCCGAGTACATGCTGGAGCGCGTTCGCGGGTCAGTGGGGCTGCACGCTCGACAGCATCCCCGGAGCAGTGGATCGTGCTCGTGCGCCTGTGGGCGGAGGACGGCCGCACGCAGACCGACCTCGGCCAGTCGACGTTCCGCGACCGCCCGACCATGAGCCGCATCCTCGACGGGATGGAGGCGCGCGGCCTGGTGCAGCGGAGGGCCGACGCCGAGAGCGCCCGCGTCTGGCGCATCCACCTCACCGGGGAGGGCAAGGCGCTGCGCAAGAAGCTGGTGCCGAGCGCCAGGCACCTCGTCGAGCGCGCCCAACGCGGGATCTCCGAGCGCGACCTCGAGACCACGCGCGCCACCCTCGTCCAGATGTTCGCAAACCTCGCGCAGGGCTAGCGCGAGCGAGAGCCAGAGCACGGAGGCTGGAGAGAGGCGCCGAGCGTTACAGGGGCGCGCTGCGCGCGGGGGCAAGAAGGCTCTCGTCTCCGGCGCGCTGCGCCGCCCAGGCCTCCGTGCAGCTGCGCCTCTCTCGAGGCTCTCGAACGGCCGTCCGACAATGTTGTATTGACAACATTTGAGCCACGACGTCGCCACCTTCGGACGCTTCACGGCAGCTCCAGGAGAGCTGCGCGCTCGGCCGTGTGGAGCGTGAGGTGGTGACCGTCCTTGTCTCTCCAGCCTCTCTCTCCCCCTCTCCCCGCCGAGCCTCGCGCGGGGCGGGAGAAACGGCGGAGCTCGCGCGGCGCGATTGACGGGCTGGCGCGGGAAAGGCACAAACCGCGTTCGGACGGCTCTCATGACGCACGACCTCCTCCTGGAACGCTACGACCGCGAGCTGCCCCTGCTCCGCGAGCGCGGAGAGCGCCTGCGCGACGAGCTCGCGGGCTGGCTCGCCGCGGAGACCGACCTCACGATCCACTCGGTGACGTTGCGGCTGAAGACCCGCGCGAGCCTGGCCGGAAAGCTCGCCCGCGCCGACCGCAGCTACGCCGACCTCGCGGACATCACGGATCTCGTCGGGCTCCGGGTGATCACGTTCTTCGAGGACACGGTGGATCGCGTTGGTCAGCTCGTGGAGGGGCGGCTCCCCGTCGACTTCACGCAGTCGGTCGACGAGCGCTCCCGTCGCGACGCGGGCGCGTTCGGCCACCGCTCGCTGCATTACGTGTGTCGCCTCGCCGACTCACCGGTCCGCTGCGAGATCCAGGTGCGCACCGTCCTCGAGCACACCTGGGCCGAGATCGAGCACAACCTCGGCTACAAATCGCGCGACGCGCTGCCGGCTGCGGGTCAGCAGCGGCTCAGCCGGCTCTCCTTCGCGTTCGCCTGGCAAAAGTGGCGGCTCTCGCCGGAGCAGATGCGCGAGATCTTTCGCGGCTACTCGCTCTTCTTCTTCGCGCACGCCGAGGTGCTGCGGAAGCGCAGCCTCGGCCTCGACAACGTGGAGCGCCTCGCGCGCCTCTACCGCGCCATCGACTACCCGGACGACGAGCGCGCAGCGCAGCTCGTGGCAAGCCGGCACGTCGAGGCGTTCGCCGAGACCGGCATGTGACATGGCGGAGCAGCCCCGGAACCCGCTCCACGGCATCACGCTCGAGACGATCGTGACCGAGCTCGTCGCGCACTACGGCTGGCCCGCGCTCGGCGAGCAGGTGGCGATCCGCTGCTTCACCACCGACCCGAGCATCACGTCGAGCCTGAAGTTCCTGCGCCGCACGCCGTGGGCGCGCGAGAAGGTCGAGAGCCTCTACCTCTTCGTGCAGCGCGAGCGCGCCCGCGCGGCGAGGCGCGGCGGAGAGCCGTGAGCCCGGCTCACGGCAGGCGCACCTCGATGTCGTCGTAGCCGACGCTGAGCACGCCGGTCTGCGCTCCCGGGCTCGTCGCGCCCGAACCCGAGATGGAGCCTCGCAGGCGAGACGGCGGTCGCGGCGGCCGTGTTGCTCACGTACGGCGCCGCGCCGACGAGCATGGAGCCCTGCATGCCCGTACCGGGGCGGAAGGACCACCAGCGTCGAGCTGATGAGGGTCGGGCACGTGAAGACGCGGCGAGCTTCGCTCATCCAGAGAGCGAGCGCGGCGTGGCAGACCGCGCCGGCCGTGGAGTAGCCGACGTCGAAGAGCGTGGCCGTCTCGACGGAGCTCGGAACCGCGGCAAGGAAGACGTCGAAGTCGGCGACGACCGACGCGTGCTTCGCGAGGTCGCCGACCGCGTAGTCCGACCGGAAGATCCGCGCGCCGCTCACCGCCTGCGGGGCCGTCGCGAACAAGCCGAACGACGAGCCCCGACCCGGACCGAGCGCTCCGCTTTCGCCGCCGCCGCACTCGGCGTCCGGCAGGACGGCGCTGGCCTCGCCGAGGAGGAAGCCGATGTGGGGAGCCATCGCGGGGCGCCGTGACGCAGCGCCTCGAGCGTACGCTATGCTCGCATGATCATGCGCCTCCCGTTGGTCCGGCCGCTCGGGCCGCTCCGCGTCGCGCCGGCGGCGGCGGCGCTGGCGGTCGTCGCCGCGTGTGGTCGAGCGGACCCGACCGCGACCGGGAGCCCCACGCCCAGCGCGTCGACGCCCGTGCCGATCCCGACGGGGACCGCGCCACGCGATGCCGCGGTCGACGCACCACCGCCCGGGGCGCGCCCGCTGCACCACGTGCTCGGCACCGGCCAGAGCCTGGCCTCGGGTGTGGGCGGCGCGCCGCCCCTCTCCGTCGTGCAGCCTTATGGCAACCGCATGTTCGCGACCGGCGCGCTCGCCGGCGCGCGCGGCCTCACGTCGTTCGTGCCGCTGGTCGAGCGCGACGTGGAGACGATGTCGACCCGCTTCGCGAGCGTTGTCACCGGCGCGGCGCGGGCCGCGGGCGGCCAGCACGATCTCCTGGTCAGCGTGCACGCGCAGGGCGGCGCGCCGTATCGCCTCATGAAGAAGGGCACTGCGCCCTACGCGGTGAGCATCGCGCAAGCCACGGCCGCCGCCGCGCGCGCGCGCGACCTGGCCCTCCCCTACGACGTGACCGCGGTGACCTCGGCCGACGGCGCCGGCGACCACGTGGACCTGAACCCGCACCTCGCCGACGACCTCGCGGAGTGGCAGCACGACTTCGAGACCGATCTGCGGGCGATCACGGGCCAGACGGCGCCGATCCCCCTCTTCGTGACCCAGTACTCGAGCTGGACGGAATACGCCGTCACCAGCCCGATCCCGCTCGCCCAGCTTCGCGCGCACGTCGAGCACCCCGGCCAGGTCATCGCGGTCGGCCCGCGTTACCCGTTCCTCTACGGGCCCGACGGCGTGCACCTCACGAACGAGGGCTATCGCGGGATGGGCGAGTACTATGCGCGCGCCTACCGCCGCGTCGTGGTGGAGCGCGGGACGTGGGAGCCGCTTCGTCCGACGTCGATCACGCGCGTCGGCGCGGTGATCACCGCGCGCTTCCTCGTGCCGGCACCGCCCCTCGTGCTCGACACCACGCTCGCCGCCACGGCCGGCGCGATGGGCTTCGAGTACGCCGACGACGGCCCGAGCCCGGCCATCACCGCCGTCGCCATCACCGCGAGCGACACCGTGACCATCACGCTCGCCGCCGAGCCGACGGCGACGAACCGGCGCCTGCGCTACGCCTACACGGGCATCCTCGGAGCGCATGCCGGGCTGCAGACCGGCGCCCACGGCAACCTGCACGACTCCGACCAGGGCCCGCCGAACTGGTGCGTGCACTTCGACGAGGCGGTGCCGTGACGGCGTCTACAGGTTCACGAACAGCTGCCACTTCAGCAGCACGGTATCGACCGCCGGGGCCCGCGCGAGCGGCGTGAAGCTCAGCGCGGCGGGCTGATCGAGGACGAGCGGATTTGCCGGCGTCTGCGAGCGATTGAAGACGAGGTAGATCACCGAGCCGAGGCTGTACTCCCAGCGCAGCACCACGTTGAGATTCAGCGAGACATCGACGAAGTCGGGGCTGGTCGCCGGGGAACCGGTGGGCGCGAGCGCCGAGAGCCGCACCTTGCCCGGCTCGCCGCCGAGAACGAAGGCGCGGAACTCGTCGTAGTGCCCCGAGGCGAGGAAGAGCTGCCCGAATGTCTGGAGCGCGAGGCGCGGGGTGATCGTGAAGTTGATGCGGGCGGTCGTCGCGAAGCTCGACGCCGCGAGGTTGCCGAAGATCAGCTCGGCCTCGTTCGCGCCGAACGTCGCAAAGCGGGTCTCGCCGGAGGTGTGGCTCGCGCTCGGGGAGAGCTCCAGCTCGAGCTGGGGGTGCGCGCGCACGATGCCCCGGACCCGGGCCTCGATCGCCCCGCCCAGCGGCGTCTTCGAGCCGGCGACGGTCGACTCGAGGGAGACGGCCTTGCGCTTGTCGTTACCGAGCTGCATCACGATGCCCGGGCGCCCCGGGCGCTCGAACGGCAACCCGTTGCCCACCTCGCGGTCGTCGAAGCGCGGCTCCTCGAAGTTGAATTCGAGGTACGAGTACCAGAAATTCTTGTAACGAATGAACGTGTCGGTCAGCCAGCGGCGGCTCACCTTCACGAGGTCGAGATCGTAGCGCCCCGCCACCTCGATCCAGGTCTTCGTCTCGATGGTGGGGCCGAGCGGCTCGAAGGTGCGGTATTCGAAGTTGCCGTAATAGAAGTGCTGATTCTGGCGCTCCATGTAGCCCAGATCGTTGAAATCGAGCTTGCGGCTCGCGAACTGGTACTGGGCATTCCAGGCGAGGCCCGAGCCGCCCTCGCGCGTGGCGATGAGCTGCGTGCCGTAGCCAACGTCGCCGTCGCCGATCTTCGTCCCGTCGCGCAGCGTGCGCGTCGCGCCGTGGCGCATCACCGAGGCGAGCGCCTGGCCGGAGAGCAAGATCTCGCCGTCGGCCGAGCGCCAGAGGCCGTCCACGCCGCCCACGTACGCGTCGTGCGTACAGCGCGAGCCTGGCCCCAGCGCCTCACCGCCCGGGCAGATCGCGCGCGGAGCCGAGCCATCGGGAGGCGCATAGCTCGGGTACTGCGAGGTCTTCTCCGCGCGCACCACCGCCGTGCCGAGGAACCCGACGTGCGCCTTTCCGCCATCGAAATCGTGCTTCACGCGCAGTGCCTGGAAGGAGGTCGTGGGGTCGACGAGCTGATCACGGCGCACCCCGCCGCGCTCCTGTACCTCGACGGTGTTCGGCGCCGTGACCGCCGACATCGCGCCCACCGACCAGCTGCGCCCCAGCCGGCCGACGAGCTTCGTCGCGCCGAGGATGATCGAAGGATCGGGCAGCGCGACGAGCTGGTCCTCGAACGGCTTCCCCGGTCGCAACGCCGGCGGCGGAGGCCGGCGACCGATGCGCCGCGTGTAGAGGAGCTGGAAGGAGCGCGCGAAGAACAGCGGCGCCGGCGACTCGAAGATCTCGGCGCCCTCCACGAAGAAGGGGCGCTTCTCCGGGAAGAACGACTCGAAGTTGGAGAGATTGAGGAACAGCTCGTCCCCCTCGACCTGCGTGAAGTCGGGATTCACGGTGCCGTCGAGCGTCAGATCCGGCGTGAGATGCCAGCGCAGATCGAGGCCGGCCGACGCGCCGAGCTTCACCCCGGAGTCCAGGGTCACGTCGGTGCGGTCGCGCCGCTGGAGGCGGCCGAGCACGAACGGCCGGAGCTCGAGATCCGCGCGCGGGCGCACGTGCAGATCCTGGAGGTGGCCGTACCTCGAGACCTCGCTCGCGACGTTGCGCGGGACGTGCGACCACTCGTCGGTCTCCTGCCGCATCGAGGTGTAGCGCCGCGCCTGGAAGCCCCAGGTCTGCGCGCTGTTCGAGGAGAAGCGGAGCACGCGCAGCGGGATGCGGAGCTCCGCCGACCACCCGTCCGGCCGCACGACGGTGCGCGCATCCCAGTTCTCGTCCCAGCCCGACCTGTAGCGGTCGCCGTCACCGATGATGTCGTTCGAGCGGATGCCGTCGCGGAGCACGCCGGCGGCGGTGACCGTGAACTCGAACGCCGTCTTGCCCAGTGCGCGGCTGTCGATGTCGATCGACACCGTGTCCGACTCGACCTCGCGATCGCGACGCGCCATGCGCGCGACGATGGGCACGGTCTTCTGCACGACGTCGAAGGCGACGTACACCGCGTCGTCGTCGTAGAGGACGCGCAGCGTGGTGGGCTCGCTCGGGGCCGCGCGCTCGAGGGGAAACTTCTGGGTGAAGGCGGACGTCGGGGTGGCCAATGCCCAGACGGGATCGGACAGGTCGCCGTCGATGGTGGGCGGCTTCGGCGTCCGCACCGGGACGAGCGAGGGCGCGACGATCGGTGCTGGCGCCGGGGTAGGCGCCGCTGGCACGACCTGCGCGAAAAGGCTGGCCAGAGCGAGGAGCACGACGGCGGCGAACTGTCGTCGATCACGGCGCGCTACGGAAGCGTCCTCGCTTCACCCGCACGAAACGGGCGGCAACTCGGTCGTCGCACCTCAGGCGACAGTGCCGCAGAGCAATCTCTGGCCTTCAGCCTGAATCGCGCGTGGTCCTGCGTCCGCATGCGCCACACCGAGCCGTGCGGATTGACGCCCGAGGGGAGCGGCGTTCGCGCGCGACCGGACGCCGAGCGGCTCGCCATGTCGAAGGCGCACCGCACGACGCTGAAGCTCGAGGAGCGCAACGACGTGGCGCCGCCGACGCGACCGTCGACGCAGCTGAGCACCGCGGCGCTGCCGCCGGTGCGGGCCTCGCGCCCGCCCGCGCTCTCGGAGCGGCCGCAGACTCAGGCGATGGCGCGCCGCTGGCCCCTTCGCTCGCCCTTCCGATGCTGCAGATGCCGCTGCCGAGGCTCACGCCCGTGCCCGCGCCCGTCGGCTCGATGGTGCTACTTCCTGGAGAAGAGCGTCGCCCCGCGGCTCGGCTACGCGTTCGCGTCGGACACGATCGGCCGGGGTGGCACGTCGTACGACGTCTTCAGCCACCACCTCTTAGCGCACGAGGCCCACGCGGGCGCGAGCTTCATGCTCTTCCCGCACACCGTCCTGGTGGCCTGCCTGACCGCCACGTTCGAGCGTGGCGACCCGTCGAAGTCGTATCGTGTCATCCCGCTGT
>JAYTHX010000015.1:0-7261 GCA_043732195.1 Polyangiaceae bacterium
GCGAGGGCCGCGGTGATCGCGCGCGGGAGGCGGTCGTCATAGACGATGATGCGCGCCTCGATGACGCGGGCGCGTGCGAGGCGATCGGGACCGAGATCGACCGCACACGCGATGTTGCTGTCCGAGGTCGCGACCCACGGCCCGACGAGGCGCTCCACCATGAGCTCGCGCGGACCCGCGCCGTGGGGCGCGCGCACGTTGCGGTTCGTGCTCTGACCGTAGAGCACGTTCGGCGGCTCGTGGGGGTCGAGCGTGCCGGTCACCGCCGCCGTCTCGAGCGAAGCGACGAGCGGCAGCTGCGCCTCGACCACCAGCGCACCCTCGTGCTCCTCGAGCCCCGCGCGATCGAACACCACCTGCACCGCGAGCGTGTAGCGGAGGCCCGCGGTCACCGGGACCGCCTGGCGGAGGGGCGCGCCGATGACGAGCGGCGCGACGAGGATCGGGTGCCGGCCGCTGAACGTGAAGAGCGAGCCACATCCCGAGGCCGTGCCGACGATCGCCGCCACGATGCCGAGAATGACGAGCACGAACCCGAGACGGCGCCGCACGCGCGAGAACGCTACCTCAACCCGCGACGGCGAGCGCGATCATCAAGCAGCCCAAACGGAGCCCCCCGAGGTGTGGCGAGCTGGGTCCATGAATCCACACCGGTACGGTCTTCCATTGGGCAGCGGACGGGGAAGCGGATCATCCACTCGTCCCGGTCCCTTGCACGGCCCCAAGCTGCGCAGCCGACACGTCAAGCTCTGCGGCTCTGCAGCGGCGTCGAAGGAGAAGACGACCGTCCGGCGGCTCGCGGCGTCGCGCGCGTGATCGCTCAGCGGGTTGTACTCGCCGTAGCCCATGAACGGCGTTCCACCGACCGACGAGAATCGGTCGGCGGGCAGCCGATCTGCTGCCTCGACCGCCGGGTGCCCCGAAATGTCCAGAGAGGGCGCCTCGCCGGAGCGAAGCGCCCTCCCGTCTCAAGCCAGGAAGGCCTGGAGGGCCTCTCCTCTCTACTCCTCGGCGGCGGCGTCCATCGTCGCTTCGCTGCGGCGGGCGTTCTTCTTCTTCGCCACGCTCAATGCGCGGAGCTCACGGAACAGCGTGACGTCCTCCTTCACGCGAGCCGCAACGACCGGCGCTTCCTTCACCGCGGTCTGGAACATGTTCACGACCATGTGCGGTGACTTCTGCGCGACGTCCTTGCTGCCCTTCACGAACTTCGTGACGCGGTTCTTCCAGCGCTCGCTGCGCGTCTGCGTGATGTACGGCGCCATCGCCGCGACCATGTCCGCGTTGTTGCCGGCGTAGACGTGCGCGGCCTTGTAGAAGGGGCTGCGGAAGCGCGGGCTCGAGTCGAGCAGCGCCTTGACCTGGTCGAGCGTGACGCCGTTCTCCTCGAGCGCGCGCGTGTACTCGGCCTGCGCCGCCTGCTTCGCCTTGAAGAGGTACATCTGCACGCGCGAGTAGAAGTTGACGCGGCCGTCACCGCTGGTCTCGACCGGGCAGAAGATGGTGCCGGGGAACTTCTCGGTGATGGCCGACTGCACGCCGTCGGAGACGCCGGCGCTCGGCATGCAGCCGAAGGGCTTCACGCTGAGCGTCATGTGCGCCTTCGCGTGCACGACGTTCATGATCAGCTTGCCGACCTCCATGTGGCCTTCGCCGCCGCGGAGATCGTTGTTGTAATAGTCGTGGCTGACCTCGGCGATCTTCTCCATGTCCGGGAGGTGGAAGCCGTAGAGGCCGGCGGCGTGCGCGAAGCTCTGGAAGAGCGCGCGGACCGCGAAGTCACCGACGTGGCCGATCGCCATCTTCTGGAAGACGGCCATCGCGCCGCCGCCGCCGAGACCGTACTTGGCGGTGTCGTGCTCGCGGAGGTTCTCGCGCTCCTTGGTGTCGTTCTTCACTTCCCAGAGCGTGTAGAGGAGCCACGCCGAGAGAAGCTGGATGTCGCACTCGGCGCCTTCCTGCTCGAGGAACGACTGGAGCTGGTAGTTGCCGTCACCCTCGGTGGTCATCGCCCAGAACTCACCGATGATGCTGACCTTGGGCTTCACGCGGGTCTTGTCGACCTCGACGGCGCCGAGGATCGGCTTGCACTTCCAGAGGGCGTGCAGGATGTTCTCCTTGCGCTCGAGCGCGCCGTAGAGAACCTGCTTTGCCTTCTCGAGGGCCACGTTGGTCGCGCCGGGCACGATCTCGTAGGGGCGGAGGCGGTAGCCGATGGCGTTGAGCACGTCGCCGGCGATCATGCCCTTCACGATGGCCCAGAAGAACGTGGGGTTCAGCTCGAGTCCGACCTCGTCGCCCGTCGCCTGCTTGATGCCGCCGGTCTGCTGGAAGAGCATGACGCGGAAGCCGTCGAAGCCGGCGTCGCGCAGGGCCTTGCGGTACTCGGTGACGTACATGCCGAAGCGGCAGGGGCCGCACGCGCCGGCGGTGAGGAAGACGTACTTGTCGACGACCTCCTTCGCGCTCATGCCGTGCTTGTCGCGCAGCGTGATGAGGTACTGCACGAGGTTGCCGACCGTGAAGTAAGTCGGGTTGCACTGACCGCGGTTTCCGAACTCCTTGCCGGTCTGGAAGCCCTCGGTGGTCGGGCAATCGAGGACCTGCACGTTGTAGCCGATGCCCTTGAGGCCGCCCTCGATGAGGAAGTCCTGCGCGACGGTGAGCCCGCCGACCAGGAGCGTGACCTTGGAGCGCTCCGACTTCTTGAAGCCGAGGCCCACCATGTCCTCGACCCACTGGTCGACATGGCCGTCGAGGCCGAGGCGCTTGCGCTCCTCCTCCTCGAACTTCTTCATCTCGGCGTCGAGGTCCAGTGCCTGACCCGCGATGGGGAGCTTCTTCTTCGCGGCGGGCGTGGCGACGGTGCTGTTCTGGTTGCTCATGATTTTATCCGTCTTCCTTATTCAGCGGCGCTGGTCGCGGCGTTGGCTTGATTCGCGGCGGGGACGATGGCCCCGTCCTTGGTCTTCTTGCCGAGCTTGACGATCCCCTTGGGGGCAGGCTCGGGCTCCATCGGTCGTCCGGCGTGAGGCACGTAGGCCTGGAGCTTCAGGCGAAGCTCCTCGATCTGCGCGCGCAGCAAGGGGTCCTGAACGCGGGCCTCGTCCTTCTGCTTGGCCTTCAGCTCGAGGAGCTCGAGGCGCTTGTTGTCGATCGCGTGCACCAGCTGGTGCTCCCGCTTGCTGGAGTCCTCGAGGCGCTCCTCGTGCAGCTTCAGCGCGTGGGTGTAGGTCTTCACGCGGATCTTGATCGAGCCGCCCGGCTTGTTGGCGTCGATGTCGTGGAGCGCAGCGTAGGGCGTCTTGCTCGACTGGATGATGGAGTCGATGAGGCCGTAGACCGGCGCGTCGTGACCGCACTTGAAGGACGAGAGATCGAGGACGACGACATTCGGGTGGTGGGCCGCGAAGACCGCTCCCCACACCTTCTGCGCGCTGTTGACCGAGTAGTTCTCGGGCCACACGTGGTTCAGCTCGAGCGGGCTGTGCCCGTTCGCGATCTCTTCCTTGAAGTAGCGATCGAGGTAGGCGCGATCCTTGGGGATGGATCGCAGCGAGAGCACCGGGTAGCCGCGGACCTGGAACTCCTCGGGGATGCCGTGGTTGAGGCCCGGATCCGAGTGGTAGGGGCGCGCGAGGAGGAGGATGCAGACGCGGTCCTCGGCCTCGACGGTGTCGAGGATGGCGCGGCCCTTCACCTCGAGATCCTTCTCGAAGATCGTGAGCGCTTTCCAGCCCTCACGGCACGCGTGATCGTTCTCGTCCTCGGTGATGCCGAGGCGCGGGCCCCAGGTATCGAAGAGGCGCTTGGCCATGAGGTTCGGCTCGACGAACGAGACGGCGGGATCGACGAACTCGATGCCGCGCTCGGCGAAGAAGTCGACCTCCTTGGTGAAGGCGGCCTTCATGACCTCGGGCGCGCCGGCGACGATGGGGCAGCACGCGTTGTCCATGGTGTCGGTGATGAAGTTGCCGACGTGCGTGAGGATCGGGAAGAAGAGGTACTTGAGCGGCTTCTTCGCGGTGTGCTGGTGGAAGATCAGGTTGTGGACGTGCGCCTGCGCGACCTTCGACGGGTAGCACGGGTCGATCGAGCCGTACTTGCCGCCCTCGACCCACAGCTCCTCGGTGGTCTCGTCGGAGAAGACGATGTTCTGCTTCGGGATGCCGATGGACTCGAAGTAGGTCCGGAAGAACGGCGCCGTCGTGTAGAGGTTCAGCACGCGCGGGATGCCGATGCGCGTGCGGCGGCGGGCCTGCTTCGACTCCTCGGTGGAGCGCTTGAAGGGCCGCGTGATCTCGACGCGACGCTGGCCGAAGATGCCCTTCTTGACCTCGATGTCCTTGATCGGTGAGCCGTCCTCGGGCTGCGGCGACGGCACGTAGAAGTGCATGAAGGCGCGCTTGGCCTCGTAGTCCACCATGTTGGGGAACTGCTGCGCGGTCTTCTTGCGCTCGGCCATGAGGTCGAGCATCGCCTCTTTGCTCTCGACGGTGCCCTTCTCGCAGGAGAAGCCAGCGATGTAGCGGCTGGTGCGGCCGTCGGGCGTGGTGGTGTCGATGAAGGTGCGCTTGCACTCGTTCGGACAGAAGTGACAGACCGTCTCGACGTCGTTCTTCGACACGTACTCGAGGGCGATCGCCTGATCGAGACCGATGAAGGACGAGCTGCCCTTGCGCTTCACGACGCGCAGGGTCTCCATCGCAGCGCCGATGGCGCCGGCCTCTCCGGTGTGCGGGTGCACGAAGACCTCGCCGCCGGGGACGCGCTCCTTGATGTAGTCGACCTGCGCCTTCACGGCCGCGAGGTTGTACTGGGTGCCGCCCTGGAGGACGAACGTGCGACCGAGCGACGCGAGCCGCGGGATCTGCACGACGTACTGCCAGACGTTCTTGGGCAGGACCTGCGCCAGGCCGGCGAGCATCTCCTCTTTGGAGAAGCCCTCCTTCTGGAAGTTCACGCGGTCCGTCTCGAGGAAGACCGCGCAGCCGTAGCTGAACTTCGGCGCGAGCTCCGCCTTGAAGGCGACGTCGGCGAAGTCGCGGACGTCGACGCCGAACGAGTCGGCCGTGGCCTGGAGCAGCGTGCCGTTGCCGGCGGAGCACGAGTTCGAGAGGCGGAAGTTCGCGATGTCGCCGTTCTTCATGAACAGGACCTTGATGTCCTGGCCGCCGATATCGCAGATGACGTCGACGTCGCCGAAGAAGTGCACCGAGCTCAGCATGTGAGCGACGGTCTCGACGATGTTGACGTCGCTCTTCACGCAATCCTCGAGCACGTCGGCCGCGTAGCCGGTCGCGCCGAAGCCCATGATCTCGATCTCGGCGCCCTGATCGGTGACGAACGCCTTGAGCTGAGTGAGCAGCTCCTTGGTGTCCTGGATCGGGTTGCCCTTCGAGAGCTGGTAGGCCTTGCCGAGGATCTTGCCGTCCTCGTAGTCGACGATGACCGCCTTGCTGGAGGTCGAGCCGCCGTCGAGCCCGATGACGCCGCGGATCTTCTGGCCGGGCGTGAACACCGCGGGCTCGAACTTCGGGATCTTGTAGAGCTCACGGAAGTCGATGAGCTCCTGCTCGTCCTTCGAGAGCGGGGGGCCCGCGGTCTCACCGAGGCGCGCCTTGCGGCCCGTGGTGATGAACTCGAGGAGCTCGCCAGTGCCCTTCAGCCAACCGACCTCGGCCGCCTCGTGCAGGCCGTAGAGCACGGCGCCGAGCGCCGCGTAGTACTGCGCGTTCTCGGGAACGAAGACGAGCTCTTCGATCGGGATGTCCTTCGGGTAGTCGTAGCCGCGCTCTTTCCAGATCTGCGGGATGCGGAGACGCCAGCAGTCCTGGAGGAACGGCAGGTACGTGTTGGGGCCGCCGAGAAGGAGCACGCGGGCCTTCAGCGTGTTGCCACGCGTGAGGACCGAGAGGTTCTGCATGACGATCGCGTCGGCGAGCGAGCAGAGGACCTCGGTCGATGGGATGCCGCTCTTGATCAGGTTGACGATGTCGGTCTCGGCGAACACGCCGCACTTGGCGGCGACGTGATGGAGCTTCGTGTCGTCGAAGCGCATCGTGGTCACGAGCTCGTTGGGCGCGTTGACCTTCAGGAAGCACTTGTCGATGGTGGCTCCCGTGCCGGACGCACACTTGTCGTTCATGGAGGCGAGCGCGGTCTTGTCGCCGGTCTTCGCGTCCTCCTTGAACATGATGATCTTCGCGTCCTGTCCGCCGAGCTCGATGACCGAGCCGACGTCCGGATGGAGATGCTCGACGGCGAGCGTGACGGCGTTCACTTCCTGGACGAACTTGCCGCCCGTGGGCTCGCAGAGGGGCGCGGAGCCGGAGCCGGTGAGAAAGATGCGCCAGGCGTCCTGCGGGTGATCGGGGAACGCAGCGATGATCGCCTCGAGCAGCTCGAGGACTTTCTCGGGCTGCTTCGTGTGGTGGCGCTGGTAGTCGCTCCAGAGGATGGACTTGGTGACGGGGTCGACGACGGTCGCTTTGACCGTCGTGCTCCCGACGTCCATGCCGATCGCGAGGAAGCTCTTGCCGTTTGCCGTGCCTGCTGTGCCCATGCGTGATGCTCCGATCGCTCGCGTAAGATCCGCGATTTGCGAGGCTGGACTGACGTGTCAGTCCAGTGCGAGACGATACGCCACCTGGTGCGGGCGGCAAAGGAAAACGGCCGAGGCCGAGAATCGGACCGGTTGGCTCAGGCTATCGTGATCATTGTGGAAAATGAAGCGCTCTACGAGCGCGACCGATCGGAGACGGCGTTGGAACGCTCGGATGAGGAGGCGGGGGCGTGCGCCGGCCTTTTTTTTCCTCCTCGTGTGCGGGGCGGGGGCGGGCCTCGCCGACGCGATCGATGCCCGTCCGCGACCGCTGAGTCTGCCGCCGATGCAGCCCGCCGATCGGCTCTTCGCGGAAGCCGCTTCGCGGAAGCCGCTTCGCGGGAGGCCATGAGGAGAAGGAGAGACAGGCAACCGGCAACAGGGAGAGAGTGGCGCCCCGGGGCCAGCGATCGGAATCGCAGGGGGACGTCGAGGACGAGCTCTCTCTCGTACTACTTTCGCTTCGCCGGCAGCGTGCTGCCCCCGCCGAACGGGTTCGGCGGGATCTTCGCGCCCTTCAGCGCCGCGCTCCCCGTGGGCTTCGGCTTGCCCGAGGCGGCCGGCTTCGCGCTCGTGGTGCCGATGGGCGGGACCACCGGCGCCGGTACGGGGTCGCCGATCACCACGGGCGGTGCGGGCGGCGGCGGAGACGGCGGC
>JAYTHX010000016.1:0-48436 GCA_043732195.1 Polyangiaceae bacterium
GAGGAGCAGGGCTTTCTCGAGATGTTCCTCGACGAGGCGCGTCTCTCCGCGCGGCTCAGTCACCAGAACGTCGTGCAGACGAACGAAGCAAGCGTCGAGGGCGGCCGCGCGTTCATCGCGATGGAGTACCTCGAGGGCCAGTCGCTGGTGCGGGTGCGCTCGCGGCTCGGCAAGAAGCACAAGCTCCCGCTCGGCGTGCACCTGCGCGTGATCGCCGAGGCGTGCCGCGGCCTCGACTACGCGCACGGGCTGCGCGACTTCGACGGCACTCCGCTCGACGTGGTCCATCGCGACGTGAGCCCGCACAACATCTTCGTCACCTACGACGGTCAGGTGAAGATCGTCGACTTCGGAGTCGCGAAGGCGCTGAGCTCGAACCACGAGACCACGGTGGGCGTCATGAAGGGCAAGGTCCCGTACATGGCGCCCGAGCAGGTGGTGGGCACGGAGATGGACCGCCGGGTCGACGTCTTCGCGCTGGGCGTCATCCTCTGGGAGGCGATCGCGAACCGGCGACTCTGGGATCAGCTGCGCACCGAGACCATCCTCGCGAAGCTCATGTCGAACGACATCCCGCGCCTCGCCGCGGTGGCGCCGAACGCTCCTCCGCGGCTCCTCGCGCTCGTCGACCGCGCGACCGCCGCCGACCCCAACGCGCGCTTCCCCACCGCCGAGGCGCTGCGCCTCGAGATCGAGGCGTACCTCGCGGAGACCGGCGAAGGCGCGCACCACACGCTGCGCGAGCTGGGCACGGCGATGGCCGATGGGTTCGCGTACGAGCGCGCGCAGGTGTCGGCTGCGGTGACGGAGCAGCTGCGCCTCCTGCGGCAGTCGCCCGAGACTGCGAGGGGGATCGGCATCGTGCGGCTGCCTGCGGTCCCGGCGACGGCGTCGCAGCCGAGCGGCACGAGCAGCGGCAACACGGTCGGCCTCCAGATCTCGGGCGGCTATCCACCGGTCTGGCATCCCGGCATGTCCGAGCCGCCGTCGGGCGGCGACCCGTCGGGCTCCGGATCGGGATCGGTCTCGCAGCGCTACGGCCGGCCGCCTGAGGCAAGCACCTCGATGGCGCTCGCGAGCCCGCCGCGCTTCTCGCAGGCGCCGCAGCCCGCGTCGGGCCGTCCGATCGCGATCATCGGCGCGCTGCTCCTCGTCGCGGTGGCGGCGGTGGGCGCGGTGGTGCTCGTTTCGCGCAACAAGGCCGCGATCGCTTCGGCGAGCGATGCGAGCGCCGGTGATCCGGTCGCCGTCGGCACCGCGCCGGCGGCGCCCGATACGTCCATCCCCGCCGCCGTGCCGGTGCCCGTGGTGACGAGCACGCTCGCAGGCACGGCGCCCGTCCCGCAGGTCGACGGCGACGCCGCAACGGCGACGGGGGGCCGCCGCCCTCCGCCGCCCCCGGTGGTCATCCGCCCACCGGCGGGCGGGCGTCCGCCGCCCCCGGTCACGAACACGAACACCGCCGCGCCCGATCCGCCGCCGACCGCCACCGCGAAGACGACCAAGCCCGATCTCGGCTACTGATCAGCGCTCGAGGCAGTAGAGGCGCGCGCTGCTCGCGCGCCCGCGACGAGCACGACGGCGAGCCGCGACGCGGCTCACGGGCACGGCACGTATCCTCCGCTCGCGGTGAGCGTGGCGACGTCGAACAGGAGACCAGAGCTCGCGAAGAAGTTCGGCGTGCCGCCGCTCACGCACCACATCTCGACGAGTCCGCCGGCGAGGTCACCGTTCGCGTCCCACCTGAACTCGCTGAACGTGCCGCGCACCGTGATGTGCGTGCCGTTCGCGAGCTGCTGGAACGCGGTACGCACGTTGCCCTGGCCGATCACCACGTCCTGTCCGTCGCCGAGGAAGCCGAGGCCCTTCGCGATGGCCGTGCCCGTGGGACGCTGATCGGTGGTGGCGGCGAGGCCGAGCGCGAGCGCGTACATCGCGTCGTACGATTGTCCCATGCCCGACACGCGCGGGTTCGTCCCGTAGCGCGCGGTGTACGCGGAGTTGAACGCGTTGAGCACCGGCAGCGCGGCGGCCTCGGACGTGACGCCGACGCCGCGCAGACGCACCCGCAGATTCGCCGGAACGCCCGCCGCGACGGTGCCGTCGAGCAGCTCCTTGATCTTGTTCGAATCGATCAGCATGTAGTACGGCTTCACGCCGCCGGGCGCCGCGGCCTCGAGCGCCTTCTCGTAGGGCACGAGGAAGCCCGTGATCGACTCGGCGGTCCCGAACACCGCGATGACGTCGGGCTTGGCCGCCACGAAGTCGGCGACGATGGAGGCGGTGTCGACCACCGCGTTCGACGGGTTGTAGCGGCTGATCTTCACGTACGCCGCGTTCGACGCCGCGGAGAGCCCGGCGCCGTTCCACTGGAGATCGGCGCTGATCGCGCCGAAGTTGCTCTGGCCTTGCGCGTCGTCGCGGTAGACGATGCCGAGCTTCAGCGGGCCGGGGCGGACCGCGGTCTGTGCGGGAAGCGTGAACGCTTTGAGGCCGTCCTCGAGCGCGTTGAGCTGCTGGATCATCAGCTTGCCGCGCGGCGTATCGGACGGGATGTTGCGCCAGGCGAGCTTCTTGTCGGGCAGCCCCGAGATGCCGGCGGCAACCGCGGTGGGCGACATGATCAGCGAGTCGTTGTTGGCGACGAGCTTCGTCGTGAGGTCGAGCGTGTCCTGGCTGGTGTTCGGGCCGACGATGCCAGCGACGTGCAGATCCGTCAGGAGATGCGTGCCGACGCGCACGAGGTCCTGCGATTCGTCGCACGAGAGGACGACCAGGGGCCGCGCGGTGGTCGAGCCCTTCGCAGGCGGGATGCCGCTGCCGCCGAGCGACGAGTTGATCTCCTCGGCCGCCAGCAGCGCGCTCCGCTGGCGCGCGGTGTTCGTGCCGGTGGTGGCGCCGCTCAGCGTGAAGAGTGTGCCGAGCAGGATGGCGTCGTCGTTCGCGTAGTCGCCGAGTACGCTCGGACAATCGCGCGTCAGCAGCCGCACGCACCGGCCCTCGGGCTTCACGCACATCGCCGGAGCGGTGCCGCCTTCGAGGACGCCCACCGGTCCGCCGTCGAAGCCGGCGCCCGCGTCGACGGGGCCCGCGGCGGTCGCGCGCGTCGTGCACTCTGTGTTCGTCGTGCACTCCGGCGGCGCGGCCTCGCCGCCCTCGGCCATTGCGTCGGGCCCGCCGCCCTCGCTGGTGAGCGCGTCGTCGATGCGGAAGTCGCCGAGGCCGTACACGAGGCCGCAGCCGGCGAGCGGCGCGGCGAAGAGCAGACCGAAGACGAGCGTGGAGCGGAGCGCCGTGGTCTTCATCAGAACGTCCCGTCCAGGCCGGCGTAGCCGAGGCCCAGGAGGGGCTGCACGCCGGGCTTGCGCGAGGCGGTGGTGGTGGTGCCCTGCGTGAGCAGCAGCACCACACCGCTCGCGACGCCGACGCCGCCGACGATGAAGCCGATGGTGGAGACGGTGGCCATGGTGTTCGCGGAGCTCAGCGCGGAGTCCTGCGAGCTCGGGCACGCGCCGTCGCTGCGGCAGTTCTTCGTCAGGTCCGACTTCTTCGAGCCGACGATCAGCCCGGTTACGACGCCGACGCCGAGCCCCACCGCGCCCACGCCGAAGGCCACGAACGGCAGCGGGTTCGTCTTGCGCTCGGGCGCCGGGGTGGTGGAGCCACCGGTCGGGCCGGGCACGGGCGTGACCGCGACGGGCGCCGGCTCGGGCTTGTAGTTGGGATCGACGATGAGCGTGAGCGTGATGCCGTTCGTCTCGCCGTCCTTGAGCGTGACCTGCTTCGTGTCGGTGACGAGCCCCTTCGCGGTGGCCGTGATCTTGTGGGCCCCGGGATCGGCGGGCATGTCGGCGCCGATGAGCGCGCTCGAGACCACCTCGTCGTCGACGGTCACCGTGGGCTTCGTGCCCAGGGGCGCCTTCACCGAGATGCGGAGCGTCGCGATGCGGGGGAGCGCGGCGTCGAGCGTCTTCTGCGCCCGATCCATGGCGGCGACGAAGCTCTTGGGCGGGCTCGGCGGCAGGCCCTCGCGAAGGAGACGCTGGAGGCGCTCGGTGCCCGCGATCATCTTGCCGGTCTGGATCTCGCACTCACCGAGCCGGCCCGCCGTGGTGGGTGCATGATGCAGCTTCTCCGCGCGATCGAGCTTCTCGATGGCGGCCGCGCACTTGCCCTGATCGGCGAGCATCACGCCGTCCTGACCGAACGCGCGCGCAGCGGCGGTGTCCTTCGCGTCGTCGGCGGAGGCCGTACGAGAGAGAAGGACGAATGCAGCCATCAGGAGAACGGGGGCTGAGCGCTTCACGAGGGGATGCCTTCATGACATCACGAGGCCGGACTAACCGCCACTCCTCGCCAGCGGCCGCCGGTCAGCCCGCGGTCCTGACAGGACATCAGGCCGTGAAGGCCGTCATCCGTATCGACGGGTCTGGTCCTGGATCGTGTCTCCCGCGAACGCCCCCGTCGGCTGGGTAGGTCTTGCCCGCGATCACGCTCGCCTTCACCTTCGGCGGTTTGCCGGGCTCGGCGGTCGACTTCGCGTCCTCCGCGAAGGTCACCTTCAGCTTCGAGATGGCGTCGTTCGTGACCTCGAGGATCTCCTCGTTCTTGGTCGCGGACTCGGTGACGGTCACGTTGTTCACCTTGCCGAGCAAGGCGAAGATCATGTTCACGTTCGACTTCGTGTCCTCGGTCCGCCGCGTGCCGATGGGCAGGGTCTTCTTGGTGAACGTCGTCCCGAGGACCTTGGGGACGTCGCCCGCGGACGTGCTGCTGCCGTTGTCCCCCGCGCCCGTGGTCCCGTTCCTCCCCTTCAGGAGCTTCCTGCAGCCCGACCCGAGGACCACGAACGCGAGCGCCGTCGCGAGAACCTGCAGTCGCTTCATCGGCGGCAAGGCCCGCAGCAACCCGCCCGCTCGGCAAGCCAGAGCCCGTGAGCTAACGGCGCTTGCCCTTCTTGCCCGCCTTCGCGGGCTTGCCGGCCTTCTTCTTGCCCTTTCCACCGCCGCCGCCGCCGCCACCGCTGTCGGCGCGCGCGGCGCCGGCCGGGGCGGCGCGTCCGCGCTCGCTTGCGCCGGCGCGCCCGCGTTCGGGGACCCGCCCGCGACCGCCACCCAACGGGGGCTTGCCGCTTGCCCCGCCCGGCCCGCCGGTCTTGCCGCCGCGGCCGCGCCCGAAGGCCTCGCCGCGATCGGCCTTCTCGCGCTTCGCCAGCACGTCGTCCGCGGCGTCGGCTGCGTTGCGCACGCGGCGCGCGTAGACGGTGCGCCGGAGGATGGCGCAGTCGGTGATGTCGACGAGCATGCGGTCGCCGAGGCGGATGGCATCGCCCGAGCGCGAGCTCGTGGCCATGAGCCCGTCGTCCTCGATCTGGTAGTCCGCGCCCATGTCCTCGACGCGGACCATGACGTCGACGAACGGCTCGTCGAGCGTGACGAACGCGCCGGTACCGACGAACGCGGAGACCTTGCCCTCGAAGCGCTCGCCGATGTGATCGATCATGTAGAAGCAGCGATAGACGTCGACGATCTCGCGCTCGACCTCCATCGCGCGCCGCTCCGCGAGCGACGACTGCGAGGCGGCCTCGGTCAGCTTCTCGAGGTCGCCCACCGCCGCGACGCGCTTCTTGCGCGACTTCTCGTCGCGCGTCTCGTCGGACCCGACCGCCGCGTGCACGATGCGATGCACGACGAGGTCGGGATAGCGCCGGATGGGCGACGTGAAGTGGAGATAGGCCTCGGAGGCGAGCCCGAAGTGACCGAGGTTCGAGACGTCGTACGTCGCCTGCTTCATCGAGCGGAGCAGCAGGTTGTTGAGGACGTTCGAGAGCGGGTGCGTCGCGAACGTCTTCAGGAGGTCGGCGAGGCCCTTGGGCGTCTGCGTGTTGTCGGCGTCGAACTCGACGCCGAGCATCTCGCACATGGCCGAGAGCTTATCGAGCTTCTTGGGATCGGGCGGGAGGTGCACGCGGTACACGCCGGGCAGCTCGCGCTCGAGCAGCCACACGGCGACCGCCTCGTTCGCGAAGATCATCAGCTCCTCGATGAGCTGGTAGGCCTTCTTCATTCCGGGATCGCCGGAGCGCTTGCTGATCGTCTTCGGCTTGCCCTCGTCGTCGAGCTTGACCACCGCCTCGGGGAGATCGAAGTCGAGCGCGCCGCGCTTCATCCGCTTGCCGCGCAGGAGGCGCGAGCACTCGGCCGCGACCTCGAGGCCCTTCAGCATCGCGTCGGCCTTGGGGTCGCGCGGGGGGATCTCGGTGAAGCCGAGCGCGCGCGCCACGCCTCCGTACGTGAGCTTGGCGGCGCTCTTCATGTAGCCGCGGATGAGGCGGGTCTTCTTGATGTTGCCGTTCTTGTCGAGCGTCGCGTGCACGCAGAGGCACAAGCGGATCACGTCGGGCAGGAGCGAGCACAGGTTCGACGAGAGCGCGCGCGGGAGCATCGGGATCGCGCGATCGGGGAGGTAGATGCTGCAGCCGCGGCCGCGCGACTCCTCGTCGATGAAGGTGCCGGGGCGCACGTAGGAGCTGACGTCCGCGATGGCGACCCACATCTCGAAGCCGCCGTCGGCGGTGCGCTCGACCCAGACCGCGTCGTCGTGGTCGCGCGCGTCCTCGGGGTCGATGGTGGGGAGCGGGAGGTGCGTGAGGTCCTCGCGGCCCGCGAGCATCTCCTCCGGAACGGTCTGCCCGTAGGCCTCCGCCTCCTCGATCGCCTGCTGCGAGTGGATCTCGGTGATGCCGTGGACGAGGATGATCTTCTGCGTCTCGACCGACAGCTCGCCGGGCGCGCCGAGCACCGCGATGAGCTTGCCCTCGGGGTTCTCGTCGGCGGTCTCGGGGAAGCGTGTAATCTGCACGACGACCACCTGGCCGTCCTTGCCGCTGTTGCCCTCGCCCTCGCTGCTGCCCTTGTCGATCTCGCTGGTGAGGACCACGGGGCCCTTGAGGCGGGGGTCGTCGAGCTCGACCCAGGCGCTCTTGCCGCGCCGGCGGAGGATGCCGGAGACGCGCTCCGAGCCGCGGGACTTCACCTCGGCGATCGATCCTTCGGGGCCGCGGCCGCCGCGGCCGATGATCTCCACGATGACGTGATCGCCGTGCCGCGCCCCGCCGAGGTGCTCGGGCGAGACGTAGACGTCGTCGCCGCTGGCGGTCGGGCTCGCGACGAAGCCGAAGCCGCGCGGGTTGACCTTGAGGATGCCCTCGCGGCGCTCGCGATCGCTGCGCCCGCCGCTCTTCGCGGGCGCGCGCCGACCGGCGTCGAACGTGTCGGGACGCGGCTGACGCCCCTGCGGCTCGGTCCGCTCCTCGCGCTCCGCCTTTGCGGGGCGCGCGTGGCGGTCGCCGTCGTGGCGGGGGAGGGGCTGGAGGTTGTCGGGGACGGCGGCGCGTGCGGTCTTCGCCGGGGGCGCCGGCTCCTGCGCTGCGCGCCCGCTGCGATCACGCTCGCGCGTGGGGCTGGTGCGCCCGCGCGGAACGCGCCCGATCTCCTTCGGCAGCGCCTTGAGCGCCTTCTTCGCCGCGGCGCTCGCGGGAGCGCGTCCGCCGAGCGGGCTCGACTCGGGGGTCTTCTCGGAGGAGCCCGCGCGGAACGTGTCCCCGCGCGCGGTGACGACGCCGTCGAACACGAGATCGTCGAGGAGGCGGAGGAGACCCGCCTGGCTCGCGCTCGCGACGCCGAGCTTCTCACCGACCTCCTGCGCATCGAGCGCCCGATCCTGGCTCTTGAGGAGATCCAGCACGGCGGTGCGGGAGGGCAGTGGCTTGCGCATTTGGGGCCTTTTTACGCGAGGCGGCGCGGCGCGTCCCGGGAATATTGTGCGCGGCCCTCGACTACATCGGGTTAACGTTCGCCGGCTCGTCGAGCTCGCGGAGAGGACGCATGAGAAAGCCCCTACCTTTCTGGGCCATGATCGCCCTTTGCGCCGTGGCGCTGGCCTCGAGCGCCGTGCTCCTCGTCGATTACGTGCGCCCAGCGGCTGTGTTCTGCGCCGCAGACGGCGCCTGCGGCGCGGTGAAGCGGACGATCTTCGCCTATCCGATGGGGATCCCGACGCCGCTTCTTGGCATCGGCGGCTTCCTCGCCATCGGCCTCGCACAGCTCATCCCTGGGCGCCGCGCACGCCTCGCGCAGGCCATCCTCGCCTCGATCGGCGCGATCGTCGCGGTCGGCCTGCTCCTCGTGCAGGCGTCGATGAGGTCGTTCTGTCCGTTCTGCACCGCCTCCGACGTGTCGGCGCTGCTGCTCTTCGTGCTCTCCATGCTGCGCGCGGTGCGCGGCTGGGATCCGCCCGAGAATCGCCTGCAGATCGCGGGCGGCGTACTCGGCATCTGCGCCGCAGTGGGCGTGCCGGTGCTGGTCGGCATGAACAAGAAGCCGATCGTCATGGGCCTCCCGCCGGTGATCGCCGACGAGCTGCGGGCGACGCCGCGCGATCGCGTGACCGTCGTCGACTTCGTCGACTTCGAGTGCCCGTTCTGCCGCGTGACGCACGAGCAGCTGGGGCCGCTCCTGGAGGCGCGCAAGGACAAGGTGCGGGTGGTGCGCAAGCACGTGCCGCTGCGCATGCACGCGCACGCCCTCGATGCCGCGAAGGCCGCGTGCTGCGCGGAGCGCCTCGGCAAGGGAGCGGAGATGGCGGAGGCGCTGTTCACGGCGCCTCCCGAGGAGCTGACGCCCGAAGGCTGCGCGTCCCTCGCCGTGAAGTACGGGCTCGACGCGTCGCGGTTCCGCGCGTGCGTGATCGACCCCGCCATCCAGGCACGCATCGACGCGGACCGCGAGACGTTCCGCGCGGCGCACGGCCACGGGCTCCCCACCATCTTCATCGGCGAGACGAAGCTCGAAGGCGCGCAGGAGCGCGCCGTCCTCGAATCGACGCTCGAGAACGCCATCCGCGCGCTCTGATGGTGTGAGCGTGTGTGGGATGATTCAAAACGAAGGAATGGATCCCGCGCCTCTCCGTCTGACGCCCTGACTCCGCGCATTCCTTATCGATTCGGCCTAGGATTCCGCTGTCGGACTCCCGCGCCCCCCCGAGGTATTCCATGAAGCTTCGCTTTACCCGGCGTTCGTTCGCCGCGCTGCCCCTCGCCCTGCTCACGCTGAACACGCTCGGCTGCGGGAAGGAGGTCGTCCGCGGGTCGAACGACCCGAGCATCGACAACAACGCCCTGTCGACCGGCCTCGACAAGGACGACATCCAGCGCGCGCTGAAGGAGACGCTCAACAACCTCCGCGCCGCGCCGGTGATGAACGAGTGGCGCAGCACGAACCCGCCGCCCAACGTCGCCATCTTCCCCATCCAGAACAGCACCAGCGAGCACATCGACTCCATGCTCGATGCGCTGCTGGGCGAGGCCGAGTCCTGGCTCGTCGAGTCCGGTACCGTGCAGGTGATCTCGCGCGAGCGGCAGACGCAGATGATCCGCGAGGTCGAAGGCCAGCAGACCGCGGCCTTCAACCCCGCGCACGCGGCGAAGTACGGCAAGCAGCTCGGCGCGAAGTACTTCATCACCGGCAAGATCTCCGGCAACGACGAGCGCAGCGAGGACATGCGCCGCGTGCAGTACTTCCTGTTCCTGCAGGTCATCGACGTCGAGACCTCGGCCATCAAGTGGCAGCGCAAGACGTACATCACGAAGGCCATCAAGTAAGCGCCGTGCGACCGCGCTTGCTCGAGACGGGAGGCCGGCACCTGCAGCGGTTCGCCGCCGCCCTGGCTCTGGTCGTCACGCCGTGGGTCGTCGGTTGCGGCGGCCACCAGGCGCGCACGCTCAAGATGCGCACCGCGCTCGACGCGGGCAACGCGAAGGCGGCCATCGAGGCTGTCAACGAGGAGCTCGACGTCAAGAGCGGCAAGGATCTCCCGAAGGACATCAAGGGCGACAACGCCATCCTCGTGCTCGATCGCGCGAGCATCCAGCAGGGCCTCATCGACTTTCCGCTTTCGAAGCAGGACTTCGAGGCTGCGGACAAGTCGATCGACATGCTCGATCTCGCGCGCAACGCGGGTGATTCGATCGGCGAGTACGTGTTCAGCGGATCGTCGGGGCGCTACCAGGCGCCGCCGTACGAGAAGCTGATGATCAACACGCTGAACATGCTGAACTACCTGGAGACCAGGGACCTCAACGGTGCGCGCATCGAGGCGCGCCGCTTGAGCGTCATGCAGAAGTACTACCGCGACACCCTCGACAAAAAGGACAACCCGGTACTCGGGCTCGGCAGCCTGCTCGCCGGCTTCACGTACGAGAAGAGCGGCGAGGTCGACGAGGCGCTCCGCTACTACGACGAGGCGCTCGCGTTCACCGGTTTCCAGACCATCGGCGAGTCCGTGCGACGCCTCGCGACGCTCGGCAGCTACCGCAGCCCGCGCATCGCCGCGGTGCTGAAGGGCGAGGAGAAGCCCGCCGACGACGACACGGGCGAGGTGCTCTTCGTCGTGGGCTACGGCCGCGTCGCGCACAAGATCTCGAACCGCATCCCCATCGGGCTCGCGCTCACGTACTTCTCGGGCGCCATCAGCCCGAACGATCGCGTGGCGGCGAACAAGATCGCCGCGCAGGGGCTCGTGACCTGGGTGAACTTCCCGTCGCTCGCGCCGAGCCGCGGCAAGTGGGACATCCCCTCGTGCCGGCTCGACAACGAGTACGTCCAGCTCGAGGAGGCCGTCGACGTCGACACGCAGGTCCGCGAGGAGTGGAAGAAGATCGAGGGCAAGATCATCGTGAGCGCCATCACGCGGCTCATCGCGCGCTTCGCCGTCGGGCAGGGCATCCAGGCGGCGGCGGGCAAGGACAGCGTGATCGGTCTCGTGGCCTCGCTCGGCGCGCAGGCCACGCTCACCGCGCTCGACACGCCGGACACGCGCAGCTGGGAGACGCTCCCGGCGCGCATCGCGGTGGCGCGCGTGCGCCTGCCCGCAGGCCGCCATCGCGTCGTCGTCGATGCGCGCGGCTGGGCGCGCACGCAGGAGATCGTGGTGGAGAAGGGCGGCTGGCAGGTCGTCTCGCTCATGGCGCTGCGCTGAGCCTTCGTGGCGCGGCGTATGCAGCGCCTCGGACAGCGTGGAGGCGCGGCGCAGCTCGACCGCCGGCTCGCGGGAGAACCGTTGGTCGAGCTCGGCACCTCGCGCGACAGGAGGGCACCATGGCGACGCTTCGCACCATTCTGGAAGAAAAGGACTCGACGGTTCACAGCCTCGATCCCGACTCATCTGTTCTCGAGGCGGTCGCAAAGATGTGCCAGCTCCGCGTCGGGGCGCTGCTGGTGGTGAGGTTCGGCAAGCCCGTGGGCATCCTCTCCGAGCGAGATATCATGACTCGCTTCCTGCTCGAGCGGCGCGACCCCGTCGACACGAAGGTCGAAGAGGTCATGACGCACGAGGTGCTCTGCATCGCTCCCGACCGCTCGCCCGAGGAGGCGATGTCCATCATGACGGACCGGCGCGTCCGTCACTTGCCGGTGATGGAGGGCCGGAGCGTGATCGGGATCGTATCGATCGGAGACCTCGTCCGCTGGGCGAGCCGCAACCAGGAGTTCGAGATCCGGACGCTCCGGGAATACGTCTCCGGGGTGTACGCCGGATAGAGCAGCGTCGCCGCGCATCGACCGTGCGCGGCAGCGAGGTGTGCCTGCGGGCCACCTCGCTCGTGCCGATCCGGCAACGGTGTCCGCCTTGCCCGAGCGCGCGAGCTCGACCACAACGCAGGCCATGCGCTGGATCCATCTCGTTGCCATTCTCGCTGTTCCCCTCGCCCTGATTGCCGTCGGCTGCGCCGCCGACACGACCGAAAATCTCGTCACCGCGGACGACCCGGCCGGGAGCGACGACGACGCGGTCGGCGTGACCTCCGAGGAGCTGACCGCGAAGCCCACCTTCGCGACCGTCGGTCCGATCGTGAAGGCGAGCTGCGGCGGCTGTCATGCGCAGTTCGCGACGCTCGCCGGGATCAAGGCCGAGAAGGCGGCGATGATCGCCAAGATCACCGCGGGCGCGATGCCGAAAGGCAACCCGACGTGGAAGAAGTCCGCCGACGGCAAGAAGGCCCTGACGTGGCTGAAGACGGGCGCGGACCTCAAGTAGTCGCGCTCAGCGCCCCGCGGAGACGGACGCTGGCGTCCCCTCGCGTGGCAGCAGCAGCGCGGCGATCCCGGCGCCCGCGGCCGCGAGCAACGTCCCCGTGCTCACCCACGCGAGCGTGCGCGCGCGGTGGGCGGCGTCGGCGGCATCGTCGACCCGGCAGTACGAGCGCTCGACCGAGCAGTTGTCCTTCACGTACGCGTTCGCGTTCAGCGCGATCACGCCGGTGATCACGCTGGTCGCGAGCGAGACGCCTCCCGCGCCGAGCACGATCCAGAACGCCGTGCTGCGCCGGGCGGTGGTCGCCGCGACCGGAAGCTCGGGCGGCGCCGGCGGACCGTCGACCAGCGCGACCTCCACGCGGTAGGTGCGGCCTGGCTCCGTCGCCGACACCACGGTCTCCCAGCGCGGCCGACCGGCCGCCGTGACCGCCAGGCGATGCTCGCCGGGATCGACCGGGAACGTCGTGTTCCAGGCCGCATTCGGTAGGCGCGTGCGATCGAAGGTGATCTCGGGCTCGCTCGCCGCGACCGCCTCCGGCACCACGACCGTGAGCCGCGTGAGCTTCGCCGCGAGCGTGATGATGTGCTGCTCGGCGAGGTCCTGGCGATCCTTTCGCTGGTCACGGCTCGCGAGCGAGAGCGCGTCGCGGAACTCGGTCCATGCGGACGCCGTCTTGCCCTCGAGCTCGTGGCATAGCGCGAGGTTCAGCAGCGTGCCGCCGCCCGGGTCGAGGCGCTGGCTCTCCGCGAACTTCGGACAGGCCTCGGCGTAGCGGCCCGCATCCATGAGCACGCGCCCGTCGTCGAAGAGGGCCTGCGCGATCTGCGGATCGTGCTCGGCCCCCCCGGCGTGCGCCGCACGTGAGACGCCGGCGACGGCCACGTAGACGAGCAGGTGGCCCGCCGAGCGGCCCAGGCGCCTGGCCAGATGGGAGTGCGCTTCGCGCGGTGATAGGAAGAGGCCCACGAACCGCCAGTATACGGCTCGGCAACTCTCGAAGTTGCGCTACATGTCCGCCGCCGTGCCTCACCTGTCGTTCCTCTCGCTCTCGCTCGTGTTCTTGCTCGCCTTCACCGTTGGAGGCGTCGCCGCGTGCGGCAGCGATCCGGTCGCCGCGGAGACCGCGCCGCCGGGCATCGCGAACGAGTCCGGCTGCGAGGCCGGGCAGCGGCCGGTCGCGGGCGCCGGCGCGTGCACCGCGGTGGGGACGACGAGCGTGCCCGCCGGCTTCGTCGCAAAGCCGTGGGGCTTCGCGCCGATCGCGCCGACGGCGCCGTGCACCGGCGCGACCATCGCGCTCCTCGGCAAGGACGCCTGCGAGCCGATCGACGATTGCAGCGCGGCCTTTCCGCCCGCCGCTGCCACCGTGGCGGTGCGGAAGGGCGCGTCCGCCTATCCCGGTCGCGTCGATCTCGTCGTGGTGGCGACGCTCCCCGAGGCGCTCGCGCAGGCGGGTAACGGCGCGATCATCGCCGTGGACGAGGGCGAGTTCGAGGGCTTCACGAGCATCGCGCGGTCGGTGCGGTTCGTCGGCCGCTGCGCGGAGAAGACGTCGCTCCACGCCACGGACTTCGTCGCGCGCATCGAAGGCCCGCTGCACGTCGGCTTCCAGTCGCTCTCCATGACCGGGGCGTCGAAGGTGGCGCTGCTCGCGAATTCACACGCCACCGTCGACCTCGATCGCGTCTACGTGCACGGCCCCGGGAGCGGCGCGCAGTCCGGAAACGGGGCGCTGCTGAAGGCGACCCGCACCGTCTTCGAGGGCCCGGCCGTCGCGCCGAACCCGGGCGCGGCCACGAACGGCATCTACGCCATCTTCGGCGGCAAGGTGGCGTTCGACGGCGTCGAGCTGCGGGGCTTCCAGAATTCGATCCTGGCGCAGAGCGTCGGCACCGACGTGCGCCTCGTGCACAGCCTGGTGCACGATCAGGTCGCGCTCGGCGCCGACCCCACCTCGCTCGCGCAGATCGGCGCGTTCCTCGGCGCGAGCGTGAGCATCGACACGAGCCACGTCGAGTCGGCGCCCGGCCGCATCGCCATCGTCGGCGCCGCCCGGCTCGACGGCCAGGTCGACCAGACCTCGCCCGGCGATCCGCCCGCGACGATGAAGGTCCGCAACAGCTCGCTCGTGCACGGCAGACTGCCGCGCGAGACGCAGAGCGCGATCGACACGCTCTCCGCGGCCACGCTCGAGCTCGACAACGTCAGCCTGCGGCACGACTCGTTCGCGGCCATCGGCGCCGCCGAGGGCTCGGCGGTCACGCTGCGCAATAGCGTGATCCAGGGCGGGGAGAGCGTCCGCAACGCGCGCATCGCGCTCTCGGCGACGAAGTACGGGAGCTTCATCGTCGAGTCCTCGGCGCTCGTCGGGTCCACGCAGTTCGCGATCGTGCTGGACGGCGCGAGCTCGGCCTCGCTCAACGGCTCGCTGATCACCGGCAACCGCGAGATCGGCATCCAGGACGCGACGCGCTTCTTCGGCGCTGCGCAGGCCATCGCGGTCAGCCGCGACGGCAAGGCCACGCTGTCCGACAGCGCGTTCGTCGACAACGAGGGCACCGCCGTCTTCCTCCAGGAGGCCACGCTCCAGGTCGACGGCATCGTGCTCGCGGGCACTCATGCGTCGAGCTTCGGGCGCTCGGGCGTCGGCATCACCGCCATCGACTCGGTGGTCGCGGTCCGCACGTCCACCATCCGCAAGAATGGCGTTGGGCTCGCGGTGCGCGGCGGCCGCGCGCTCCTCAGCGAGTCGGCGGTCACCGACCACGCGGATGCCATCCAGCTCGATCACGTCACGTTCGTGCAGACCGACGAGTCACGCGACGCCGCGGATCTCCAGGTGCTCGCCGCGCGCACCACCTTCGCGCGCAACACGCGGCTCGTCACCGAGCAGGCGCTCACCTCCTACTAGAGCAGCTCTCCAGCTCGGTGGTGCCGGTCGGGCAGTGGAGCGCCGCCGCGTTGCAGGCGTCGTACTCCTTCTCTTTACCGGAGCACGCGCGCTGGCGGCACTCGCAGCGCTCCTCGATGGCGCAGCAGTGGGTCTCGGGCGTCCTCTTGCACTCGGCGGAGGTGTCCGGATCGAGGTTGTCGGTGAGCGTGCAGATGCACCCCGCCGTCGTCGAAACGCACGCCACGGCGTCGCACGCGCAGCGGAGCGCCGCGCCCGGCCAGCCGGCGGGCGCACAGCAACGCGCCCGCGGGAACGTGCGCGTCGCGCAGTCGAGCTCGGTGACCGCGCCCTCGGTCTGGCAGCTGCACGCGAGCCCGGGCGCGAGGAACGACTCCTCGCAGCGCGTCGTGCTCGTGCCGCTCTTCGGCGAGCAGAAGCCGGCGCAGCTCGTGGTCGTGCACGTCGCCACCGGCGAAGCGGGGAGGCGCGCGCACGCGTCGTCACCCGTCGCGGCGCACTGCTCGAGCACCGTGAGCGCGCCCCCGGGATCGTCGAGGCAGATGGCGTCGATCGCGCTCTGGCAGCGCTCCTTCAGGCAGGCGCCGCACGCCGTGTCCGCGCCGCGGAAGCCGCAGTGCGCGCCGCCGCTGGTCGGGGAGACGAGCAGCACGCACGACGCCGCGCCCGATGCCAAGAGCATCGCTCCGAGGAGGAGATGATGGGCGGTCGTCATTCGCCCATGCTACTGCACGGGCATGCAGGCGTACCTCCAGCTGCTACGCACCATCCTCGATCACGGCAAGGATCGCGCGGATCGGACCGGGACCGGCACCCGCGGCATCTTCGGCCACCAGCTGCGCTTCGATCTGCGCGAGGGCTTCCCGCTCCTCACGACCAAGAAGCTGCACGTCAAATCGATCCTCCACGAGCTGCTCTGGTTCGTGCGCGGCGAGACTCACGTGAAGCCTCTCCAGGACGCGGGCGTCCGCATCTGGAACGAATGGGCGACCGCCGAGCAGACCGCGCGCTTCGGCCGCGGCGAAGGTGATCTCGGGCCGATCTACGGCCACCAGTGGCGGAACTTCGGCGCCACGCGCCGGCCCGACGGCACGTACGAGCACGACGGCGTCGACCAGCTGAAGCGCTTGCTCCACGACATCGAGGACAACCCCACCAGCCGCCGCCTCATCGTCACGGGCTGGAACCCGCAGGAGGCCGACCAGGTCGCGCTCCCGCCGTGCCACACGCTCTTCCAGCTCTACGTGCAGGACGGCGAGCTCTCTTGTCAGCTCTACCAGCGCAGCGCGGACGTCTTTCTCGGCGTGCCGTTCAACATCGCCAGCTACGCGATGCTCACGATGATGATCGCGCACGTGACGGACCTGAAGCCCGGCGACTTCGTCCACACGTTCGGTGACGCGCACCTCTACAAGAACCACCTCGAGCAGGCGAAGCTGCAGCTCACGCGCACGCCGAAGAAGCTCCCGCGGCTGGTGATCAACCCTGCGGCGAAGGATCTGTTCACGATGCGCTTCGAGGACTTCGCTTTCGAGGGCTACGAGCCCGACCCGCACATCCCCGCCGAGGTCTCGGTATGAGCGCGCCGCTCTCGATGGTGGTGGCCGTCGGCGACAACGGCGCCATCGGGAAGGACGGGAACGTGCCCTGGCGCATTCCCGAAGATCTCAAGCACTTCAAGAACGTGACGATGGGCCACGCCATCATCATGGGCCGGAAGACCTGGGACGAAGTCGGCAAGCCGCTGCCCGGCCGCCGGAACCTCGTGGTCACGCGCAACGCGGACCTCGTGCTCGAAGGCGCAGAGGTCTTCACCACCCTCGAGGCCGCGATCGCCGCCGCCCGCACGACCGATCCGGAGCCGTTCGTCATCGGCGGCTCCGTGCTGTACGCCCTCGCGATGCCGCTGGCGACGCGCATCTACTACACCGAGGTGCATCGCACCGTGGAGGCCGACACCTTCTTCCCGCCGTTCGATCGCAGCGCGTGGCGCGAGGTCGAGCGCCGCCCCGGCGAGACGGAAGGGGTGGAGTTCGTGACGCTCGAGCGGTAGAAGACGGACGTGTCTGCGCGCGCCTCCTCGCCTCTTGCCGTCTGGACGGCGCGCCTCGCGCTGCTCGGCGGCGTCGGGATCGTCGCCGTGGCGTGCCACGCACTGGAGCCAGCGAACAAGCCGATCGACGCGTGTCATGCCTCGTGCGAGAAGCGCGCGAGCCGCTCGTGCTCCGAGGCCGAATGCAACCGCGGCTGCGAGTTCATCCTCGACCGCCTGATGGAGCGCGAGATGAACAACGTCATCGCCTGCGTCGCACGCACGCCTCGCCGCTGCACCGATGAGGTGTGGGCCGACTGCGCGGCGCGCATCGGGGTCCACGCCGATGGCGGGCCGCCCCCGCCCGCGAACGCGGTCGACGAAGAATGATCCGCCTCCTCGACGACATGAAGCGCGAGCTGTTCTTCGGCGGCGCGCCAAAGCGCGTCGTCTCGCTCGTGCCGAGCGACACGTTCAACGTGGCGGCGCTCGGCTGCGGCGGCGCGCTCGTGGGGCGCACCGACTACTGCGAGCTGCCCGCGGACGTCGTGGCAAAGGTGCCGAGCGTGGGCGGAACGAAGAACCCGAGCATCGAGGCCATTCTCGAGCTCGCGCCCGACCTCGTGATCGCGAACCAGGAAGAGAACACGAAGAAGGATCTCGAGCAGCTCGTCGCGCGCGGTGTGAAGGTGCTGGTCGCTTTCCCGAAGCGCGCGGCCGACGGCATCGCGCACTTCGCGCGGCTCGCGCGCATCTTTCACGTGCACGCCGACCCCGCGGTGCGCGCTCTGCTGAAGCGCGGCTACGACGTGGTGCGCGAGGCCGAGGAAGCACGCGCGCAGCTGACGCCGATCCTCACGTTCTGTCCCATCTGGATGGACCCGCTGATGACCATCAACGGCGACACCTTCATCAGCAACATGCTCGACCTCGCGGGCGCCGCGAACGTGTTCGCCGAGCGCGAGCGCCGCTATCCGCTCGCGGCCGATCTGGGTCAGGCCACGCCGCTCAGCGGAGACCGAACCGCCGGTCGGGACACGCGGTACCCGCGCGTCACGATCGACGAGCTGGTGAAGCACGCGCCGGAGCTCGTGCTCCTGCCCGACGAGCCGCATCCGTTCAGCGAGGCCGACGCCGACGTCTTCCGCGCGCTCGACCTCCCCGCTGCGAAGCGCGACGCGGTCGTCCGCACCGGCGGCAAGGATCTCTGCTGGTACGGCGCGCAGACCATCGAGGGCCTGCCGCGCCTCCGCGCCGTGATCGATCGCTACCGAACGATGCGGTGAATCACGATGGGGTCGCCCGGCGAGTTGTCGGGCTTCGTCACGCGCACTACCCAGTTGAAGTCCGGGCTCGGCGCCGCGACGCCCTGGAACGAGACGGGGGGCCCGAACGCTGCGTAGGGCGAGAGCACCTGCGCGCCGACGACGTCGGCCGCGGCGGTGACCATCAGGTGGGTATCGACCGGCAGCTGCGTGTGACTGCTCACCGTGAACAGGCCCGCGCTGGAGAGCAGCTGGGGCATCGCCGAGGTGCCGAGGTCGATGGCGAGGACGACGCCGCCCTTCGCTGCGAACGTGTTGAGCGGTGAGGCCCAGCTCGCGCCGGTGGTGACGGGGTTCACCGCGCTGGCGTCATTGATGATGACGACGTCGTAGTCGCGACCCAACGTGGTGGAGGCGAGCGAGCTCGCCGCGGCGGCGCGCGTGAACTTCACCTGGCGATCCTTGATCGAGGAGATCGCGAGGTTACGCATCTGCGCGACCGCCGCCGGATCCGCGCCGTCCTCGAAGGAGAGGATGCGGATGGGATCCGTGGTGGGGATCGAGAGCGTGTTCACGAGCACCTTGGTCTGCGCCGAGCCGACGAACGCGTCCGTGTAGTCGTGGCCGATGAGCACGACGTCTCCGGGCGTCGCGCCCTGGCACTCGCCGTTGATGCAGATGTTCGACGGGCAGATCTTGCCGCACGCGCCGCAGTTGGCGGCATCGCTCTCGACCGCGATGCACACGCCGCGGCAGGCGACGAGCGGCGCCGCGCACTGCATCTCGGTGGGCGGGATGAGCGGCACCGGCGGCTCGGGCACGTAGACCGTGGGGAACGGCGGGATGATCGCCGGTACCACCGTGGTCGCGGTGGCCGTCGGCGCGGGCGGCGTGATCGTCGTCGAGCTCGTGGTGGGCGGGGTGCTCGGCGTGATGAGGTTCACGTCGAGCGGGGAGACGCACACGTCGCCCTGGAGGACCATGCCGTTGCGGCAGCGCCCGCCGACCACCGAGTTCTCGAGACCACACCCGACCGCGAGCGAGAGCGAGACGAAGGCGATGGCGCGCGTAGTGGAGGATCTCATGGCTGGCTCCGTTTGCCCGCGGCGACCTTGGGCGAGGAAGAAGGGTGACGGGAAGGGCCGCTCGCGGTGTCGTTGGCGGTGCGCGTGACGGTGAACTCGACGCGACGATTGCGGGCCTCGGCGAGGGGCGTGGCCACCTTCAGGTGGGACTTGCCGAAGCCGACGGCGCGGAGCCGCTCGTCCTCGACGCCGAAGGACACGAGCAGGGCGCGGGTGCTCGCCGCGCGCTCCTCGGAGAGCCGCTGGTTGTACGCCTCGGTGCCGCGCGCATCGGCGTGGCCCTCGATGCTCACCTCGAGGATCGCGGGGTGCTCCTTGATGACCGACGCGATCTTGCGCACCAGCGGGAAGCTGCGTGAGCGAATGCGCGGGCTGTTGAACTCGAAGTGGATGACGTCATCGAGGACGATCTTGTCGCCGACGAGCTCGGCGTTGGCGCCGGGGCAGCCCTCGGGGATCGCGCCGTCTTCGGGGGCGGCGGGGCACACGTCCTCGACCTGCGCGACGCCGTCGAGGTCGCGGACGAGCGGCTCCGGGCTCTCCTGCTTCGGCGGCGGCTCGGCTCGGCGCTTCTCGCTCGCGCCGAGGCTGACCTGGATGCCGGCCCAGAGGATGTGCGCGTCGTCGGGACGGAACGTCGCGTCGGGCTGCATGATCTGCGTGAAGCCGACGAACGGCCCGACGTCCCAGCGGCTCGCGCGCGAGACGCGGAAGTCCCAGCCAACGTGCGCGTCGACCGCGACGTGCGGTGAGGGACCGGTCTGGGCGAAGCCGCCGTTGGCGTCGAACCAGAGGCCGCCCACGCTGCGTCCGCCGAAGGGGCGGAAGCGGACGCCGATCGTGCCCACGAAGGCCGCGCCGGTGCTCTGCTTTGCGACGGTCGCGTCCTGGGGCGAGCCGCCCGCAGCGAGCACGACCGCGCCGCCCGAGGCCTGGATGCCGGCGACGTTTCCGATGGCGAGCTCGACGGTGGCCGCGCCGCCGCCTCCCGAGCCGAACTCGTGCTCCTGCGTTCCGCCCACCGCGTGAGCAGCTCCGGCGATGACGTGGACGCGCGCTTCGTCGGCGAAGGCAGCGTCGGTCCAGAGCAGGGCCGCGAACGGCGCCAGGAAGCCAAGTGATCTTTTCCGCACGCAGATGAGAACGGCCGCGTGCGGCGTCCCTTAAGTGCGCGGATGTCCGGTCGGCTCAGGTGGACGAGGTGCGCGGATCGGCGACGAGCAGCGCGAACACCGCATGGTCCAACCAGCGGCCGTTGCAGCGCTCGGCCTGGCGCGCGATCCCCTCGAAACGGAAGCCAAGACGACGGATGACGGCGAGCGACTGGTGGTTGTCGGTCGCGGCCGCCACCCGGACGCGATGCGCGTTCACGGAACCGAACGCCCACTCCAGTACGGCCCGACCGGCCTCGGTCATCAGGCCACGACCGGCCGCATCGAGCCGCAACCAGTATCCGAGCTCGACGCTCTCGTGCAGGTGCGCGAACGCCTCCAGCCCGATCACCCCGATGAAGCGGCGGGTCGCGCGGTCGCGGATCGAGAAGCGGCAGGCACGCGCGGCGTCCCAGTCTGCGGCGCTCGCCTCCGAGTAGCGGGCGCTCGATTCGAGGTCGCTGTTGAACGGGACCCACGGGAGCCAGGGCTCGAGGTGGGCGCGCGAGCTCTCGACGGCGTTCCAGAGATCGCGGGAATCGGTCGCGTCGAGCGGGTGGAGGAGGAGCCGCGCCGTCTCGAGGGGGCGCGACCGGACCTCGGAGCGCGGAGGAACAGCAAGCACGCGTCCAGCCTAGGAGGACGTTCCGGAAAAAACCAGGCGCGTCTGCGGGCGTAGCCGTCCAGGAACTTGCCCGTTGGCGCCGGCATCTCACATGCTCTTCGCATGGGACAGGCCGCACGCATCCAGGGCGACAGCACCACGAAGGTTCCGGACCGTCGCCGGCACCGCGTCTACGTCACGCGCAACACCGAGTACCACTTCCGGGATGGCTTCTGCGTCGCCGTCCGGGACCGGCGGACCGGCGATTTTCTCCAGGGCCACCTCGCGGTGCGGCGTCGCCTGCACGGCGGCCTCAAGTTCTTCGGCAACGGGGCGATCGTCCCGAACCCGGGCGAGCCGAAGCCGGGTGAGGCGCTCTACTTCGCGGCCGATGGCCGCGACCTCGTGACGAGCCCGGTCGAGTCCGTCGACCGCCCCACGAAGGCCATGGTCTCCGCGTACCCCGAGCCGCCGCCCCTCCGCCGCGAGCGCTGACTCGCCCGCCCGCCCGCCGACTCGCCCGAGAGAATGGGCCGCCCAGCCGCGCAAGTCGCCAAGGGAGCGAAGCGAAGGCGCGCGCGCTTCGACGCGCCCCTCTGTCTGTCCCGTCGAAAAATCTCGCTTGGCGTCTTGGCGGCCAATCTTCTCGCCGGGCGGTCCGCTGCCCACGCCTCAGGGGCGCATCGTCGCGGGGTCGATCGGGACGTTCAGCTGCGGGTTCGAGAACGTGATCTCGATGGTGTCGGTGCGTCCCTCGAGGAGGCGCGCGCGAAGCGGGGTCACGAGGCTCTTGTCGAGGACGAGCACGAAGCCGCGCACGTTCGCGGCCTTGTCCTTCGCGGTGCCTGCGACCTCGACGTCCGACGCGCCGCGTGTGCCGGACAGCACATAGCGATCCTTCAGGAGCGCCAGATCGCCGCCGAGGAGCGCGCGCAGGTCGCCGAGCGCCTTCGACACGTTCGCGCCGGCCTGGGGGACGGTCGCCTTCGAGGAGCGCGTCTTGTACGAGAGGCCCTCGGGCCCGATGAAGTAGACGACGTCGTCCGGGGCGTAGAGCTCCCAGCGGAGCCGATCGGGGTCGACGTACGCGAGCTCGCCCGTCGACTTCACGGTCGTCGCGAGCAGCGTGAGCTTCCGCTCCTGGACGAACGTCGCCTTCATGGTGCGCACGCCCTTCCGGACCTTGGCGATGTCGGCGAGCAGCGCGTCGAGCTTGACGCCCTCGAGGCGCTCGCCGGCGTCGGCCGCGGGCGCGCCGCTGTCGAGCGTGTCGGCCTGTGCGGGGCGGCCCGACGGCACGAGCATCAGCGCGAGCGGTAGCGTGAGGCCGAGCGCGAGCACGGCCATCCGTCGCTTGCTGTTCATCGGGGACCTCCGTGCTTCGGGGGGCGCGCACCGGGACCCATCAGTGGGCCGCCGGCTCGCTCCCTACCCTCGTTGTAGCGCTCGTCGGACAGGACGTCATCGGCGGGGACCGCCTCCAGCGCGGCCGAGGGCACCGCGCCCTCCTTCGTTGAGACGATGGCGGCGAGGTCGATCTTCACGAAGGCGCCGGAAAGATGGGGCCCCTCCGACACCCATGCGGCACGGGACGTCAGATCGAAGACCACGCCATGGGTGGCGATGAACGCATCGATGGTGCGGCGATCGCCGAGCAGGCAGGTATCGCCGCCCGCGCAGCTGTGGTCGCGGAGCATCGCCACCGCGCCGGTCACCGACCCGGCATGCGCACCGACCGCGGCCACGAGCTCGTCCGCACGCGCGCGGCGGGGCAGGGTGGTGGTGGTCTCGCGCACGCGCACGTCGCGCGGGTCGGTCCCGAGCGGGCCCTCGAAGTGGTTCGTGACCGCGATGCGCGCCGGGTCCTTGCTCTCGCGCACGAACGCCGCGAACCCGGGCGCGCGCTCCACCACCGCGTAGTGGCCCTGCTGGTCGCCGACGAAGACGAGGTGCGAGACCATCACCGACTGGCGCGAAAGGATGGCGATCGCCTCCGTCGTGTCGTGAGCCTGCTCGAGCGTCTCGCGCAGCGAGAACGCGACCGGGATCCCGGTGGTGCTCGGCTCGCGCGCGCGCCCGCCGTTGACCGCCACCGCGACGCCCTCGGCGTTCATGCCCGTGACCACGCCCACGAGGCCCGGCCACGCCACGCTCAGGAACGGGATCTTCCCTTGCTCGCGGACGATGAACACCGCCTTGTCGCGATCGAACACGTCGGCCGCTTCGAAATCGAACGCCCGCGCGAAGAGCGCGTGGCCGTCGCCCGTCGCCTCGGGACCGAGCCCGAACGCGGTGCAGCCGAGCAGCGGCGAGTGCTCGAAGCTCAGCGCGATGTCGTAGAGCGAGTGGAGGAAGACCATTCGCGGGTACGTCGGCATGTGCTGCGCGAAGGGATCGGGCGTGAAGGCCGCCGCCTCCGCCGCCACCTCGCGGCGCCGCGCCTCGGGGAAGCCCGCCTCCACGTGCCGGTAGCGGTAGCGGCCAGCATCGAAGAGCAGCGCGCGCGCGGGGCCGAACGGGACGACGTCCTTGAAGCCGTCCCACATGATCGTCTCGTTCGCGATCATGCGGTCGCGCAGGAGCGTGGTGTGCTCGGTGCCGATCTCCTCGGGCGCGCCGGCGAGATGTGCGAGCCGCACGCCGCGCACCACCGACCAGCCGGCGCCCGCGCGCCGTACGCCGTCGCTCTCGGTCATCGTCAGCGCGACGGGGTGAATGACCGGCGGCTCGAGGTGCGTGATGCGCCCGATCGCGACGTGCACGGCGAGCGGCGCCAGCACCACCGTGCCGAGCGCGATGAGCTTCTTCTTGTGCCGCCCCGCGAACCTCATGGCGCCCTGAAGTGCTTGTCGCCGAGCGCCGCCACCACCGTGCGCACGATGCGCCAGGGATCACGCACCACGTGGAAGTGCGTGACGCGATCGGCAGGGTACAGCACGCGCACCGGCGTCTCCACGATGGGGACGCCCGCCCAGATGGCGCGCAGCAGGATCTCGGCCTCGAAGTCGTAGCCCGTGCCGCGCGCGCTCAGCCCGAGCGTGGTGTGGATGGGGTAGCGGCGCAGCCCGCACTGCGTGTCCTGGAGCGCCCGCCCCGCGAAATGGGAGATGAAGAAGTTCGAGATCCCGTTCGAGATCTGGTTCTTCCGCGGCGCGCCTGCGGTCGCGAGCTGCCGGATGCCGAGCACGAGCGCCTCCGGATTGGCAGCCGCGCCAAGCACCTCGGCGGCGGCGTCGGCGGGGTGCTGGCCGTCGGCGTCGACGCTGAGCGCGATGCCGTAGCCCGCCCCGCTGGCGGCCTCGAGACCGCTTCGCAGCGCGGCACCCTTGCCCCGGTTCACCGCATGGCTGACGAGCTGGCAGCCGGCGCCGCGGGCGATGGAGGCGGTCGCGTCCGTCGAGCCGTCGTCCACGACGAGGATCGCGTCGGCGAGGTCGGGGAGCGCGACCTTCAGATCGTCGAGGACCTTCGCGAGCGTCTTCTCCGCCTGGTACGCGGGGACGAGCACGCACGCGCGCGCGGCGCTGGGATCGGGCATGGGACGCCGCGAATGTTGCACGTTGACCGTCACCACCGCAAAGGCTACGCGCGGCGCGTGACGATCGCGCTGACCATCGAGCACGGCCCCCACGCGGGCCTCACCCGGACCGAGATCTTCCGTCGCATCAAGGCGATGATCCAGCTTCTTCAATTGGAAAAGGCGGAAGTTTCATTCGTTCTAACCGACGACAAACGAATCCACGAACTGAACAAGATCTATCGTCACAAGGACCGTCCTACGGACGTGCTCGCCTTCGCGATGCACGAGGGCGAGTTCGGCGCGCTCGCCGGCAGCCTGCTCGGCGACGTCATCGTGAGCGTCCCCACGGCCCGCAGGCAGGCGCTTTCCGCGGGCACCCCTCTTCTCGCCGAGGTGACGATGCTCCTCGCCCACGGGCTGCTCCACCTGCTCGGCTGGGACCACCGGACGGACGCCGAGGACCGCCGCATGCGTGCAGAGACGGGCAGACTCTGCGCCGCAGCGGCGCCGGTCGCCACGGGCTCAAAGGAAAGAGCGACGAAGCCTCTCACGCGGAAACGGGCGGCGGCGGCTCCCGCGCGAAGGCGCGCAAAAGGTCAATGAGGTAGGGGGGCTCAACGCTCGCCCCTCAGGGAAATGATGTGAGTCCATGACTCCATACCCCTCACGAAAACACGCCAGACCCATGTTTTTCCCTTGCGGGGATGGAACGGCGGATGTTAACCATAACGCCAGGCAGCGGTTTCGAGCCTAAAAACTCGGCTCCGCGACACCCCCCAGCTCAAAGTTCGGCACCTCACTAGGGTTCGCTCTCCCGTGCGCTTGCCCCACTTGTTTTCTCGCACCGCGCCTCCGATTGAGACGTTTCAACCCCGACTCCAAAGAGACATAAACGGCGATGACGCAAGATTCGAAAACCGCCGTTGACCAGGAGGAATCGACAATGGCTACGCCCAAGCGCATGACCAAGGCCCAGGTCATCTCTGACATTGCCACGTACTCTGAGCTCGACAAAAAGAGCGTCGGCAAGGTGTTTGAAGGCCTCACGGATCTGATCAAGAAGCAGCTTGGCCCGCGTGGCCCGGGCGAGTTCGTGATCCCCGGCCTCCTCAAGCTCAAGACCGTCAAGAAGAAGGCGATCCCGGCCGGCGAGCGCCGCAACCCCTTCACCGGTCAGATGCAGCACTTCCCCGCGAAGCCCGCTTCGAAGAAGGTCCGCGCGACGGCCCTGAAGGCGCTCAAGGACCTCATCCAGTGAGGTCCTGAACGCTAGCGCCTCACGGCGCTGGCGTTCGCTTCCCACCCGGCTGCTGCGCGTCCTTCCCGGCGGGAAGAGACGCGCGCGGCGTTTTGTGCCGCAGCACCGCCGCGAGCAGAAGCACCAGCAGCGGGACGTCACCGAAGCGGACGAAGAAGGTGGGCGGCATCGTCAGCAGCGCGGGTGAGGTCGCCAGCGTGCCCGGGATATCCAGGTCGTAGCGCGCGCGCACGCGGCCGGTCGCCTCCACGAAGGAGGTCGGGCCGCGGTTGACGGCACGCACCAGGTCGCGTCGCGTCTCGACGGCGCGCAGGACCGCGAGGCGGAGGTGGAGCTCGCCCTCGGCGCTGCCCGCGAACCACGCGTCGTTCGTGATGTTCACGAGGAGGTTCGGCGCCTTCTCCATCGCCTCGCGCCCGGCCTCGGGGAGCGTGTCCTCGTAGCAGTTCAGCACCGCGGCGCGGATGGGCCCCGTCTCGAAGACCACGCTCTCGGTGCCCGGGACGAGGCCCGTGCCCTTTGCGAACGTCTCGCGAAGCCACGGGAACGTGTCGGCCATGGGGACGGTCTCTCCGAACCACAAGAGATGTCGCTTGTCGTACGGCGCGGAGAGCTTGCCGTCGCGCGTGGCGAGGATCGCCGAGTTGTAGCCGAGGCGCTTGGCGCCCTGGAGGTACACGCCGGTGAGCACCGGGCCCTGCACGCCGTCGTGCAGCACCGCGCGCATCCCGCCGGGGCTGTGCCGCGCGGCGTGCGAGATCGTGTACGGGTACGCGGACTCGGGCCACACCGTGAGGTCGGTGCCGCGGAGCTCCGCGCCCTTCGTGAGCATGGTGAGCCGCTCGATCATCATCTCGGCGCGGTCACCGGCCCAGCGGTCTGAGGCCTCGAAGCCCGGCTGCACGAGCGCCACGCGCACGTGCGGAGCGGCCGCGCGCAGGCGCTCCACCGCCGCCATGCGCACCACCCCGTAGATCAGCATGACCGCCAGGACCGCCGCGGCGAGTGCGCCCGGCCCGAGCGCGGCGCGGCGCGACTCGGTGCGCGCGCGCTGCACGGCATGGGCCGCGAGCCCGGCCGCGAGCGCGACGAGGAAGCTCACGCCACGCTCGCCGACCACCTCCGCGATCTGTACGAGCGCGGGCCACGGCGTGAGGCCGCCTGCGGGCGTCCAGGGGAAGATCGCGGGCAGGAACGTCGCGACGTAGATACCGATCGCGAACGCGAGCGCCACGGGCAGCGCGGTGAAGCGCCGCGCGAGCAGGTGGGTGACGAGGCCTCCCAGCGCCCACGGCAGCGCCTGCGCCGCGGCGAGCAGCACGAGCGCCAGGTACGCGGCGGCCGCCGGCAGCGACGTGAAGCGCAGGATGACCTCGGGCACGAAGCGCAGCGCGACGAGGTTCGCGCCGAGCCCGAAGCATCCGCCGTAGAAGAAACCCTGGCGGAGGCGATCGGGCCCGACCCCGCCGAGCGCGACCGCGAAGCCAGCGAGCCCGAGGAGCACTCCGGCGTGCAGATCGATGGGCGGCGACGTCGTCGCGAAGACGACCCCACTCCCGAGCGCCATGAGCGCGCGCGTGCGGCGTGTCAGCTCATGGGTCGAGGTCGCGATCACAAGGAAGCTCGGAGGCTCGGAGCACGTTCGAGGCGAGCATCGTGCTCGCCGATGTCACTCGAACATGCGCCGGGACTCCGATGCTCCGGTGTGATCACGTTCTCCGCTCGCGCTCACCAGTAGAACGTCAGGCCGCCCTGGAAGAGTCCGCCGCCGGACGTGTTCGTCGTCTTGCCGTCGTTGCTGACGAACTCGGGGTACTCGCGCTTGTTGTCGTCGATGCGGCCGCGGATGAAGCCGCGCATGTCGAAGTTCAGCGCGACCATCTTGGAGAGGCGGAACTCCAGGCCGAGGCCGGCCTGCCCGCCGAAGTAGCCGTACTTGTACTCGGTCGAGTCGTAGCCGCTCCGGTCGTCAACGGCGGTGGCACCCTGCCAGCCGAAGCCGCCGAGGAGGTAGACCTGGGTCTTGCTCTTCGGGTTGAGGAACACGAGGCCGTTGAAGCCGAACGCGGTCTCCTTGCGGCGGTACCCGTTGTAGTCACGGCCGCCGGCGAAATCGAGATCGGCCTCGATGGCGAACGCGGGCGCGGGACGGAAGCGGAGGCCGAGGCCGACCATGGCCATGCCCGCGTTGTCGTCCTTGCCCTTGCCGAGGAGGAGCCCGCCGACGTGCAGATTGATGCCCCATTCGCGGCGCACGACGGGCTGGCGCGGCACGTAGTAGTAGGCCGGCGGCGCCTCGCGCGGCTGCACGATCACAGTGGTCGGCGGCGGCTGGTAGACGACGACGGGCGGCGGAGGCGTGCCCTTGCCGTCGGTAGGGAGGGGCTGGAGGTCCTTGTTCCCCGCGGCAGGAGGCGCGGTCTCGCCGCAGAACCAGCTACCCGGCGCGCAGTCCTTGTCTCCCTGTGCATGCGCGTTCGTCGCCACCGGCAGCGCAAACGCGCAGACGACGGGGAGCGCCACCAGGAGCTTCTTGGCAAAACGCATGCTGCTCATTGAAAGACCCTGCCTCGCTGTACGGGAAGACGAGCAGGCCGGTGCTGTCCCGGTCCGACTTCGTCAGGATGCTCCCAAAGCAACCCAAGTGCCACGGTGAATCGCCCCTCTCCACAGGACCCTGAACGGGATTTCTTGGATGTTCCATCCAGGCACGGTCAAGGCTGTGTCCGTCCGTTCACGGACGCGGTGTCGAAGGTGCCCGGGTGCGTGGTCCTCGTGCCCGGGCTCACGGTCGTGTAAAGGAAGGCGATCTTGGCAACGGTTCGGCTCAAGCCTGGTCACGTTCAGCCCGTCTGGGCTGGGCATCCGTGGGTATATGCACAGGCGATCGACCGCGTGGAGGGCGGCGCCACCCGCGGGGACGAGGTCACGGTCGTCGACCCGCGCGGGAATTTCCTGGGACGCGGGCTCTATTCGCCGGGCTCGGCGATCCCGGTTCGGCTCCTCGTCCGCGACGAGACGAGCGCGATCGACACCGCCCTCTTCCGCGGCAAGCTGGAGCGTGCTCTCGCGGCGCGTCATCAGCTCGGCATCGGCACCTCCGACGACACCACCGGCTACCGCGTGGTCCACGCCGAGGGCGACGGCATCCCCGGGTTGATCGTCGACCGCTTCGGTGACGTCCTCGTCGTGCAGATCCTCACCGTCGGAATGAAGGATCGCGAGGCGATGATCTTCGAGGCGCTCACGCAGGTGTTCCAGCCGCGCGCGATCATCGATCGCACGCCACCGGGCGCCGCGAAAGCCGAGGGCTTCGTCGAGGGCAAGGGCGTGGTCCGCGGCGAGGCGCCCGGCGCGATCACGTTCAAGGAGCGCGGCATCCAGTGGTCGCTCTCGGCCGACGTCGGCCAGAAGACCGGCTTCTACTTCGACCAGCGCGACCTCCGCGGGCGCGTCGAGGCGCTGGCCAAGGGCAAGCGCGTGCTCGATGCGTACTCGTACATCGGGGCATTCGGCATCGGAGCCGCGCGCGGTGGGGCGGCCGAGGTGGTGTGCGTCGACGAGAGCGCCGCGGCGGTCGAGGTCGGCGCCGAGCAGGCGCGGCTCAACGGCGTCGAGAAGATCGTGAGCTTCCAGCGTGGTGACGCGCGGCGCACCATGCAGGACGCGAAAGGGAGCTTCGACATCACCATCGTCGACCCGCCGCGCCTCGCGCCGACCCGCGGCGCCCGCGAGCAGGCGCTCGTCATGTACGCGAAGCTCGCGGAGCTCGGCTGCCGCGCCACCAAGCCCGATGGGCTCGTGGTGCTGTGCTCGTGCTCGAGCGCCGTCGACCTCTTCGCGCTCACGCGAGCGCTCGCCACCGGCGCGGTGCGGGCCAACGTGCACGCGACCGTCGTGGAGCGCGCGTTCCAGGGCGCGGACCATCCGGTGCCCGCGGCGTTCGCCGAGGGCCTCTACCTCAAGGCGATCGTCGCGCGGGTCGAGAAGCGATGACCCCGCTGGCCGCGCTGCCGGCAGACGCCGCGCGCGGTCTCACGGGACTGCTCTTCGACCTCGACGACACGGTGCTGACGCACGGCGTGCTCACGAAGAGCGCGTACGATGCGCTGTGGAGGCTGCACGAGAGCGGCCTCCGCCTCGTCGCGGTGACGGGCCGTCCCAGCGGCTGGGGCGAGGTGATCGCGCGCCAGTGGCCGATCGACGGCGCGGTCACCGAGAACGGCGCGGTCTCGATCGTCCGCGACGGTCACGCCATCCGCGTCGTCGCCGACGGAACCTCCGTCGAGGTCGAGGCGCGTCGAGGGCGGCTCGTGGCGCTCGTCGCAGCGATCGCCGCCGCGCTCCCGGCGATCCGCCTCGCTGACGACAACCACGCGCGCCGCTCGGACGTCACCTGGGACATCGGCGAGAACGACCATCAGCCTCCCGAGGTGATCACCGAGCTCACGCGCTTGATCCGCGAGGGCGGCGCGCGCAGCACACGCTCGTCGGTGCACGTGCACGCGACGTTCGAGCGCGACGACAAGGCGAGCGGCGCCACGCGCTTCGTGCACGCGCGCTTCGGGGACGACGTCGGGGCCGCGCTCCACCGCTGGGCCTTCGTCGGCGACAGCGGCAACGACGCCGCGTGCTTCGCGGCGTTCACGCATACCTTCGGCGTCGCGAACGTGAAGGCCTACGCGCGGTCGCTCAGCGTCCCGCCGCGCTGGATCACGCCCTCGGAGCGCGGCGCGGGCTTCGTCGAGCTCGCGGACGCGCTGCTCACGCTCCGCAGATCGTGAGGTCGTCGAGCGTGAGCCTGGCGCACGCCTCGAACGACACCGGCAGCGCGACGCGTGATGCGAGCTGGTGCACGAGCGGCTCGACGTCCGCGAGGTCGGCCGGCACCGAAGGTCCAGCAATGCGCTGGTAGGGCGCGGACCGGTCGGCATCGACGTGCGCGTAGACGTAGAGGCCCCACGTCGCGAGCGCCTCGGGGCTGCCCGGTCGCGGATCGGCCGGGTCGTCGATCACGCGGCAGCCCGCGCAGACCTCGGTCTCGTGCAGCTGATCGTAGGACATCGATCCGATCACCGGGAATACGACGCCGAAGCCCTCGCGCGTGAGGACATCGCGCGCGCCCCACTCCGCCGCAATCTCGCGCAGCGCGGGATGGCTGCCCACCACGAGCAGGGGGTAGCCCTCGAACGGCCGCTCGTGCTGCGCGGGCGTGTCGAAGACCGGGTCCTGAACGCGCAGCGCCGCGCCGCGGTACGCGTCGGGCGCGTCGCCCTTCGGGACAGCGGCGAACACCGCGGCCGCCCGGGCGATCGCCTCGAGCGCCTCGCTCACCCGCTCGCGATTGGCGGTGACCGGGATCGGCCCGCGGTCGTTGCCGCGGAAGAACGCGACGTGTCCGTCGCGATCGATGCCGAGCCAGTCCCCGTCGAGCCGGGCGACCACGGCGCCCTTCGCGGCCTTCACGGCGTCCTGGATGGTCAGCCCCGGGAGCTTGTTCTCGTCCGACATCGCGAGAGGAAGGGAAGCACGAGCGCGACCGGAAGACCCAAGCATGAGCAACGCCGTGCAGAAGCCGTGGATGAGCCCTCGGCCTCTGGACGCTCATCGACTTCGTCATGATTCTCATGGGGAAGTTCACCGGCGCACAGGGCCGCCCGCTGCTGAAGACCTGACCGGTCACTGGTACCTCTGCTTTGTCCGATCTGGATCTTCGGGATAGTCCAGCTTGGGGCCAGAGTTCCAGCATGCAAGAGCAGGTTCTCACGGGCGTCGCGCGTCGAGTAGAGTTCAAGGCCACCATGCCCACGAGCGCCGAGCTCCTCGCGACCGCGTCGAAGCGTCTCTACCCAAACTACAAGCCGGCGCCGATCGTGTTCGCGCGCGGGAAGGGCTGCGAGCTCTTCGACGTCGAGGGGCGCCGCTACCTCGACCTCTGCGCGGGCGTCGCCGTGTGCGCCGTCGGGCACGCGCACCCCACGCTCGCGAAGGCCATCGGCGAGCAGGCCGCGCGCCTGATGCACGTCTCCAACTACTTCTACAACGAGGAGAACATCCTCCTCGCCGACGAGCTGTGCGCGAAGTCCGGCATGGACCGCGCGCTCTTCTGCAACTCGGGCGCCGAGGCGAACGAGGCCATCTTCAAGCTCGCGCGCCGCACCGCATACGCGAAGGGCGAGAAGGAGCGGACGAAGATCCTAGCGTTCCACAACGCGTTTCACGGCCGGACCATGGGCGCGCTCTCGATGACGGGCACGCCGAAGTACCGCGAAGGCTTCGGCGCGGTCGACGGTGTCGTGCACGTCGCCTACGGCGATCTCGATGCGGTGAAGGCGCAGATGGGCGCCGACGTCGCGGCGGTGATCGTCGAGCCGGTACAGGGCGAGGGCGGCGTGCTCCCGGCGCCGCCGGGCTTTGTGCAGGGGCTCCGCGCGCAGTGCGACCAGCACGGCGCGCTCCTCCTCTTCGACGAGGTGCAGACCGGTATCGGACGCCTCGGTCGCTGGTTCGGTTACCAGGAGACGGGCGTCCTGCCCGACGCCATCTCGCTCGCCAAGGGCCTCGGCGGCGGCTTCCCCATCGGGGCCATGCTGACCACCGAGGCGCTCGCGAGCGGCCTGCCTCCGGGCACCCACGGCTCGACCTTCGGCGGTAACCCGCTCGCCTGCGCGGCCGCTCGTGCGGTGCTGCGCATCCTCGACGAGGAGGATCTCGTCCGCGGCGCGAAGATCAAGGGCGCGTATCTCTCGGGCCTGCTCGGAGATCTCGCGCGCGAGCTGCCCGTGGTCTGCGAAGGCGAACGCGGCGAGGGCCTCTTGCGGGGGCTCGTGCTGAAGCCGGGCTTCGTCGTTCGCGACATCCTCCCCAAGCTCGCCGACGCCGGCGTGCTCCTCACCGCCGCGGGCGAGCGCGTGCTGCGCTTCTCGCCGCCGCTCGTCGTGCGCGAGGCCGAGCTCGCCGAAGGGGTGGCCGCCGTCCGCAAGGTGATCGGGACACTGACCACCTGACGAGAGACTTGACGCGGCGCGGCTCGAAGGCCAATCGCTAGGCCCGATGGACGCGTCCCGCAGCTCATCGTCGTCGCAGTGCCCGGGTTGCGGCAAGGCGCTCGACCCGCTGCGCGCGGGGCACGTCGCGATCCTCGACGGAGGGTTCCGGTATTTCTGCGGCGCGGAGTGCAAGGCGACCTACGTCGACGTGAGCTCGAAGCGCCTCACGCTCGAGGCGCTCACCGCCGAGCCGCCGGTCGTGATGGTGGCGAGTGGCGTCAGGGAGGTCGAGGAGCCGGCGTACTTCCCGGAGATCGGCGAGCACGCGGACGAGCACGCGGACGAGCACGCGGCCGGGGCCGGGGCCGACGACCGAGCGGACGAGCACGGGTCCGAGCCGAACGAAGCCGAGGCGGAGCGCGATGCGAGGCACGAGGGCGCGCACGCGAGTGATGCGCCGCCGGCGACGTTGCGGTCGACGGCGCGGGCGGCGGAAGACGCGGACGCTGCAGCGGTAGCGAAGCCGGCGCGGAAGCCGGTCGACCGCGGGAGGCTGCTCGCGCATCTCGCGACGGCGGCGCCCCTCGCAGGGATCGCCTGCGGGACGCTGGCGTTCGTCGTCTCGCTCGCGGGCGAGGCGGGCGCTTCGCTGCGGTTGCCGTTCGCGCTGGCCGCGGTCGTCGCCGTCGTCGGGCAGGCGCTGCTGCGGCCGCGCGAGCCCAGCGAGCCCGCGCCGGTGTTCGTCGTCGCGCCCGTGGTGCTCGCCGCGTTCGGCGCGGTCCTCTCGCTCGCGCTCCACGATCCGCGCGCCGAGTCCCACGCGGGCTACGCTGGCCTCGCCGCCGCCGGCGTGCTGCTCGTCGATCTCCTCGTCGTCCGCGCGCGCCGCGACGTGACGCAGGCCCGCGCGCACGTGGCCGCGGCGCTCGCGGTGCGCGTGCGCGTCGTGCAGGGCGAGGCGACGTCCGAGGTCGACGCGGCCCACGTGAAGCCCGGTGAGCAGGTGATGGTCGAGGCCGGCGAGGTGATCGGCGTCGACGGCATCGTCGCCGCCGGCGAGGCCGAGGTCGCGCCCTGGCTCGACTCGCCCGTGGTGCTGTCGAAGCGCGAGGGCGACGCGGTGGTCGCGGGCGCGAGCATCGCGTCGGGTCGCCTGCGCATCACGACCACCTTCGCGGGTCCCGATCGCGCGTGGCTGAAGCTCGGGCAGACGAGCGCGACGCGCATCGACGTGGCGGCGCCGCTCGTGAGCCTCGCGCGGCGTACCGTGGAGCGCGGCTCCCCGATCGCAGCGCTGCTGGTCGGCGGCGCGACGTACGCGAACAACGGCGGGTGGCCGGAGGTGGTGATCGCGGCGAGCGCCGGCGCGTACGCGGCGTTCGGGCTGGGCGCGGTCGCCACCGCGGCGCTCGCGCATGCGCGCGGTCACGTCGCCGCGCAGCGGCGGGGCATCGTCTACAAGGACGCCGAGGCCTTCGACACCGCCGCGCGCGCCGACGTGGCGGTGGTCTGCTCGCGCGGCACGATCCTCCTCGGCGAGCCGGAGATCGTGGCCGTCGAGGCGGTCGCGGGGCGCGGCGGCGAGACCGGTACGTCGACGAACCCGGAGGAGTCCGCGCGCGTGCTCTCGCTCGCGGCCGGCGCCGAGATGGGCGCGACCGATGCGCTCGGCGCCGCGATCCTTCGTGCCGCGCGGGCCCGCGGCGCGCGCCCGGAGAACGTGCGGTCCGCGTTCGTGCACGCCGGTCTCGGCGTCACCGCGCTCGCGCCCAACGGTGACAAGGTGATCGTCGGCAGCCGCGCGTTCCTCCTCCAGGAGAAGGTCAGCGTGGCCATCGCGGACGCGCGGGTCACCGAGCTCGAGGCGCAGGGCAGGAGCGTGCTGCTCGTCGCCGCCGGCGATCGCCTGGTGGGCTTGCTCGCGCTCCAGGATGGCCTCCGCCCCGGCGCGCGCGCGGCCGTCCAACGCCTGCATGATGCACGCATCGAGCCGGTGCTGCTGAGCGGTGAGGCGCGGGACACGTGTGAGACCATCGCGCGCGCGCTCGACATCGAGCACGTCCGCCCCGAGATCCTCCCCGGCGAACGCGGCGCCGACGTGCGGGCGCTGGCCGATGGGGGCCGCGTGGTGGCAGCGGTCGGCCATCCCTCGTCGGACGACGGCGCGCTGGGCGCGGCCGACGTCTCGGTGGCGATGACCGCTGCGGGAGCGGCGCCCGGCGAGTGGGGCGTCGCGCTCGCCTCCGACGACGTTCGCGATGCCGCGCTCGCGCTCACCCTGCCGCGCGCTTGCCGTGAGAAGGCGAAGACCGCGACGCTCGTCGCGGGCGCGGCGCAGGGTCTGTCGCTCCTCGGGATCGCGTTCGGCGTCGCGCCGCCGGCCATCGTCCCGATCGCGGCGGTGGTCGCCGCGGCGGTGGCGCTCGCGCTCGTTCGCGAGCCGGCGACCCTCCCGGTCCGCTGAACGCCAAGCTCCGCCGTATCTAGTATCGTGTGATTACGGATGCTTACGCAAAATCGGAAAGCGTCCGGACGCGCTCCTGTTCCATGAAAAGCATGTGTCCACTCCTCACAGGGGTCGATATCCTTGTGAAAGGCAGGAGTCGTCCAAGGGGACGGACGGTGAGTGCGCGTGGCTGACTTGGTCAAGTCTTCCAAAGCTGGTGACGAGCAAGGTCCGACCGCGAGGGTCGGGGTCGTCATCAAGGGAAAGTGGACCGTCGATGGCCTTCTCGGCGTCGGCGGCATGGCGGCCGTCTATGCGGCGTCTCACCGCAATGGCCAGCGCGCGGCGCTGAAGATCCTCCACGCCGACTTCGCGCGCGAGAAGACGATCTGCGAGCGGTTCCTCCGCGAGGCTTACGTCTCGAACAAGGTCAATCACTCGGCGACGGTCCAGGTCCTCGACGACGACATGACCGAGCAGGGCGAGCCGTTCCTGATCATGCAGCTGCTGCTGGGTGAGACGGTGCGTGACGCCTGGAAGAAGTGCGGCCGCACGATGCCCGTCGGGCGCGTGCTCCAGATCTGCGAGCGCGTCGTGGACTGCCTCGCATCGTGCCACGCCATCAACGTCATCCACCGCGACCTCAAGCCCGCGAACATCTTCATCACCGACGAAGGCGAGATCAAGGTGCTCGACTTCGGCGTCGCGCAGATGCGTGACGCCACGAGCGAGCGCACCGCGACGGGCACCGCGCTCGGAACGCCCGCGTACATGTCGCCCGAGCAAGCGATGGGCCTCGTCGACCAGCTCGACGGACGCGCCGACCTCTTCTCGGTCGGCGCCATGATGCACGCGCTCATCACGGGGCATCGCATCAACAACGGTCGCACCGAGCAGGAGGCGCTCGTGATGGCGGCCACGAAGCCCGTGCCGTCGGTGGCGCGCCTCGCGCCGCACCTGCCCATCGAGCTGATCAAGGTCATCGACAAGGCGCTCGCCTGGGATCGGCGCAATCGCTTCCAGGACGCGCGCGAGATGCAGCGCGGCCTCATCGAGCTGATGCCCTCGCAGAACGTCGGCGCGCTCGAGGCGCTCCCGCCGCCTCGTCCGCTCGAGGTGGTGGCGAACCTCGCCGCTGCGCCCACGGCGCCGCCGCCCGCCAAGGCGGTGCCCGCGCTGTCGAACACGGCGCCGCTCGCCGCGCCGATCCCGGGGATGGCGCCGCCCCCTCAGCAGCAGCCCTCGATCGCGCCGCTCGGTGCGCGCCCGCCGCCCGCGTTGAACGTCGCGGTCCCGCAGATCGCCGTGCAGACCACGGGCCTCTCGCAGCCCGTCCCGGCGGCGCCGCAGGCGTACGATCCGCTCGTCGGCTACCAGCCGCTCCAGGCGTCGAGCTCGATCTCGCCCGTCGGTCTCCAGCTCCAGATGCCCGGCGCCGGCGTCTCCGGCGAGGTGCCCGAGTCCGACCCGCGCGTGCAGGGCGCGCGTGACGTGCTGAAGCACTTCGACCGCGTGCTGCCCAGCGTCCGGCAGTTCGGGTGGGCGCACCCCGCGACCGATCGCACCCTGCGGACCGCGTTCGACGCGATCACCGAGGCGCTCAAGCTCCAGCCGGCGCTGCTCTCGTTCACGCTGCGGCCGTACTCGTTCAACGCGCTCGGCCATCCCGTCTGGGAGCCGGGCGCGCCGTTCGACTCGATCCCCTACAACCTCTTCGCGTGCGGCATGCGCTCGATCGGGCTCGATGCCGGCATCACGCTCGACGAGCTGCGCGAGGTCTTCGCGCTGTTTCTCCTCGACCCGGGGCGCGATCTCCCGCCCGAGGACGACCTCGCCGCTGCGTTCTGGGAGAAGGCGCTCCCCCACGTGCAGTACGAGGTCGTCGACGCGTTCGCCGAGGGCGACGCGGCGGAGCGCGAGGCGTTCTACGGCGAGGCCGATCAGATCGAGAGCCTCGCCGAGAGCGCTGCGCACAACCAGGTGAACCGGATGGAGGCGCAGGCGATGGCGCTCTCCACCGACGAGTCTGCGCTCGGCAAATCGCGCGAGCGGTCGCCGTTCGCGCTCGACGATCCCATGCGCGCCGCCATCCTCCCGCAGCTCGAGATCGCTCGCGAGGTCTGGAGCGAGCGCTACGTCGATGCGCTGGTCGAAGGCTACCTCGACGCCGCGGCGAACCGGGACGCTCCGCTCGTCCTCGCGTCGCTCCGCAAGTCGGCCGCCGACCTCGCGGTGGCGGGGCGTATCGGCATCGCCATCCAGCTCAGTCAGGCGGTCATCGAGCGCCTCCGCCAGCGCGTGCAGGGCGCGGAGAACCAGGGCAAGCTCGCCTCCGCGCTCACGAACGCGATGTTCGGTGGCGAGACCCTCGAGCTCGTGCTGAAGCGCCTGCGCGCCGACTCGACGCCGCTCGAAGCGTTCGTCGGCGTCCTGTCCGGGCTGGGTCCGAACGAGCTGCCGACGATCCTCTCCCACCTCCGCGAGGCCACGCAGCCCGCGCTGCGCAACGTGCTCATCAGCTTCACCGAGCGGTACCTCGCCGGTCGCGAGGCCGAGGTCGCGGCCGCCGCGCCGGGCGCCGATCACGAGTCGATTGCCGCGATCCTCCAGCTCTTCAGCCGCGTCGGAACGCCCGGGGCGCGGCAGGCCCTCCAGACCGCCGCGGGCAGCGAGGACGTCAACGTGCGCGTCGAGGCGCGCGTGCTCGTCGCGCCTTCCGCCGAACAGGCGCAGCAGGAGATCGTCGCGCTCCTCGACAACCCCTCGGCGTTCGTCCGCCTCGCCGCCCTCCGCGCGGCGTCGCGCTACGGGATGCGCGCCGCGTGGGTGACGGTGGTACGCATCATCAACGGCAAGCCCTTCACCGACCTCGGCAGCGACGAACGGCGCGAGCTGCTTCGCTGCGCGATCCTGCTCTCGCCGGACCGCGGTGAGCCGCTCGCCATCGAGATCGCGAAGAAGGGCGGCGTTCTCGTCACCGAGAACCGCGAGGCGACGCGCCTCCTCGCGGTGGAGCTGCTCGGTGAGCTGTCCCGCTCGCGCCAGACCGGCGCTGCGCTCCACGAGCTCTCGCAGTCACGCTGGGGCATCTCCGACGAGACCCGCACCGCCGCCGCGAACGCCGCCAAGCGCATCGCCCAGCGCCTCTCGATGTCGCCGCCCGGAGGGACTGCCGCATGACGATGCGGCTCGACATCGTCACGAACGACGCCGGCGAGGGCGTCCGGCGCGAGCATGCGCGCGATCTCGGCGCGGGTGTCGTCATCGCCATCTATCGCCTCGCGAAGCTCGCTCAGGTGCACGACCTCACGAACCAGGCCTTCGTCCGGCAGCTCGAGCAGACGCACCAGATCATCGGCGACTACTGCCTGCGCTCCGGCTCGAACGTCAGCGTGCTGTTCGCCCACAAGGCGGTCTTCGTCGCCGGCCAGCTGCTCAAGGGCTCGCGCTTCACGTACGACGCCGCGAGCGAGCTCGGCGAGCTCTTCGAGCGGATCGGCGGCTCCGAGCTCTCCATCCAGCGCGACCTCACGCGCGAGGAGCTCCTCGCCTTCGCGGAGCAGATCTCGCGCGTCTACCGCGGCCTTTCGTTCCTCTCGACCACCGCGAAGATCCGCCTCCGCGCCGTCAACGACGCCGCGCGCCTGCGCGGTCTCGAGCTCGAGGTCCTCAGCGAGGACCAGCGCATCATCCGGATGTACGCGTCGGCCGTCGTGATCATGCGGCGGTTCTACGAGGATCTCCAGGCGAGCCGCTACATCCTCCCGCGCCGGATCAAGCGCATCGCACAGAGCCTGGTGGACCTCGGCGGTGGCTCCAACCCGGCGTTCCTCGGCGTCACCGAGGTACGCAACGCGAACTTCGACGAGGCCGGCCGCGCCGTGAACACCGCCATCCTCGCCGTCTCCATGGCGCGCGAGGTCACGCAGGATCGCGCGATCCTCTCGCAGATCGCGATGGCCGCGATGATGCACGACGTCGCGAGGCCGCGCGCGATGGCGCTCTCGCAGGCGGCCGGTCCGGCGATGCCGGGCATGTCGGGCCCGACGACGCTCTCCGAGGACCAGGAGGATCGGCTCGCCGCCGGCTCGGCGGCCGTGCTCACCGCGCTGGGCCGTGTGAACGAGCCCTCGATCACGCGCACCGTCCTCGCATTCGAGGCCCTGTGGATCCGCCGCCAGACGTGGCTCGGGCCCGTGTACTGGGGAGCGCGGGGCGCCACGCTCCACGCGAAGCTCATCGCCGTCTCGCGGCGCTACAACGATCTCCTCACGCCCGAGCCCGGCGTCCTCCCGCCGACGCCCGACTATGCCGTCGCCGCGCTCTCCGAGGAGCTCACCGATCCCCAGGACCGCATCGTCCTCCGCATGCTCGTCTCCGCGCTCGGCCTCCTGCCGATGGGCACGGTCGTGCAGCTCGCGACCGGCGAGGTCGCGGAGGTGGTGCGCGGGCCGAAGGGGCCGGGCGAGAAGCCGCGCGTTCGTCTCCTGATGGATCAGAACGGTCAGCAGCTCCACCCTGTCGAGGTCGAGCTCTCGCAGGATCCGCAACGTCAGGTCGCGCGCATCATGAGCGTCGACGGCTGGAAGAAGGGCCTCGATCTGCATCAGGAGGTGCAAGGCGAGGCCTACGGAGACGAGCGCGAGAGCGTGCCGCCGCCGATGCCCGCGCCGCCCGCGCCGTCGGCGCCGCCCCCGCTACCGCCGATCTCGCCGCTCGCGCCCATGGCCATGCCTCCTCCGGGCGGGACCCCGCACGCGCAGGCCACGTCGCGCAGCATCGCCGACCAGTACGCCGAAAAGTTCGCGAACTGGAGCGAAGAGGAGAAGCCGCAGGGCGCGACGCCCGCGCGCCGCGAGAGCTCCAGCATCCAGTCGTCGGAGCACAACTCGAGCGCGTCGCTGCCCTCGATGGGCTCGAGCCCGTCGGCCGTCGCCGAGGCGATGGGCCGGATGATCAACGACTCGCTGCGGCCGCCCTCGGTCGGCCCGCGGGACGCCGAGCGCACGCTGCTCCAGCAGCAGGGCGAAGGGGTCGAGGGCCGCGCGACGAATCGGCCCCGGGCGGCGCGCGAGGCCACCGCCCGCGGCAACCTGGCGGCCACGCCGCTGCCCCACGTGCTCGTCTACATGCTCGATCACTCGCTCACCGGCAGCGTCCTCTTCGAGGGCGAGGGCGGCGAGGACGCGATCTTTTTCGTCGGCGGCGTTCCCACGAAGGTCCGCTTGCAGGATCAGGTGGCGCTGCTCGGGCAGATCCTGGTGCACGGCGGCGCGATCGAGACGAACGCGGTCGAGCAGGCGGTCGAGGGCTCGCGCCGGCTCGGCGTGCTCCTCGGCGAGTACCTCGTCGGCCACGACCTCGTCTCGCGCGAGGCGCTCTCGTGGGCGCTCGAGGCGCAGCTCCTCAACAAGATCGCCTACCTCGCCAACCTCGCGCCCGAGATCTCGTACTCGTACTACCGGGATGTCGACCTCCTGGAGGGCTGGGGCGGTGGTGACGTGCCGGTCGGGTGCTCGCTCAACCCGATCCTCGCGAGCGTCCGGAACTGGCTCGATCGCGCGCGCGTGCGCGCCACGTTGAACCGCATCGGCAAGCACCCGCTCGTCCTGCACGACGACTCCGCGCTCGCGAACCTCGCGCTGATCCCCGAGGAGGAGGCGACCCTCGCGATGATCCGCGCGGACAGCATCCCGCTCGCCGCGCTCTACAAGCGCAACGTCGCCGACGAGGAGGTCGTTTCCTCGCTCGTGTACACGCTCGCGGTCACGCGGCAGTTCGCCTTCAAGGGCCAGAAGAAGGGGCCGATGGGCGCGCGCCCCGCCTCGCAATGGAAGGTGGCATCGACGTCGAGCGGGCCGTCCCCTTCGGGGTCGATGCCCGTCGAGTCGGGCATCACGAGCCCGCCCTCGCCGCTCCAGGCGTCGACGTCGCGCCTGCCCGTGGCGACGGCCCCGGTGCCGGGACCGGTCAGCGTCCGGAAGTCCGTGCCCGTTGCCGCGCCGCCGCCGGGGCCGACGTCGCGCAGCATGCAGCCGGCGGCGCGCCCGGTCGGCTCCGGTCTGCCGCGCGCGAATCCGCCGCAGATCCGTCCGATGACCGCGAAGAAGGCGACCATCGTCGGGATGCAGCCCGGCTCGACGGCCGAGCTGCGGCAGGCCTCGGTCGCGCCGTCGGTCCCGCGGCTGCCCGTGACGACGCCCGCGGACGGCATGAAGACCATCGCGCGTCCCGCGCCCGGCTTCGCGAGCGCGCCGAAGGTGCCCGCACCTGCGCCGCCGCCTGCGCTCGGCGCTGCGTTCGGCTCGCGCCCCGCGCTCGGCGCACGCCCCGGACCCGCCCTGCCGAGCCGCGCAGCGCCGCCTCGCACGCCCGCAGCGTTCTCCACGAAGCCGGCGCCGAAGCCGGCGCCGAGCGGACGCAGCGGCCTCGCGCAGTCGCCGCCCGCCCACACGCCTCAGCCCGCGCCGGTTGGCGTCGCGCTGACCGACGCGGATTCGACCGGTGAGATCGAGGTCGACCTCGACGACGGCGGCGCAGACGCCGGTGGCCGCACGAGCCGCGCCATCGAGTTCGGCGACGACGCGGAGGCCGATGCCGAGGCCGCGCTCGAAGCGATGCAGCACTTCCGCTCGGCCGAGGCCGCCATGCAGCGCAACGACGTCGTCGCGGCGCGGCAGCTCGCGCAGAAGGCGGTCGAGGGCGATCCGATGCAGGGCGATTACATCGTCCTGCTCGCCTGGGCGCTCGCGCACGGCGGCGATGCGACGGCGATCCTCGAGGCCATCGGCGAGATCTCCAACGTGCTGCACGACGAGCCGAGCAACGAGCGCGGCCTCCTCTATCGTGGCCGCCTGTACGTGCGCGTGAACCGCTTCGAGAACGCGGTCGCCGACCTGAGCGAGCTCCTCGCGGGCAACCCCCAGCACCGCGAAGCGCAGGCCGAGCTGCGCGCCATCAAAGCGAAGATGAGCTGACGGTCACTGCGGCCTCGGCGGGATCGGCCGCTGGGGCATCGGCGCGGTGCGGTACTCCTTCTTCACGACGTTGCGCAGCGTGGCGAGCTTCTGGGCCCGCGCCGCCGGGTTCGCTGCGCCGAGCACCACCTGCGCGATCTCGCCCTGCGCCTGCCATGCAGGCGTGCTGGGTAGACCGAACGCCGCGCGGAAGGCCTCGCCCATTTCGATGGCGCTCGAGAAGCGAGCGGCGGGGGACTTCGCGAGGGCGCGATCGAACAGCTGGTCGAGCACGGGCGGCGCCTGGGGCACGAGCGAGCGGATCGGCGGCGCGGCGGTCTCGACCTGGTCCATGCGCAACGCGAACTCGCTCTTCTCGCTGGGCAGGAAGGGCGGCCGGCCGCTCAGCATCTCGTAGAGCACGATACCTGCAGAATACAAGTCACTGCGCCCGTCGACGGCGTGGCCCAACACCTGCTCCGGCGACATGTACGCGCCGGTGCCGGGCGCGAGCTCCTGCGGCGAAGGCGCGTTGAGGTTGTGCATGGGCCGCACGAGGTGCGCGATCCCGTAGTCGGTGAGCTTCACGATGCCGTCCCGCCGGATCATGATGTTCGACGGCTTCACGTCACGGTGAACGATGCCGAGCGCGTGCGTCGCCGCGAGCGCGCCGAGGAGCTGCTGGAAGTAGTACCAGGCGCGCTGGAACGCGAGGCCGGGCAGGGAGGCGGCGCCCGCGAGCTGGGAGCGCGCCACGTTGCGTGCGATTACGCTCTCGAGCGTGTCGCCGTCGACGTACTCCATCGCGAGGATCGGAGCCAAGGCGGCGCCGCCGCTCGGTGACGGCGGCAACATCGAGGGTGATGCCGCGCGCATGGGGCTCACCGCGCCGGTGAGCGTGGGCGTCCAGGTGAAGAGCTCGTGGAAGCGCACCACGTTCGGATGCTCGAGCAGCTGCAACGCCTCCGCCTCGTTCTGGAAGAACGCGCGCAGCTCGGGCTGGATGCTCGCCTGCGGCTTGAGCTGCTTGAGGGCGAGCGGGGTCGGCTTCTCCTGACCGCGCGGCCCCTTCGGATCCCAGAACAGCCACGCGCGGTAGACGGTGCCCATCGCGCCCGATCCGATCCGGCTGTCGACGACGATCTTCCCGTAGCCGCGATCGATCTGCGTGCCGGGCCCCAGCGCGCGGGTCTTCATGCGGGACGGCTGGAGGCTCCGGCAGTGCGGGCATACCGCCGCACCGTCCTCGATCATCTGGCTGCACTGGACACAGATCGCCACGCGGATCGCTAGCCTAGCGGCAAAAGCCCGAGGAGGCGGCGTTCTGCGCGTGGGTGGGCGGCTTGCCCCCACGTAGGCCGGCCGTTGCTGGCCTGCGTCAGCCTGCGCGCCGCACGCCCTTGCGGCGCGTGCTTCCGGGGTGCTGCACTGACGAAACTGGGAGCTGTACGACCGAGATGCGTGATCGCGAGAGATACGAGAAGCGCGTGGGCACGGTGGTGGACGGACGGTGGCGCGTGGAGCGTCTCCTCGGCCTGGGGTCGACCTCCGCGGTCTATGCCGCGACCCATCGGAACGGCCATCGCGCCGCGCTGAAGATCCTTCATCAGTCACTGTGCTCGGACACGTCGATGCTGGAGCGCTTCCTCGGGGAGGCCGGGATCGCGAACGCCATCAAGCACCGCGCGATCGTGCCCATCCGCGACGACGGCACCACCGAGGACGGGTGCACGTATCTCGTCGTCGAGCTGCTCGAGGGCGACACGCTCGAGGCCCTGCGCGAGCGGAGGAAGGGACGCCTCGAGGTCGAGGAGCTCGCGCCGATCGCCGAGGAGCTGATGAGCGCCCTCGCGGCGGTGCACGCCGCAGGGGTCGTGCATCGTGACCTCAAGCCGCAGAACGTCTTCCTCACGGGGACCGGCGAGCTGAAGCTGCTCGATTTCGGGACGGCGCGGATCTTCGATCGCGCCGCGGGCTCGGCGGTGAGCGCGGCAGGGATGGTCATCGGGACCCCGGCGTTCATGTCGCCGGAGCAGGCGAAGGGAGCGCGCGCCGAGGTCGATGCGCAGTCCGACGTCTGGTCGCTCGGGGCGATGCTCTTCACGCTGCTCTCCGGCGAGTACGTTCACCTCGGGCGCGACGCGCATGCGCGCCTCCTCACGGCGGCCTCGAAGCCGGCGCGCAAGCTCGCGGACGTCGCGCCGTCGATCGACGATCGCGTGGCCACGGTCATCGACCGCGCCCTCGCCTTCGCGAAGGAGGAGCGCTGGGCCGACGTGCGGGCCATGCGCGTCGCGTTCCGCGAGGCAGTGGTGGCGTCGTGCCCGACGATGCGGGACCTCACGGTCTTCGCCGCGCACGACGCAGGCGCGGACGAGCACGACGAGGAGTCGGTGGCGGGGACGGTCTCGATGTCCGAGCCGACGCTCGCCGCAGCCTCCCTCACCGGCGCGACCTTCTCGGTCTCCCCCCCTCCGCTGCGCAGCGTCCTACCTCCCGCGCAGGTCGACGAGCGCGCCTCGGAGAGCGAGATCCCGAGCGTCTCGTCGACGCAGCGCATCGCGCGCGCGCGCACGGGGATCCCGGTCCCGGCGCTCGTGCTCGGCATCGGCGCGATGGCGGCGGTCGTGATGCTGGTCGCGTTCTTCGTCCACGGCGGAGATGCGAGCACGCGCGGGGCTGCGGCTGGGCTCGCCGACCCAACGAAGGTCGCCGCCGCGCCGCCGGTCGCGCCAGCCTCCTCCTTCATCGTGATCGAGGCGCCGGATCTGGCCGCGGCGGAGAAGAAGAAGCCGAGCCCACCGGCGTGGGTGACCGCTCCGGCGCCGCCGAGGACGAAGAAGGAGCCGGCCAGCGCCAGCGCGGATTCGGCCTCGAAGGCGGCCAGCGAGCCCGACCCGAAGTCGGCCGAGCCCCTGAAGGAGCCCGCCGCAGCCCCGATCGCGCCGGTCTCCGCGCCGATCAGCGTCACCCCTGACGCCGGCCTCTCCGTGTTTCCCTCGTCGCCTGCCGCGCCCGCGTCGCCGACCGCGGCCCCTGCCGCCGAGGGCGATCCGCCGTAAGTCGTACGGACGTCGCCGGGATGCGGTACTAGACTCGCCCCGCGATGGCGAAGCTCGAGGTCATGGTCACGGCAGCCTTCAACGGCGCGCGTCTCGACAAGGCGATCGTCGCCCTCGTCGAAGGCGCCTCGCGTGCACGCGTGAAGCGCGCGATCGAGGAGGGCTCGGTCCGCGTCAATGGCGTGCTGGTCGCGAAGGGCGGGGTCGTGAAGGACGGCGACCGCATCGAGATCGACGAGGACACCATCGGCTCCGGCGACGAGCCGTGCCTGCCCGAGCCCGCCGCGCCGCTGGTCGTGCGCCACGAGAGCAAGCTGGTCCTCGTCGTCGACAAGCCGGCCGGGCAGCCGACGGCGCCGATCCGCAAGGGCGAGACCAAGACCCTCGCGAATGCGCTCGCCGGTCATCATCCGGAGCTCCTCGGCATCGGCTACTCGCCGCGTGAGCCGGGGATCGTGCACCGGCTCGACAACGAGACGTCGGGGCTCGTCGTGGTCGCGCGCACCGCGCCGGCCTTCGAGCTCCTCCGCGATGCGCTCCAGTTCGAGAAGCTGAGCAAGGAGTACCTCCTCGTCTGCGCCTCGGAGAACCTGCCGGACACGGGCACCATCGAGTACCCGATCGCGAATCACCCGAAGGACAAGCGGCGCGTCTATCCCTGCATCCACCCGCGCGACGTCATGCGCTACGCGCCGCGTCCAGCCGTGACGACCTACAACGTCGAGCGGCGCGTGGGGCCCTGGGCGCTGGTGCGGGCGACGGCGCCGCGCGCGGTTCGCCACCAGCTGCGCGCGCACTTCGCGGCCATCGAGCATCCGCTCGCCGGGGACGTGCTGTACGGCGCGCCGCCCTGCGAGGGCCTCGAGCGTCACGCTCTGCATGCCGTGCGCATCGCGTACGACGGCGGCGGCAATGCCGACCTCGCGTTCGACGTCACGTCGCCCCTGCCGGACGACATGGCGAAGCTCGTTCCCGCGCGCTGACCCCGTCAGGACGCGAAGGCGACGATGACTGCGGTGGTGTTGAAGAAGGCGTCGGCGTCGCGGACGTTGCGCGCGATCTCGCCGAACACGCACGCGCCGCCCATCGGCGCCCCGAGACGCCGCCGGATCTCGGCGGGCTCCTTCGGGAAGCAATCGCCCAGCGCCGCGAGACGGCTCGAGCAGGCGAACACCAGCGCGCCTGCGACCGAGCTGCCGGCGCGCACCACCGCGGCCGCCGCGGCTTCTCCGGCCGCCTTGATGAGGTCGTCGTGCGTCGCGTGGAGCACGCGGATCTGCGTGCCCTCCGCGATCGACGCGGACATCTGCACCGCACCGTCCTCGCGGATCGCAAACGGCGTCCGCGCGACGAGCTCGCGGATCTCGCCCGCGATGGCGATGCGCGGCGCCGACGCCTCGGCGATGCCGATCCCGTAGTTGTTTCCGAGGTAGAACGCGAGCGCCTTGCGGTCGTCGCTCGAGGGCGGAACCCCGCCCGCGTTCTGCACGTCCTCGAGCCACACGACGAGCGCGGGGCGCTCGTCGAGCTCGAGGACGTGCGTGCCGTCGGCGCGCGTGACCGTGCGTGCGGGCCCCACCGCGGTCCAGCCGTGCCGCGCGGCGATGCCCACCGGTTTGTCGGTGAAGAGCCCGACGAGCACGGCGCAGTCGTTCCGCAGCTCGTCGCCGAAGAAGACCCGCGGCCGGTCGAGCGTGAAGTCGTCACCCGTGAGCGCGCCGGCCAGCTGCGCATGCTCGCCCGCTCCTTTACGAATGGCCGTGACCAGCGCCTCGCCGTCGATCGCGATGCCAGGCGCCAGCACGAGGCATGCGAAGTGCCCGAAGCCGCGCGCGGCGGCGCCGTCCGCGGCGCTCGCGATGCGCTCCGCGACCGGGATGGTCTCCAGGAACGTCGGCGATCCCAGCTCTGCCACCCGCCCGAGGACCTCGAGGCCGTCGCCACCGAGCAAGACCACCGAGACGCCGAGCGACGCCACGCGATCGCTCCCGAACACGCATGCCCCGGCCGTTCCGCCCACGATCTGCGCGTCGCCGATCACGCTCCGCACGGTCCGTGCAGCATCCTCGACGTCGGGATAGCTCGCCGACGCGAAGACGATCGCGAGCTTGGGCGTTTCTCCGCCGAGACCGATCAGGGCCTCGGTCGCGGCTTCACGCGCCGCGGCCGCCGCCGTTGATGCGGCGCTCATTGCACTGCCGAAAGCAATCATCCCCCACCCCCCACGAGACGCCCGCAGCTCGGGCTATCCCTGCTACGAACGACCAACTATACGACAAATTCAGCGCCTTGCCCGATCCCGCCCTCCATCCCGTCCCCACCCGTTTGGCCCCCCTGCCGATGCTCCGACTCGATGCATTCGTCCGTGAGGCTCGGCGGCGAGCGATTCTCGCGGGTTGCGTGGGCGCTGCGGCCGTGGCTGCCGTCGTCGGCGCGTCGCCCGTCCCCGCCGACGCCGCCGCCCTGGCGGAAGAGCTCGGCCGCTCGACGAACAGCGTGGTGCGCGCCGAGGACGTTCGCTGGGAGCCCTCGGGCGGCTGGCTGAGTGATCTCGTCGTCGGTCGCTTCGTGCTCTTCCTCACCAGCGAGACCGAGGGCGGCCCGCGCGATCTCCAGCGCGCGCGTGTGCGGCTCTCGCCGGAAGGGAGGCCGCTCGCGTTCGGCGACGCGCGCAACCTCACCCAGACGCCGCTCGGCGACGATCACGCGCTGGTCGTCCGAGGATCGCACGCCGCCTACGCGACGTTCGCGTTCGGCCAGGAACAGAGCGTCACCGCGCTCGACCTGGCCGGTGAGGGCGCGCAGAACGTCACGAAGGCGCTGCACGACCAGGCGATGGCCGCCGTCACGAACTGGCAGCTCACGGGCGGCGCGGCAGGGATCGCGCGCGTCGACGTGACGCTCGAGCAGCCGGCGCAGCGCGTGGGGCTCGCGCTGTCCGAGGAGACGCTCGACATCGCGCTCGCCGACGACGACCGTACGCGGCGCGCGTCGCGGAGCACGAAGCTCGACCTCGCGAGGAGCGAGCTCCTGCCCCAGGCCGCGGCGGGCGTGCGCGCCGAGG
>JAYTHX010000017.1:0-7256 GCA_043732195.1 Polyangiaceae bacterium
GCTGAACCGCAAGGGCTTCGATGCCGCCCTGCAGGCGCTGCTCGCCCTGCCGCCCGAGGCCGGCCGTGTGCACTGCCTGGTGCTGCTGGACATCGACCATTTCAAGAAGGTCAACGATACGCACGGCCATGTGATGGGCGACCGAGTGATCCAGGGCGTGGGCGCGGTGCTGCGCGCCTCGATCGTGGCCGACCGGCACGCGGCGGCGCGCTACGGCGGCGAGGAGTTCGCGATCATCTGCCGCGGCATCCCGCTGCTCAACGCGGGCGTGGTCGGCGAGCGCCTGCGCGCGGCGGTCGAGCAGCACAACTTCGAGTTCCAGGGAAAGCGCCTCCCGGTGACGATCAGCGTCGGCGTGGCCGCGCTGCCCGAGGCCGAGGTCGACAGCCCCACCGCGCTGGTCGGCGAGGCCGACGAGGCGCTGTACGAGGCGAAGCGCAGCGGCCGAAACCGCGTGTGCCTGAAGGGCCTCTAGCCTCTCCGATCGAGCGCGCTCGACCCGCGGTACTCGTACGCGTGGCCTCGGCGATCGAGCGTCACCGTATGGTGCTCGCCGATCGCGTCGACCACGCTCGCCTGCGTGACCGGCTCGCGCACGAACAACAGCGTGCGGCACCCGCCCCTCGCCCTCGCCGCGGTTCGCGAGCTCTTCGTAGCCGCGGAACGGACGCAGCATCAGCCGCGCGAGCATCGAGAAGAGCGACACTCCGGCCTCTCAGGGATACCCGACGACGCTCTCCGGCGAGAGGAGCGGCGTGCTGGCGGTCCCGTTACCGAGCTGACCGCGATCGTTCTCGCCCCAGCACAGGATGGCGTTCAGCGTCGTCGCGCACGAGTGGTTGCCGCCGGTGCCGACCTTCACCGCGCCGGTCACGCCCTGCACGCCCGAAGGCGAAGCGGTGGGGGTGGTCGCGGCGGCGCGCGACTGACCGTCGCCGATCTGACCGAGGAAGCCTGCGCCCCAGCAGGCGACGGCGCCGGTCCTGCGGACGGCGCACGCGTGATCGTTGCCGGCCCAGAGCGCGACGGCGTCGAGGTTCGAGACCACGGTGGGCGAGGGATTGGGGGTGGAGTTCGCGGCCCCGCTCCCGAGCTGACCGAGGCTGTTCTCGCCCCAGCAGAAGACCGCGCCGCCGGTCTTCACCGCGCAGGTCGAGCGCGCCGCGGCGGCGACGATCGCGACGCTGTCGAGCGCGGTCACCGGGGTCGGCGTGAGGCGGTCCTTCTGGTCGCCGTTGCCCAGCTGGCCGTCGAAGCCGTCGCCCCAGCAAAGCAGCGTGCCGTCGCCGCGCGCCGCGCACGCGTGCGACTCGCCCGCCGAGATGGCGACGACGCGATCGAGGTTGGCGACCGCGACCGGGCTCGGCTGCACCTGCCGCGCGCCGTTGCCCAGCTGCCCGGCGAGGCCGCTGCCCCAGCACATGACGCTCCCGTTCGCGCGCACCGCGCACGAGAACGCGGCGCCGCACGCGACCGCGATCGCATCGCTGATGCCGCCCACGTCCTCGGGCACGAGCGAGCGCGCGTTCGTCTTGCCGTTACCGAGCTGACCGTCCTGGTTGTCGCCCCAGCACGAGATCGTGCCGCCGGTTCGGACGACGCACGTGTGGTTCTTGCCAGCGGCGATGCGGATCGCGTCGTTGATCCCGACCGGCTGCGGGGCGGCGACCCCGCCGTCGGACGTGCCGCCCGTACCGAGCTGCCCGCTGCGATCGTCACCCCAGCACTTCACGGAGAGGTCGGGCTTGCGCGCGCACGTGTGAGAGAGGCCGAGCGCCACCTCCAGCACGTTCTCCTGCGGCCGTGGTCCGGTGTCGCCGGGGCCGCCCTCGTCCGGCTCCGGGCCTTCCTGGCGCACGTCGGCGTTGCCGCTGTCCCTGCGGAGGCGAACGTCCTCCACGCCGACGAGGCTCGCGCACGCGGTGAGCGCGCCCATCGCGACGAGGCCGGCGCAGGCGAGGACGAGCGCCGCGCGCTGCGCACGCATCAGAATCTACCGCCGAGCGAGACGCTGCCGAGCCCGAGCCCGAGCCCGAGTGTCGTGTCAGTCTTCTTCGGTCCGGGCGAGCCGCTGGGCGCGGTGAAGAAGAGCACCGCGCCGCCGGCGAGGAAGACGCCGCCGGCGATGAAGGAGATGGTCGACACGGTGCCGGCGTTCTTCGCCTGCGCCGCGAGCTCGACGCCCGTGCGATCGCAGTCCGTGCCCGTGCAGTGCTGGTCCTTCGCCTCGGACCACTTCGAGGAGGTGCGCAGCCCGAAGATCGAGCCGAGGATCACCCCCGCCCCGCCGAGTCCCATGCCGGCGATGCCGAGGATTCGCTGCGTCGAGCCGTCCGACGATTTCTCGTCGGGCGGGCGCGGAGGCTCGACCGGGGGAGCCGTGGTGTTGGTCTTCGCATCCGGGTCGGCGTCGAGCGCGGGTATGTCGATGCTCGGTGTGCGCGCGCGATCGGTGACGTCGATGATGGTGTTGAAGGGCTTCTTGCCCTTCGCCGTCGCGTCGATGGTGTGCTTGCCGGGGTCGACGGGGACGGGCGTGCCGAGCGCCGCGGAGTCGAGCACGTTGCCATCGAGCTTCACCTCGAGCCCGCTCTCGCGGCTCTTGATGGTGAGCTTGATGAGGCGCGGCTCGAGCTTGTCGGCGCGGTCGGTGGCGGTCTTCTCACGGTCGGCGCGGCCGAGCCGCTGGGCGAGCGCAATGGCCTCGTGGAAGCGCACCCAGGCGCTCGCGAGCTGACCGTTCCGCTCGTAGCAATCGGCGAGGTTGAGCAACGTGCCCACCGCGGGCGCGAGCTTGTGGCTGGCGGCGAGCTTCGGGCAAGCCTCGGCGTAGCGCTTCGCGTCGATCAGCTTGCGGGCTTCCTGGAAGAGCGACTCGGCCGCCGCCGCACCACCTTCACCGGGCTGCGCGCGCGCAGCGCCCGGCGCGCTGGCGATCAGGCCAGCCGTCAAGACGAGGAACGCCGCGCATCGACCCCACACACGCATGCCTAAGCCACTGGACCTCATGAGCTGACAGCTGACAGCTCACGGCTGACAGCTCCGAGAATTCTAATCGCGCGTCGTCGGGATGCCTTCGCTGTTCTTCAGCGGGGCGGGCTTGGAGGGAGGCGCATCGGGCGGCGCGGCCGGGCGGGCGGCCTTGCGTGCGCCGGTGGCTGCGGTGGGGTGCGGACGCGCCAGGGACTCGACGGGCACGGGGCGCGGCACCACGGCGACGCCGCTCGCGTCGAAGGTCAGCGCGGAGGCGGTCGCGGGCGGCGTCACGTGAGCGACCTGCGGCGGAGCCTCGGGCTCGGCGACGGGCGCCGCCGCGGGACCGACGCGCGCGGCCTCTGCAGCGGCCGCCTCCTGCACGCGGTCATGGCGCACCATGGCGAAGAGCCCGCCGGCGCCGAGCGTGAAGACGAGCGCCATCGCCGCCCAGATGAGGCTGTTGCGCGACTCGCGGCGGCCGCCGCCGTGCGTTCCGGCCCACGGCGCGGCCGTTCCCGTGTCGTTTTGGCCGGGCGGGCTCGAGGGCGTGGGCGCGGGGATGGGCACGCCGCCAGAGCTCGTCGCGCCCGACAGCGAGACCTCGATGGAGCGCGGCATCTGCGCGACGCTGAGGGTGGCGGCGATGCGATCGGCTGCGCCGCGCGCGCGCACGGGGTCGACGGCGAACGGTACGAGCGCGTACGCGAGCTCGGCGATGTTCGTGTAGCGGAGGTTCGCGTCTTTCTCGAGGCAACGACCGACGGCCTCCGAGAAGCCGAGCGGCAGGTCCGCGCGCACGGCGGAGAGCGGATCCGGGTTCTCGTGCATCACCATCGTCAGCAGCCGGCCGAGCGTGTCGGCCTCGAACGGCGGCTTGCCCGAGACGAGGCGATAGAGCACGACGCCGAGCGACCAGATGTCGGAGCGCGCATCGACGGAGCGCGGGTCGCGCATCTGCTCCGGCGACATGAAGCGCGGGCTGCCGAGCATCGACGCCGTGCGCGTCATCTCGTGGTCGGCCTCGCCGAATGGATTCACCTTCGAGATGCCGAAGTCGAGGACCTTCACGAGCGGCGTGCCCGCGTGACCCTTCGTCAGGAAGAGGTTCGCGAGCTTCACGTCGCGATGGACGATGCCGAGGCTGTGCGCCTCGGCGAGCGCCTCGCACGCCTGCATGATGTAGTCGACCGCCTCGGACGCGGGGATCGCGCCGCGCTGCTTCGCGAGCGCGGAGAGATCGCACCCGTCGAGGTACTCCATGACGATGTACGGCTCGCCGCTCTCGAGCGTACCGACATCGAAGACCTTCGCGACGTGCTCGTCCTTCAGGCGGACGACGGCCTTCGCCTCGCGGAGGAAACGTCCTGTCGCCTCCGTCTCGTCGAGCAACGCGCCGTTCTTGCGCAGGAACTTCATCGCCACGAGCTGATCGAGCTGGAGGTGCCGAGCCGCGACCACGTAGCCCATGCCTCCACTCCCAAGCACGCGCTCGACGCGGTACTTGCCCGCGAGCACATCGCCGGGACGAACGGAGGACATCTGCGGAAAGTCTACGGCGGCGCCTGATTCCCAGCAAGCAAAGTCGAGCGATTTCGATGACATGGACCTTTTGATCCAGGACGCCGGGATCACTGCCCGGGCGCGCACAGCGGGGGATGTGGGATGCTCCGGCGATGGACGTCCAGGACCTCGGCCCCCTCCGCGCGCGTCGTGTCGTGAAGACCTCGGGAACCACGTCGAAAAGCGCCGATGCGGCGCCCCTCACGGTGGTGCTGATGCATGGCTACGGCGCCCCCGGGGACGATCTCGTGGCGATGGCTGGCGGCATCAATGCGCCTGCCGGAACGACCTTCGTATTTCCCGAGGCGCCGCTCGCGCTCTCCGATCCGTCGATGCCCTTCATGGGGGATGCGCGCGCCTGGTGGCACATCGACATCGGCCGCTACGAGCGGGCCATCCGCCAGGGGACGCTCCAGGACCTGATCAAGGACGTCCCCGAGGGGATGGCCGAGGCCCGGACGGCGGTGCTCGGCATGCTCGACGCGCTCGACAGCGAGACCAAGGCGACCGGCTCGCGCCTGGTGATCGGCGGCTTCTCGCAGGGCTCGATGATCGCCACCGACGTCGTGCTCCGCTCGCCGCGAGCGTTCGCGGGCCTCGTGATCCTCTCGGGGACGCTCCTCGCCGCGAGCGACTGGCTCCCCGCGCTCGCGAGCCGCAAGGGCCTGCCGGTCTTCCAGAGCCACGGCACCGAGGATCCGATCCTGCCGTTCCCGATCGCGCAGGCGCTGCATCACGCGTTCGCGGAGGCGGAGCTCGCGAGCACGTTCCTCGAGTTCGAGGGCGGCCACGGCATCCCGCCGAACGTGATGCGCGACCTCGGCGTGTGGCTCACGCAGCTCGGACCGACCTGACCTTCAGCGAGAGGTGTCTCGAAAACTGTCAGCTGTCAGCTTCTCCCCTATGTGCCGCTGCCGCCTGCGAAGGGGATGCTGCGGTCGTCGGCGTTGCTGGGCGAGGACGGAGCGTTGACGGTGACGCGGATCCCGTGCGTCGCGATGCGCACGCGCGCGCCGCTCGCGTTCGCCACCGAGACGTCGACGTCGTAGAGCGCCTCTGCGGAGATGTCGCAGCCGAGCCCGGTCGAGAGGGCCTGCGAGCGGCCGACCTCGAGGGTCCCCGTGAACGCGAGGTCGACGTTGCGATCGGGGCAGGCCTGCATGCTCGACCCGCGGCGCGTGACCCGCAGCGTGGCACGCACCGGAGCGAGCACGAACGGCGCCTTCGTCGCGTTGATCATCGCGATCACGACGCGTGCGGCGTTCGGGTTGTTCGACGGCCGCATGTCCTTGGTGCCCGACGCCGCGGCGTACACCGCGGTCTCCCAGGGCACGCGCACCGGCGGGTTCGAGCCAGGATCGATCTGGATCGGGAACGAGCCATACGATCGCTCGGCCGACGCTGGCGCACTGCGCGGACGCGCCCGCATCTCCACCTCGTAGCGGCCGGGCAGCGGCGTGTTGCACGTCACCGTCTGCGGGAAGCTGAACGACTCGTTCGCCTCGAGCGTCGCCGGGAAGCGATCGTCACGCGCGCTCGGGTCGTCGCACGGGTACGTGACGCCGTCACGCGTGGGCCGGTAGTGGATGACGAGCGGCTCGATCTTCACCGCCTTCGAGGCGCGGTTCGAGAGCACGAGCCGGAGCGGGTGCGTCGCTCGACCGAGACCGGTGACGTCGAACGAGAGGACCGGCGGGTCGACGACCTTGAGCGAGAGCGAGGCGCTGTCCCCGTCGGCCCACGCGGGCGCGGAGAGCGCCAGCGCGGTGAGCAGCGCGCGCGGCGCCACGGTCCGAGCGGTTCGAGCACATCGCATCGCAGGCGAATGATTGCACGTGCCGCGGCGCCGGAGGAGCCTGGCGTGCGGCCCGGCGAAACGCGATACTGTGGCGCGATCGATGTGTGAGCTGCTCGGCATGGAGTGCAACGTCCCGACCGACATCGTGTTCTCGTTCTCGGGTCTCGCGCTCCGCGGCGGTGTACGCGGGCCCCACGCCGACGGCTGGGGTCTCGCGCTCTACGAGGGGCGCTCGGTGCGCACGTTCCTCGAGCCCGCTGCGGCATCGGGGTCCAAGCTCGCCGCCTACATTCGCAGTCACCCGATCAAGACGCTCCTCGCCATCGCGCACGTCCGCAAGCGAACGCGCGGTCCGATCTCGCTCGCAAACACGCATCCCTTCGTCCGTGAGCTGTGGGGACGCCACTTCACGTTCGCCCACAACGGCACGGTGCGCGGCGTGAAGAAGCACGCGCTGGAGCGTTTCCACCCGATCGGCACCACCGACAGCGAGCACGCGTTCTGCGCCATCCTCGATCACCTGCACCGCACGTTTCCGCGGGGATATCCAGCATCGCGAGAGCGACTGTGGAAGGCCGTAGCTGCGATCGGCGGAGAGCTCGGCGAGCGCGGCACCTTCAATTTCCTCCTGGCCGACGGGGAGCACATGTTCGCGAGGTGCGCAACAAAGCTCTGTTACATCGTGCGCAAGGCCCCTTTCAAGCGCGCCACGCTCGCCGACGACGACCTCACGGTCGACTTCGCCGAGGTCACGACGCCCCGGGATCGCGTGGCGATCATCGCCACGGCGCCGCTCACCCGGGACGAGACGTGGACCGTGGGGCAACCGGGAGAGATGTGGGTCTTCCGCCGTGGCCAGCTCGCCGCGACGCTGCGTTCGTCGATGTAGCTTGTTCGACGACGACCGCCGTCTCTACAATGA